>CAZMNK010000079.1:0-17949 GCA_964567625.1 uncultured Enterobacterales bacterium | reverse complement strand
GAGCGTCGCCCAGGCTTCCGACCACGAGGTCATCCCGTCCATCCCCATCCAGGTCGCCCGGGGACAACAGCCGCCAGCCCAGAAAGGCGCTTGGAGTGGCACCATCCAACTCGGCGGTGGCGACCGAGGAGACCTGCAGGGCCCCCGTCAGGTTTCCTGACTCGCCGTGAATCAGCCAGACCCGACCTGGGGAGTCTTTCGACGGGGCATCTCTCTGGGGGGCGCCAATTGCCGTGTCCGGCAGCCCATCGCCGTCGAAGTCCCCCACGGCGATCACCCGTCCGAATGCGTCCCAGGAACTGTCCCCCGTGAGGATGAGGTCCGCCTCTTCCGGGAGTCGAAGTCCGAGTTCACCCATGGGCTCCAGGTAGAGCATGGCCTGGCCCTCTTCCCGGTTCGTCAGCCCGGTCCGATCGGCCCCCACCCAGATCCCATCGATGGTGCCGGGCACACGGGCCACGGAGATTCCGAAGTAGTCGTGTTCCGCCCCGCCCATGAGTTGGACCGGGGCACTCAACAGGCTCACCTCGCCAGAGGCCTGGTTGGCTGGAAGCAGGTGGACCTCGCCGGCGCTGTGGTAGAGCGAGGTCCCCTGGAAATTGGCGATGGCCAGGTCCGGTTGCCCATCTCCGTCAAAGTCCCCGGCGATCACCGGGCCATGGAGGTACTCCATGGTGGCAGTGCCCCAGAGCTTGGCCGTGGTCACGGTCTCGATGTCGGTGGCCTGTGCCGGGTTCGGAAGGGCCAGGAGGACCAGGGGCAGTGAGCCTCTCCAGCGCATGGGAATCCGGACATCCAGGGAAGCGGTGCTTCTCGCGCCAGGGTGGGCCGATTCTCGGCGTCGTCGAGTGGCGACCAGGCCCAGAGCACACAGGACCGGCAGGAACGAGGCGGGTCCACTGACCCCACAGCGTCCGGAATCCCCGACAGGCTCGCCACAGTCCTCGTCCACAGCGTCGTCACAGTCGTCGTCGACGTTGTCCCCGCAGACCTCGGAGGCGCCCGGGTTCCGCCAGGCGGCACCGTCGTCACAGTCCTCGGGGTCGGAAAAACCATCGCCGTCCAGGTCCACGGTGGCACTGCCCCCGGAGTCCTCTGCCTCGGAACAGACTGTGGCCATGGCCGTTGGCATGGAGGCTCCGTCCATGATCAGGACCAGGCCGTCCCGAGGGGCGTTGATCGACGCGTAGGGGGCCGTGACCGTGTACCAGTCGTTCGCAGCACCCTGGGCGTCCAGAGAGCCCCTGCCGATGTCGAATCCCACCTGGGCACCCGGCCAGCAGCCAGGCATCACGGCAACGGCACGGGATTCCGCCAGGGCCTCTCCGCTTCCCGGCGCCACCGCCAAGAGCCGTCCTGTGCCCCCGTCCCATCCCGGCTGGCCGATCCAGATCTGGTTGTCATCGACCAACTGTCCACGGCTTCCCGCCAGGGACCAGCCCAGCAGGGTGCCCGGCTTGTCACCGGTCAGGATGGCGGCAGCACGGTCGGTCAGGAGGCCCTCGCCGGCCAGGGTGGTGACGAGTGCCACCAGGCCAGCCCCGTCGTGGGCCTGGGGAGCACCGAGTACGACAGATGTTGCGGGGCCTGCGGAGAGGACCCAGGGCAAGGCATCGCCAGGGACATCCCCGCCCACGACCCCCATGGCGTCCGCTGCGCTGGTGACGGGCTGTGCCAGGACCTCCGCGGAGTCGCGGCTGGCAAAGACGAAGAGCGTGCCGGTGGGATGGTCCCCATCCGGGTGGTCGCTCCCCACTGCTCCTTCCAACTGGGTCAGGCCAGGGGCCCCCACCAGCAACTCGGGGAGACCGTCGCCGGTCTGGTCAGGCAGCGTCAGTGCCGCGCGTCCGAAAAAGGTCTCACCGGCCTCGTGAACCCAGGCAGCATTGGCGGTGGTGGTGGTGGAACCGCCCGGCTGCACATCGATGCTGAGCACGCCTGGACCCGGCGCGTTTTCGCCTCCATGGATGACAGCGAGCCAGCCGGCGGCCACTCCGCCTCCTGGGGTGCCATAGGGCGCCCCGATAAGCAGGTCGCCGAAGCCGTCGCCGTCCAGGTCCTGGGGTCCGTACAGACGCTCACCGATGCGGCCCCACTCCGTGCCGCCTCGCAGGATCTCGGCCGAGCCCAGTCCTCCATCCTCGAACTGGTTGCCGAGCAGCAGGTAGACCTTGCCTGCCGCGGGCAGATCCGTGGAGGCTTCCGGGGCACTGACCGCCAGGTCGTCGGTGCCGTCTCCGTCAAAGTCCCCCGGGCTGGCCACCGCCCAGCCGGCGTGGTCCTGGGCCTCCTCGCCCAACAGCTGGACGCCGGCTTCCGTCAGCGGGGTGTAGGGACCCACACTGGCGACGTCGAGGACGACATAGGCGGCCCCGGCCTCGTGGCCAGCGCTGTCGTCGTAGGGACAGCCCACCACCAGGTCACCCAGGCCGTCTCCGTCCAGGTCCCCGACAGGCCTGGCCACCGTGCAGCCCTGGTCCTGGCCGGGCCCGACCAGGGACGGCAGTGCGTCCAGGCCCTGGCCCAACGCCGTACCCAGCAGAAGCAACCCGGCGGTCATTCGACCACGCTTACGGTGCCCGCCATGCAACGGTATGGACCCTCGGCGTAGAGATGAACCGGGCTTTCCATGGCGTGATCCCCATGGGTGCCAGGTCCACTGTGCCGGTGGCAGATGAAGCTGTAGGTGCCGACCTGGTCGAAGGAGGTGGTGAAAAAGCCCGCTCCGTTGAGTTCGTGCAGGTTTCCGACCACGAGACCATCGGGCGCGACCAGGCTGATGTCGTGGATTTCGTTCTGCAGGTTTCCTGCCGAGACGCTGTCATTCCACCAGGTCACCGGCTCGTTGAGGCCCAACACAATGTGCGCAGGCTCGAAGATGTTGACCCCCTGGGGCACCCGCACCAGGTTGGTGTGGAGGGCGGCATGGAAACGCCGGGGATCTGTCAGCCCCTCGGCCCCGTCCGGCGTGTAGGCCACGACCCGCCAGAGCAGGGCTCTGCTGCCGTCGGAGGCGGCCAGGACCTCGGCCCACTCGGAGTCTGTGGGGGTGTAGGAGGCCTCAGAAGCGGGTCCCAGGTCCAGGCGACCTGCGGGACCAAAGGTGCCGTCCAGGCTGATCTGCACGACAGCACTCGCCTCGGTGGAGGCACTCCAGGAAAAGGTGGGGGGGCCGGTAAGGACGGCATCCTGGGCAGGCTCGGAGAGCGCCAGGCCGATGCCCGAGCGCTGGCCCAGGGTGCAGCCTGCGCCATCGGTTCGCCAGCCCAGCCGGGTGCCGGGACAGCTGTCCCATTCATCGGGGACCCCATCGGAGTCGTCGTCGGAACGAGAGGCGGACTCGATCACGCTCAGGACCTGGTTGGCGTCCACGTTCGAGGTGGTCACCGAGGTTCCGTCTGTAAAGGTGACCTCGACCTCATCGGCCACGGTTGCACTGCCCAGGCCAAAGGTCAGGGTCAAGGGTCCCTGGCTGTCGAAACTGGACCAGTCTCCGACCCAGCGGGTCTGGGTCATGCCTGCGCCTGTGACCCGGACCCTGGCCCCAAGCTGGCTGGGATTGTGAGTCGTTCCCTGGACCTCGACCTTGAGCCAGTGACTCTCGCCTCCCAGGTTCTGGTAGAGCTCGTTGTCCCTGGGCCGTCTTCCCAGGCCATGGCTGACCAGGATCTCGGGGTAGCCATCCTGGTCAAGATCCCCGGCGACGACGCTCCAGGTCACCCCCTCCTCGGCCGTGATCCCGGCCCCGTTGCAGAGCCGAGAGAAGGTCATGTCCCCGTTGTTTCGAAAGACATAGGGCGGGGTCTTGATGCCGGACAGCACGATGTCCTGGTACCCGTCCAGGTCGATGTCCACGATGTCCGAGCCGTGGCCGTCGATCCATTCCCCCAGGCCCGAGGCCACCCCGATGTCGATGAAGCGCCCTCCGCGGTTCTCCAGGAGCTGGTTTCCTCCGTAGACCTGGTCGTGGGTGATCAGCAGGATGTCGACGTCCCCGTCGTTGTCCAGGTCCTCGCAGACCGTTCCCACCCCGAAGCGGTGCTCTGGATCCTCCACACCCCAGAGTGCGGCCTGGTCCTCAAAGGTGCCGTCTCGCTGGTTGATGTAGAGCTGGTTTGGGTACTCGCGGCCGGTCGTGACGAAGATGTCCGGCCATCCATCGTCGTCGGCATCGAGCACACAGGTCCCCTTTCCGGAAGGGGTGCCTCCGACACCGGCAATTGTGGTGGTCTCCATCCAGGTGCCGTCGCCCTGGTTCCACAACAGGCTGTTCACCCCGGATCCGTCCTCGGGACCGTTGGTGAAGAACACATCCAGGAAGCCGTCGCGGTCGTAGTCCAACAGGTGACCCTGGTGTCCCCAGCCGACGTGCCCTGCTGCGCCTGCCTGGGCGGTGATGTCCCGGAATGGCTCGGCTTCACTGGCCTGTTTTCGGTAGAACAGGTTGCGGCCATTGACCGTCACGTACAGGTCGCCCTGACCGTCATTGTCCAGGTCTCCGAACATCGGGGAGCGGTCCTCGCACAGGTCGTCCAGTCCCCACTCGTGGCCCACCTCGGCAAAGGTGAGCTCGCCGGTCTCGGCGAACTCGCTCAGGTAGACCAGCGACTCTCCCGAGAGCCACAGGGCGTCTTCTACGCGGGAGGGGGCGCTGGCCACGTACATGTCCAGATCGCCATCGCCATCCAGGTCATTCAGGGTCACGCCCTTGCTGTTTCCGTAGGCACGGACCCCGGCCTGGTTGGTGATGTTGGTGAACAGGGTGCCGGCGTCGAGGCACTCGCCCTGATCGTCGGTGGCGCCGAGGGCGAGTCCGATGCTGAACAGGAGGGCGTTCACTGCAGCGCCCTGGGTGGGGTGGTGGCTCCGGCCGAGCTTCCGTTCAGCCCGGCCTCGAGGCGCCAGTAGAGTCCACCAGGCTCTGTGGCGTACTCGGTTGCAGTGGTGCGAATCCGGGTGGTGGTGGCCCCGGAGGGAAACCCGGGGTCATCGGAGAACTGCAGGAGCGTGATGTCGCAGTCCGTCTCCCAGCGGAACAGTATCTCTCCCTCCGAGGAGGCTCCGTCGGCCGGGGCCAGGGCTCGAATGCTGCATCCTGATGCCTGGG
This sequence comes from uncultured Enterobacterales bacterium, assembly GCA_964567625.1. Lineage (GTDB taxonomy): Bacteria > Myxococcota_A > UBA796 > UBA796 > CAJQPC01 > CAYFPX01. The sequence continues at coordinate 12,842 of CAZMNK010000079.1, read as the reverse complement.
TCGGTGTGCACCCCAGGCGATCCGTGTACTGGTCCGTGGCACTGTTCGGGCAACGGTCCGAGGCGTCAGGGACCCCGTCACAGTCCCCATCGTCCTCCCGTTCGGCACACCAGTCCGGGTCCTCGCCAGAGCAGGCCGTCAGGAGTCCCAGAGCCAGGGCCAGTACCGTCAACGCCAACCCCGGCGTCGCCACCAGAGGGGCAGCAGGATCAGCAGGCTACAGGCCGGGCCATCGCCTCCTCGGCAGCCGCAGTCACCGGAGCAGGGAATGCCTGTGTCCTCGGGTCCGCCTGTGTCCGCGTCTCCGACAGGCATGCGCTCGCCCTCCCCGAAGGTTTCGATCAGGTCGATTCGAAATCCCTCCGAGCCGGCATCTTCGACAACCAGGATGACGTCCTTCCAACCGGTCTCCAGTCCGGAGACGCGGAGCTTGCTGCCGTCGGCGACCAGGGGGTCGAGGACCTCGTCGTTGACCTGGACGCTCACGGTGCCGTCGCCGTCCTGGGTGCCCAGGATTGCGAATTCGTGTCCCTCAAAGGTGAAGAAGAGGACATCGCCGACTTCCAGGGCGTAGCCTCCACCAAAGCCGTCAGAGGTGTCCGAATAGGTTCCACAGGGGTCACTGGGGTCCTCGACCCCGCCGCGCCAGCACTCGAAGTGGACGCTGTGGTCCTCGTAGCGTTCATAGCGGGGAAGGGGGGCCCAGGTCTCGCCACGGTCCAGGGACCAGTAGGGCCCGGCCTGGGTACCGACCAGGACTGCCCCGTGGGAAGCGAAGTCCGGCCCGGCGACCAGGTCGAAGATGGCGGGCTTGATGGGGGCTCCCACCGGCTCCCAGATGTCTCCACCGTCATCGCTTGTCCAGATCTGGCCGTCCCTCGTGGAGAGGAGCAGGGTCCCGTCGTCGGCCTGGGTCATGTGGCGGGGGCGCCCCGTGGGTGGAGAGCTGGCATCGGTCCAGGTCTCCCCCTCATCCTCACTGAAGATCACCCCGGTGGTGGGCGCGGCGAAGACCAGCCGTGTGGGGTCGCCTTGGGGCCAGGCGGTGCCCCCTGCCGCGGTCTCCTTCTCGCCGGCAAAAAGGGTGCTCCACGAAGCACCGGCATCGAAACTCGCCAGGATGCCGGCCGGGCTGTCGACCACGATGAGCAGCATGTTGTTGCCGTCCAGCGAGGTTTCCTGGATGTCTCGTGGGGCCGCTCGTTGCATCTCATCGTAGAGACCACCAGGGAACTCCACCCACACCACGCCACCATCGTCGCTGTAGGCCACCTGGCCGTACACGGCGTCGGTCTGGTCCTCGCCCAGGGCGTAGATCCGGGTGCCAAAGGGTCGAAACAACCGGACCCGGTCCATCGGCAGTTCGAACCGGTCCCAACTCTTGCCGTCGTTGTCACTGCGGTAGGGGTTGTTGGAACCGCTGTAGTAGACGACGCCGGTCTGGAGGAGGTTCGCTGCAGGCTGGACGTCATAGCTGTACACACCGTCCAGTCCGACTGCAGAGCCCTCCCAGCTGGCCCCACCGTTGTCCGTCCACCACACGCCTCCGCCATAGGCCCCCACGAAGATGCGCGGATCCTCGGGCCAGCGAGGCGCAAAGGCGATGCCGCGGCAGTAGTCTCCGGGGATCAGCTTCGCGTCGGTCCAGTCGCCGCCTTCTTCCTGGGCGGTGGCGATACCGCTGAAGCCCCCGACGATTGCCCGTTCACCCAGCGCGTGGATTTCGGTGAAGCCCTCTTCGGCGGTCGTGGCGTTTCCGATGCCCCCGAAGACGGGAACCACCTGGCTGTCCCATTTCTCCCAGGAGTCACAGGCATCGCTGCTGACGAACAGGGCCTCTCGCGCGGTGGCGACGATCACCCGTCCGTCGGGGGTTCCGTCCACCTTGATGACATCGTTGGCATAGGTCTCTGAGCTGTCTTTGGGCAATGACGCGCAGTCCTCCCAGCGATCGGCGACGACCTCGTAGCGAACGACCTTGCCGCTGTCGGTGCCCGCCAGGACCGACCCGTCGACCAGGGCTGCGTCGTAGAAGATCAGGCCCTGTGGATGGTCCTTGATGCGGACCAGGTTCAGCCAGCCATCGTCGGTGCGCCAGACCGCTCCCAGGTCGTTGACCGCAACACCTGCGTCGGGATCTGTGCTGCTGGCCTCGACCTGGGGCCAGCCGTTCTCCGGCCCGATCACCTCGAAGGCACTCCCTGGGGTGCCCACAGTGATGCCAGCGCGGGTTCCGATGACGACCTGGTCACCATCGATGGTCAAGGACTCGGCCAGGGTACTCGTGAGCACCTCCTCGGAAGTCCAGGAGTTGCCAGCGTCGGCAGTGGACCACAGGGTCCCGTCTCGACCGATCAGCAGAAGGGTGTCCCCCTGGAAGGCGGCGCCCACCAACTCGTCGTCCATCGGGGCTCCCCCGACGAAGTCCCAGTGTCGGCCGTGGTCGGTGGAACGCATTGGCTGGGAGATGTCATGGGGATCCATGACGGTCCAGACGGTGCCAGACGACTCAAAATCGGGCGCAAGGGCCATGGCCGTGACCACCGAGTGGGGTCGATGGGCATGGGCCGTGAGAAGCAGGGAGATCCAGAGGGTCACCGGCATCGGCGCAAGGTTGCCTTGTAGGGGGCTGCTGTCAAGGTGAGGGGAGTACCGAGAAGGCGACCGAAAGGAGGTTCAGGCCCTGGTGGTGGCGGCACATTGGCCACATCGGCCGGTGACCTTGAGGTGCAGGTCCCCGCCCTGGAGGACTTCCGGGAGACGCTGACCACCGATCCCCCGCAACTCCAACTCTGGCAGGCACACCACCTTGTGGCAGTCGCTGCACATGAAGTGAGCGTGGTCATTGCGGACTCTTCGGCAGGGGTCGTTGAGCTCGAAACGCCAGACGTGATCTCCCAGGTCCATGCGGCGGAGAATGCCGGAGTCCGACAGGTCCGAGAGCACCCGGTAGATGGTGGCACCTTCCCACCCGGCGGGCTCCAGGAGCGCCATCAGTTCGGCGTGGGTGGTGGGACGCGCAAGCTCGTGGAGCAGTCGAAGGACGGCCAGCCGGGAACCGGTGGCTCGCAGGCCGAGCGTCCGGATCTGTTGTCTCAGCTCCTCCTGGACGGCGGATGATGGGGTCGTCATTGCTTCTTCCTCAGGAGAGGGGACTGGAACCCGACACAGGGCCCTGAACAGGGGGGACTCGGGGGGAAAACATGGGACGGAGCAGGCCACGGGGTCCCTGCCGGAACAGCGAGGACAGGGCCATCAGCCCCAGGAAGCCGAGGGCACCAACGGTCACCGGGGTGGGGGTCATCGTCTGCCAGGCTTCGGGCAGGGGGCCGGTTGTCACCGGGAGAGCGTCCAGGGTCCAGCCCAGCACCATGGCAACGCCGAAGACCAACGCTCCCCGGGCCTGGTGGCGGTGTTTCTTCGGGATCGGCGGCGTCCTGGAGGACGGCCACCGCCAGGAAGCACCAGCCCACAAGAAGACCAGCGCGGCCCCCGGTGTGCTCCCCTTGTGAAGGGCCACCGTGGCCAGGAGGGTGGCGCTCGTTGGAGAGGCGCAGACGGAGAGGCCGAGCAGTGCCAGCAGGGGAACCTGCAGTGCCGTGGGCAGACTGCGAAGGGGTTCCGGGCCAAGGAGCACCTGGGCCAGGGCGGCAACGACCAGGCCAAGCAGGAACCAGGGAAGGACCCGGTCGAATCGCCGGGTCAGGGCCTGGTGAAGGCCGCCGCGAAGCCGGACGGAGAACGGGTGGGGAGTCTCCACGGGGTCCGGAGATGTGGAATCTGCTGGTGACGTCGCTGTCGGAAAACCCCAGGACAGAAGTGCCAGGAAGGCGGCCCCGAGAAGACGCACCAGGGTGAGGGGAACCCCCAGCAGGGGCACGGTGAGGGCCAGGGACTCGGGGCTCAAGGGAGCGTTTGCGTCGTCCAGGTGAAGCCGTCGGGCAAGGGGTGTGGGAACGAGAGCGTGGAGGGTCCCCGCCAACAAGATGCCCACAAGCAGGGCCGGGGCACAGGTCAGGGCCAACGCCAGGAAGATCCCGCTGGTCTCTGCGACGTGCTGCAGTCCGGGCTGCCTGGCGCTGAGCCAACCGAATCCGAGGAGGGCGATGAGACCGACCAGGGCCCCGATGGCCCCGCCACGGATCGAGTGCCGTGTTGCTCGCTCCTCGGAAGCGGTGGAGGGACCTGGTTGCAGGCAGATGTGCAGCAGCCAGCCGGACACCAGGCCCTCCAGAAAGGCTGAGGCTTTCCAGGGCAGGTCCACAGGGACCCCCAGTACGAAGCCCACAAGCGTGGCGGCCGCCAGGACGGCAATTGCTCGCCAACCGGAGCGGTCGGGAACGGCCTCGACCGCAGCGGCGAACACGAAGAACCCGATGGGAAGCCGATGGGCGATCACGGCCAGCCCCAGGGCTCCATGGGCCTCGGAGCCGACCAGGGCCAGTGCCGACCCGTCCAGTGCGGCGTGAAGGGCGAGCAGCCCGAGCCCCCAACGCCAGCTTTTCGTCTTGCCGCTGCCGCGGCTCCCCAGGATGGGCAGGACGATCCCTCCCGCCAGCCCGAGTTCCGCGAAGAGCCCGCCGTGTTCCAGGGCATGAGGCACCATGTGCAACAGGCACAGGCCGACCACGAGGGTCAGTCCCAGCCCGTCCACCAGGACTCGCGCCTGGCTCCTGAGCCCGGCCATCTCGGAGAGTGCGGGCCCGACGCCCAGGGCCAGGATGGCAGCGATGACCAGCACGAAGGGAAGCACGGTGGTCAATTAACGCGACTGGAGTTCGATTGTTGTTTTATTGCTATTGCGACTCTATTGCGATTGGGGTCCTGTGCGGATCGACTTCAGGACGTCAGCCGGCCAGGAAAGAGTGACAGCCGTCTTTTTTCGCCCTGGTGATCCGGGTCTCCCACGCTCCCTGGAAACCCGTGATCTCGGCAAGAACGCTGTTCTCAACAGTCCACCACCAGGCCGTCGGCCAGGCGAACCTGCCGGTCGGCGTTTGCCGCAACCGCCTCGTCGTGGGTCACCATCACGATGGTCCGTCCCCCGGCGTGAAGGGTGCGAAAGAGGCCGAGGATCTCCTCGCCAGTCCTGGAGTCCAGGTTGCCCGTCGGTTCGTCGGCCAGCAAGAGGCGAGGATCCGTCGCCAGGGCCCGTGCAATGGCCACACGCTGGCACTGTCCGCCAGACAACTCGGCGGGGGTGTGGTGGACGCGGTCTCCGAGCCCCACCTGTTCCAGCACTGCTCGGGCACGAACCAGCCGCTGGGCGGTGGGGAGTCCCGCATAGCGCAGGGGCAGCGCCACGTTTTCATCGGCCCGCAGACGTGGCAACAGGTTGAAGGCCTGGAAGACGAACCCGATGCGACGATTGCGCACCTTGGCCAGAGAGGCCGCATCCAGGTCCTCGACGGCCTGGCCATCCAGCCGGTAGGTCCCCGAGGAAGGAGAGTCCAGGCACCCCAGGATGCCCAACAGGGTGGACTTGCCGGAGCCGCTGGCACCCACCAGCGCGACGAATTCACCCTGGGCGACCTGGAGGTCCACGCCCGCCAGGGCACGCACCGTGCCCTCGCCCATCGGGTACTCCCGAACCAGAGATGTCGCGTGGATGACCCAGTGGTTGTTCACCTGGCTGGCCTATCACGAGGATAGGGGGTTCTGGTGTTGGCATGCTGGTTGGTCCTGGCGCCTGGATGGGCACTGGAATTGAGTCTCAAGGACGCTCTGGAAGTGGCCTTCACTCAGAACCTGGAACTGCAGCAGGCCCGACTGGAGTTGGAGCGGGCAGAGAGGCTGCTGGTCCAGGTCCAGGGCAACTATGACCCCGATCTGTCGGTGGGAATCTTCTGGGGCGGAGACATTTCGCCCAGCAATGACGTGGATGAGAACGACGTGGTGACCTCGGGCAGTGCGGGCTGGTCCATTGGTCTGCAGCAGGAGTTGCCCGGAGGAGGTTCCGCCTCGCTCAGCTGGCAGGCGGACCAGAGCCAGAGTGACTCGGCTCTGGAAAAGACCAGCGTCACGACCAATACCTGGGCCGGGGTCAGCCTGTCCCAGCCGCTGCTTTCGGGAGCCGGGCCCGTCTCGTGGGAGGATCGGACCCGCGCCAGGCTTGGGCTCGACCAGCACCTGTTGGCCTGGAGACGGGCACAGGAGAACCTGCTCGTCGAGGTGTCCGGAGCCTATTGGAACCTGGTTTCCAGTGGGCAGGGGCTGGACCTGGCAGGTCGCTCGGTGGAGGTCGCCCGCAGCCAGCTGGAAGACACCAAAGAGCGCTTGGAGGAAGGCCATGCGGGCTCCGGTGACGTGCTCCAGGTCCAGCGGGCCCTGGGGGTCGCGCTGCAGGCCGAGGTCGTGGCCACCGCGGATCTCGAGGCAGCCCAGTCGCAGCTGGCACGGCTCTTGGGCCGTGACCTGTCTCGGGATGAGCCCCTCGTGCCCACCGAGTTGCCCCAGGTACCGGAACTTGAACCGGCCGTAGAGGCCTCTCTTCAGCAGGCTCGGGCCCGCAACGTTCCCTGGTTGCTGGCGGGCCTTCGTGCCCAGGAGGCTCGTCTGGATCGCCAGGTGGCGATGAACAGCGCCCTGCCCGCCCTGGACCTGGTCGGCTCGATGGGCTTCAGCGGAAATTCCACGGTGGCATCGGACGCTCGCAGCCAGTCTCTTCAGGGGTCGTATCCGAGCTGGGCGGTGGGCCTGGACCTGTCCCTGCCTCTTCCGGCCCGCAGTCCTCGGTCCACGGCGAGTCGAGCCAGGCTGGCCGAACAGAGCGCCCTGCTGGGCCTGGAGGCGGCCGAACAGGACCTCGTCCTTCGGGTGCAGAACGGGGTCCGTGCAGTCCGTCGGGATCGCTCCCGGGTGGCGCTCTCCGAGCAGACCGTGGAGGCTGCGCAGGCTGCACTGGATGCGGACTGGGAGTTGCTTCAGGAGGGGCAGGGCTCCACACGAGACGCCATTCGCTCCCTGGAGAACCTGGACGCAGCGCAGTTGGTGCTTCTCCAGGTCCAGATAGACCTCCAACAGTCGCTGCTGGAACTCCGTCGGATCGAAGGCTCACTGGTCGACTGACAGGGGACGTCAGCCGTTTCGGATCGCCACCACCGGGGGCAGTCTTGCCGCGTGTTGGGCTGGCAGGAGCCCGAAGAGCACGCCCTCGGCCATGCTCAGGAACGCGGCCAGTGCAACGGCCCACACCGGTACCGCGGTGGTCCACCCGGTGAAGGCGGCGACGCTGGCACTGATCCCGTAGCCAGCACCGACACCCAGAATGCCTCCCAGGAGGCTGATGAGGCTCGCTTCACTCAGGAACAACATCCTGATGTCCCAGGGCGTTGCGCCGACTGCCAGCCGGATGCCGATCTCCCGGGTTCGCTCCAGGACACTCGCCAGCATGATGTTCATGATGCCGATCCCGCCGATGAACAAGGAGATGCCTGCGATCAGCCCCATCACCAGGTTGAAGATCCGCTGCTGCTCCCGGGACTGGGTCAGCAACTCGATGGGCACGACCCAGGTGGTGTCCGGCTGTTCTCGATGGAGTCGATCCACGATGGCCCTGGCGAGCATGGAGTGGCCAAGGACGTGACCGGGGGATCCGACCGCCACCTGGATCTCGTCCAGCTCCGGGGCCTGGTCCTTTCGATCGAAGCGCAGCCTCGCGGATCGGAGGGGCAGGATGATGTCTCGGTTGCGATCCCGCAGATCGATTCCTTCGATGGTGATGTCCTGTTCACCCGCGGCATCCGAGACGATGCCGACGATCGTCACCCAGACACTTCCCAGCCGCAGGCGCTTACCGAGCACGTTCTCCGTTCTGAAGATGTCGCGGGCGACAGTCCGGCCCACCAGTGCCACCTGAGTGACTCGTTCTTCATCGAGAGCGGTGAGCCGTCTCCCGGAGATCAACACCAGGTTGGTGCCTTTCAGGTACGACGGCTGCGCACCCATCACGTTGATCTTGGCGCCTTCTGGGGGACGGGGGACGATGTCCTTCACGTTGATCTCGACCATTCCCCCGATGTGCTGGGCGTCCGGGAGCTCCACCTGGAGTGCCTCCACGTCGCGCAGGGAAAGGCCTTGAGACTTGCGCAGGATCTCTTTGCGGGTGTCGTCGTCCTCCTCGTCCAGATCTCGGGCCTGGATCTGGAAGTTCAGGATGCCCAGCTGGGAGATCATGCGCTCCTGTTCGCGCCGGGCCCCCTCCCCGATGGAGAGGATGCCGATGATGGCTGCAACGCCAAACAGGATGCCCAGGGTGGAGAGCATCGAGCGCACCCGGTGTGCGGCCAGGCCATCGAGCCCTTCGAGGGTCAGGTCTCGGAGTGTCGACCACATTGATGGGGTCAGGGCTCTCCCGCGACTGCCGTGCCCGAGCCACCAGAACCTTCGCCCGGGGCACCGACATCCTCCAACTCAGAGGGGTCGATCAGGGCGATGACCTGCCCCTCCACCATTCCGGAGTTGACGACGACGTGGGTGTGGTTGCTGGGGCCCAGCTGGACGAGCTGTCGCCGCCAGCCGCCCCCGTCCTTGACGTGGACCGAGTTCGCGCCTTCGGGAGTCACGACAATCGCCTCCAGGGGGACGCTGAGTACACCGGGGACAATCTCCAGCAGGACTTCACCACGCACGGTCATCCCTGGCTTCATGACGGGGTCTGTCTTGGCCAGGGAGATGGTGACCTCGAGGTGTTTGATGTCACTGTTGCGTTCTCGCTCCACGGCCAGGTCGGCAACCTTGGAGACGGTGCCGATTCGCTCCGGTTCAGGAAAGGCATCGATGACCACGGTGACGGGCATCTCCGAGGCGATCTTCGCGGCATCCACCTCGTGGACCCAGGCCTGGACCTCCATCTCGGCCAGGTCGGGCAACTCGATGATGTTCGCGCCGCTCCAGATGCTGTCCCCGGCGACCACGGGACCCCTGGAGCCCCCCTTCCAGACCCGGGGTTTGATGACCAGCCCGCTGGCGGGTGCATAGAGCTTGGTCTGCTCCAGGCGGCGCCTGGCAGCATCCACCTTGGCCTGCTCACGGGTTGCCTCCAGCTTCAACAAGTGGAGCTCGGCCTCGCCTTCCAGTCGAGCGGATTCCAGGGCTGCTTCAGCCCGCTCGACCTCCAGGGTGGATTCCCTCACGTCGATCCGGGCGCTCTCCCGGTCGACTCTCGGAACGGTCTCCGAGTCCGTGACCTTCATCTGGGCCCGCTCCAGGTGGAGCCGGGCGCGGACGACGGCGTTCTCCAGGTCCTTGAGCCTGACCTTGAGCTGGGCCCGCTTCTGGTTGTTCTTGGTGGTCGCGATCTCCCAGCTGGTCTGCGAGGACACCAGGTCCGTCACCAACTCCGTGTCGTCAAAGGTGACCACCAGGTCCCCCTCTTCCACACGGTCTCCCTCGTCCACGATCCAGGTGACCTTGGCCTGGCGCCGCAGGTCCGGGACGGAGACGGACATCGACTCGGTGGCCTTGAGTTCGCCCGGAATGTCCAGTTGGACTCGAAAATCCGATCGCTCGACCACAGTGGTGGGGATCTCCACTTCTGGAGCGCCCGAGCAGGCAAGGAACAGGGCAAGGAGTCCGACCACGAGATCAGGGTAGCGCGGCCCCTGCCTGCCTGCCTCCCCTCGATTTACGACGCCAGCCGCTTCTCCAGGTCAAAGACGCGAATGGCGTTGTCCCGCAAGAACAGCCTCGCTGCCTCGTCGTCCAGTCCAAGGCGATCCAGCTGTGCGAGGGCCGAAGCGGGCTGGATCATCGGGTGGTTGCTGCCAAACAGGACCTTGCGCCGGCCATGCCCTGCCATGAAGCGCACCAGGCTCTCCGGGTAGCGACTGGGCTTGTAGGCACTGGTGTCGATGTAGACGTTCTCGTACTTGGTGGCGAGAGCGATCATCTCGTCGGTCCAGGGATAGCCAATGTGGCCACCGACAATGACCAGGTCCGGGAAGTCCAGGGCCACGTGGTCCAGGTAGGGGATCGGACGTCCCGGGTCGCTGGGGCGCAGAGGGCCAGCATGGCCGACCTGGAGACAGAAGGGGACCCCGAGCTCCACACAGGCGGCGTAGAGGGGGTAGTACCAGCGGTGATCGGGCGGCCGCTCCCAGAGCCAGGGGAGGATTCGGAGGCCCTTGAAACCAAGGTCCGTGACGCACCGGCGAAGCTCGGCGACTGCAGGCATCGGGTGCCGCAGGTCAACGGAGGCGATGCCCGTGAATCGGTCGGGGTGAAGGGCGACCATCTCCGCGACCTGGTCATTGGAAATCATCGGCCCGTCAGGCCCCCACCAGGCACTGAGCAGCCCGTGTTCCACCCCGGCCATCTCCAGGGCAGCCACGGTCCAGTCCAGGGGGAACTCGTCGGGGACCTTGTCCAGACCCATCCAGCGAAGGAGGCTGGCGAACATCTCGTGCTGTAGAAAGCCTGGCGTGGGGTGCTGAAGCCAGGCATCAATCGCGGGGACCGGCAGCACGTTCACCCCGCCCGCGCGGCCAGGATCTGGGCGTCGATCTCGGGAATCCGAGCGGCCTGGGCGTCCCAGAATGCCTGGTCCTTCAGGGCCTCCAGATCCGCGATGGTCCGCTGCTGCTGTTCCACCCAGGTGAAGTACTTCTGGTTGTGCCAGCGCTCCCGGTGGTAGGCATTGCCTTGTTGGACCCAGTCGGTGCCGACGCTCTGCAGGGCCTCCAACCGGGCGAGGGCAACGTCCCTGGTCTGGGGTCCGACCCGCTCATCCAGGTCCCGTAGCACTGAGGGGTAGCGATCAAAGCCATCGGTGGCGATGGTCACGATGAGGTCGTCCCGACCGAGTTCCAGGGCCTTGGCGGTCTTGATCGCGCCCAGCAGGTTGCACAGGCCACTCACGCCCAGGTTGTCACGCCAGCAGGCAATGTCCTCGTCGGAGAGTCCCAGCTCCTCGGCCACGAAGTGTGCACCTTCCTGGAGCAGTTGCAGCCCTGTGACGCAGGCGTGGTCATCGATGCAACAGAGAAGGTCCATGTTCAGGACGTTGTGGACCCAGGTCACGTGTTTGTCGCCAATCCCCTCGATGCGGTGACCGCCATAGCCGGCGTTGTAGAGGGTGGGGCACTGGGTCGGCTCCAGGCCCACTATGGCGGTGCCGTGTTGGGCCTTGAGGTGGTCGCCCGCTGCGATGGTGCCGCCGGAGCCCATGGCCGAGACAAAGGCCGCCACCCGGTCATACCCCAGTTCGGTGGCGAGCCTGTCGACTGCGGGACCCGTCACACCCCGGTGAAAGCGGTAGTTGCCCATCGCCTCGAACTGGTTCAGCACCCGGATCTCCGGTCGCTGCTTCAGTCGCCAGACCTCGTCGTAGATCTCCTTGACGTTGGACTCGCAGCCCGGCGTGGCGATGACCTCCGCACCGAATCCTCTGATCATCTCGAAGCGCTCGGCGCTCATCTCCTCCGGCAGCACGACCAGGGACCGGTAGCCCATCCTGGGTCCGACCCAGGAGCCCCCGATGCCGTAGTTGCCGGTGCTGGGGAACACCAGGGTGTGGTCCCCCGGTGTCAGCAGACCACTGAGCTGGTCCTCGATGACGCAGCAGTAGGCAGCGCCCACCTTGTGTGCTCCTGTGGGAAAGCCGTTGCCCAGCAGCAAGGCAATTGGGGCTTCCACGCCGGTGAGGGCGGGGGGGACCACCCACGCACGGACCCGGCCGTTGTCACCCACCCAGCGGATGTCGTGCAACTTGATGGCGTCCAGGAGGTCGGCTTCTTGCACCGCTTGACGAAAGGACGCGCCGCGCAGTTGGGGGTCTCGCATCTCGGCATATGTGGGGCCCAGGATCATGGGGTCTCCGGATTCAGACCCCTGAACTTGAACACGGCAGAGCAGACGGTGCCAGCCACACAGGCGTACGATGCCTCCCATGATCGAGATGACACTGCGCTGTACCGTCTGTGGTTCGGAGACCCAGGACCCGGCCCGGAAGACCTGTGCCACCTGTGGGCCCTGGGGCATCTTGGAGGTGTCCAGGCCTCTTCAGCCCCCGACGGAGGGGCCCGGCGTGGGCATTCGGCGTTTTCTGCCCCTGTTGCCCATTCCATGGGACCAGACTCTTCCCCTGCCACCGGTTGGGGACACGCCCCTGGTCGAGGCGCCACGACTGGCCGACAGCCTGGGCCTTGACCGCCTGCGGCTCAAGGACGATGGGCGCAATCCTTCCGGGTCGCTCAAGGACCGGGCGAGCTGGGTGGGTGCGGTGTTGGCGGCGGGGCGGACAGCGGCCTGTGCCTCCACGGGGAATGCGGCGTCGAGCCTGGCAGCGATGTGCGCGGCCCTGGGAACCCCGGCGGTCATCTTCGTCCCAGTCCGGGCGCCGGCCCCCAAGGTGGCCCAACTCCAGGTCTTTGGGGCCACGGTGTTCCGGGTGCAGGGCACCTATGACCAGGCCTATGACCTGTGTGCCCAGGCCATCGAGCGCTTTGGCTGGTACGACCGCAACGCCGCGGTGAACCCGATGCTGGTGGAGGGCAAGAAGACCTGTGGCCTGGAGCTGGGCGAGGCCGAAGAAGCGGACTGGGTCGCCGTCAGCGTGGGGGATGGCTGCACCATCGCCGGCATCTGGAAGGGCCTCAAGGAGATGCACCAGCTGGGCACCCTGCGTCGGCTCCCCCGCCTGTTGGGGGTTCAGTCGGAGCGTTCACCGGCCGTCTTCAACGAGTGGCAGGCGGGCGGGGACACCGGGCCTGCGCGGGCGCCTCGAGAAGCCGTGGCCGACACCCTCGCCGACAGCATCAGCGTCGGAGTGCCGCGGAACTGGCGACGAGCGGTCCAGGCGGTCCGGGAGTCCGGAGGAGAGATGATCCTGGTGAGCGATCAGG
>CAZMNK010000078.1:0-23781 GCA_964567625.1 uncultured Enterobacterales bacterium | reverse complement strand
ATGGTGGCCCGAAGGGAGCGTCTTGGCACCGTCAGCGTCCCAGGGGCCGCGGACTCATCGCTGAACCGTGGACGAAAAGGGGGCAGCCCGAGGCAAACGGGAAGCAAGAGGTCCTGGCAGCCGTTGAGACCATGGGCGAACCGTAGCCGATTCCTCTGGTCGGGGATATGGTCCTGGGCCGTTCACCCGCCCCATTCTGGCGGGTCCAGGAGGACCTTGGAATGCTCAGAATCACCCCGTTTGTCTTGCTTCTCGGGCTGACCAGCGCCTGCGACGGCGCCGACAATGGCAGCAGTGCTGCCGCCACAAACCCATCGGAGCAGGCCCCTGCGGCCGAGGACGGAGACGGCAAAGTCCTGGCCCGCGTGGGCGGAGTGACCGTCACCCAGAACGAGTTTGAACAGGCTGCGGCGCGCAAATCCCCGTCGGAAGGGGATGTTCTCAGCAGCGAGGAGAAGCAAGAGGTCCTGGACCGCCTGGTCAGCGAGAAGGTTCTGTACCTGAAGGCATTGGACAAGGGCCTGGACAAGGATCCCAAGGTCCAGAAGGTCATGATCAACACCCTGCTCCGAGATGAGGTCTACGGCACTGTGCGCAACTCGGACTTCACCGAGGAGGAGCTCAAGGCCTACTTTGAAGCCCACAAGGACGAGTTTGTCGTCCCGGAGAAGGTCCAGGTCAAGCGCATCCTCATCCGGGTCAAGGAAGACCGCAGCGACGAGGACGCCAAGGCTGAGGCCGAGCGCCTTCATGGGGAACTTTTTGCAAACCCGGCCCAGTTCAAGGACCTGGCGGCCCGTTTCTCCGAGGATCCCTACAAGCGTCGCGGCGGGGATCTGGGCTTCATCTCACGAGAAGGAAAGCCTGGTCTGGACACCATGCTGGTCGAAAAGGCCTTCACCCTGGAGGTCGAACAGCTCTCCCCGGTGTTCCGCACCGATGAGGGCTACAACATTCTCATGGTGGCCAACAAGCGGGAGAAGGTGGAACGCACCTTCCAGCAGATGAAGGGTTCTGTGCTTCGAAAGGTCAAGAACGAGCGGCTCAAGAAGCTCTACGACGAGTACGTGGAGGGCCTGTCCGCCAACGTGGATGTCACCATCGACTCGGATGCCCTTGAGGCCATCGAGGTCAAGGCCGTCCGTCGCCCGAGCCTGGGCGTGCCGATGGACGCTGGCTTGCGGGCACCGCCTACTTCCGGCCTTGAGTTGAAGGGCGGCAAGTAGCCCTTGGCTCTCTTCCTCCCGATCCTGGTGGGCCTCGTGGTGGGGTCTGCAGATGCCCGTGAGTTGGTGGACCGGGTGGCGGCCGTCGTCGAGGGCGAGGTCATCGCGCTGACCGAGGTCTACGACCTGGGTGCGGAGTACATCGAGGGTCGGGCCCTGGAAGGCGAGACCGCTCGTCGTGCGGCCGAACTCGAGGTCCTGGAGGAACTCATCGACAGGGCGCTGGTTGACCAGGAGGTCGTGCGTCTGGGCCTGGAAGTGACGGAGGAGGAACTCGACCGGGCCATCGACGATGTGGCTCGCCAGAACGGGATCAACAGGCAGCGGCTCCAGCACGAGGTCGAACGCAGTGGGATGGACTGGCCGCTCTACCGGAGCGAGGTCGAACAGCAACTCCGGTTCATGAAGTTCAACCAGACCGTCATCCTTCCCCGGGTCAACATTCCGGAAGACGAACTCTCGTCGACCTATCGTCAGCGCTACGTCGAGAGTGCCGGTGAGGGACCCCGTCAGCTCCAGGCCATCTTTCTCCGTTGGGGCCCGGAATCCGCTCCGGAGGAGAAGACGGCGGTGGCCCAGAAGGCTGCCGACCTCAAGGCACGGCTCGATGCCGGTGAGGACTGGCTGGTCGTGGCTGCGGACGTCCCAGATAGCCCCTATGCGGCCCTGGACACCGAGTTCGGAAACTTCCTCCCGGGAGAGTTGCTCCCCGAGATGGACACTGCGATCTTTTCCATCGGTGTAGGCCAGGTCACCGAGCCTCTGGAGTCCTCGGGAGGCATCTTTCTCCTGAGGGTGGCCGCTCTTCTTCCGGCTGAGATCCCACCCTACGAGGAAGCCAGGGAACAGCTCATGCTGGAACTTCAGAGCGTCAAGGGCGAGCAGGAGCTCGCTCTCTGGGCCACCCAGGCCCGGCGGCGCTCTTCGGTAGAGATCCGGCTGGCGCCACCTCGGTTGTAGTGAGTCAGCGATGGGCGAGGCGCTTCCCCTTCTCCTGACCCCGGGTGACCCCGAAGGCATTGGTGCGGAGGTCACCCAGAAGGCCTTGTGGGACCTGGACCTGGACGCGGTGATCGTTGGCCACGGGGCAGGCCTCTCTCGGTCCCTGCCCAGGGTGGACACCATCCGACCGGACCACAGGGGCCTGGCGGTACTGGAACCACCCAACGGGCCGGATCCGGTCGAGGTGCGCGCCCTTCGCCTGGCGACAGATGCCTGTCTCGAGGGACGGGCCAGGGCCCTGGTGACAGGACCCATTCACAAGGCTCGTCTTCGCGCCCGTGGGTTTCCCTACCGTGGCCACACGGACTTCCTGGCCCATCTCTGCGGGGATGCACGACCGGTCATGGCCTTTGTGGGAGGCCGGCTGCGAGTGGCGCTGGTGACCACGCACATGGCTCTGTCCCGGGTGCCTGCAGCCATCACCAGCGACCTCGTGGTCCACACCGTGCGGACGGCTGGAAGAGCCTTGCGGGATCAACTGGGACTGGCCGCACCCAGGCTGGTCGTCTGCGGGCTGAACCCCCACGCCGGAGAACAGGGGGTGATGGGACGCGAGGAGTTGGAGGTGATCGCACCGGCCTGTGACATCGCCCGGGCAGAGGGGTGGGATGTGGTCGGCCCGCTGGGGGCTGACATGGCCTTTCGGATGGCATGGGACGCCAAGGTGGACCTGGTGGTGGCGATGTACCACGACCAGGGGCTGGCACCGCTGAAGCTTCTGGACTTCGGGCGCTCCGTGAACTGGACTCTGGGTCTGCCGATGGTTCGCACGTCGGTCGATCACGGGACCGCGGACGACATCGCAGGAAGAGACATTGCCGATCCGGCCTCGATGCAGGCAGCCATTCGGCTGGCCTTGCAGTTGAGCTGACCGGCCTGGTGCAAGGGGTCGCCGACCCGGCCCTGGCGAGACGGTGGTTGCCAGGCTGTTGTCAGCGGGTTGCCGCACGGATTCGCCTGGGTTTACGGTGGGGTCGGCGAACACGACGGAACGGGAGAGAGCCCTTGGCTTCAACAGCATCCCCGAGAGGATGGTTTTTGCTGTCCCTGGTCCTGGTCCTGCCGGGCTGCACGTCCGTTGGGGTGGACAGCGGCACAACCGTCGACTCCGGCACAACCGTTGACTCCGGCACAACCGTTGACTCCGGTGACAGTGGCACTGTCGGGCTCAGCGGACTCAAGGGTCGAGAAGGCAGCGCAGTTGTCGGCTCGGAACTCTACGCGGGCCAGGAGGAGGCCTTCCTGGTGGCAGACGAGGGGGACGGGGAGGATGTCTGCCGCATCGGCTACGACCTGGAGAACACGGGTTCACCCAGGACCGACTGCGAGGAGTGTGATTTCGCCTTTGACCTGGTGCTCCGCAACGCCGCGGTCCTGGTGTCAGAAGAGCCGGACTGCCTTTCTCTTTTGGGATTGATGTCGGACCAGGTCACCGATCTGGACGGCACCCTGGTCTCCTATGGCTACGTGGCGGACTGGATCGGCCACGCCGAGGTGCTGATGATGGATCTGGGCGACGGAGAATGGGAACCGGTGGCCTACGCGAGCCTGGACCCCAAGACTGGTGAGTTCAGCTACGCCTGGAACGAGGGACTCGTGTCCTACTGAACCGGTCCTGTTCAGTCCCGGAGACCAGTGACCTTGTCGACGGACCCGGGCGCATCTTCCGCTACAATGCGGTCATGCCTGCCCTGTCCTCGTTTCTTGCCCTCCTGGGTACACTCAGTTGCTTCCAGTCCGGTCTCGTGCTGGAGGTCGGGGAAACTGGTTCTGGCAGTGACGACACCGCGCAGTCGACGGCGGACGCCGACACCGACACGGACGCGGACACCGACACCGACACCGACACCGACACCGAGGAAGGCCTGGGCTGGCGCCTCCACGACACCCTGAGTTCACTGGTCTACGTCACCTGGGAGCAAGAAGTCTCCGCTGACGGCTATGTCGAGTACAGCTTCGATGATGAGGTCTGGCTCCAGAGCCCGGAGCGCGAGTTCAAGCAGGGGACAGAAGAGCAGTTGCTCCTGGGAATTCCCTATGAGACCGAGGTCACCATCCGGGTCGTGACGCTCACCGGTGACGGGGTCCAGACCGGCGAGTCCGTCGAGGCCACCACGGGCGACCTCCCTTCGGGAATGCCGGTCCCGTCGTATGTCTCCGGAGACTCCTCACTCTGGTACCCCCAGGGCAACTACCTGTACACCAGCATCAATGGTTCCTCGGGGGGCTGGACCGGGGGGGACTACTGGAAGGTCATCCTCGATCGGCAGGCCAGGGTGGTGTGGGCGATGGAGACCGCCGGCGAGCACTGGACCATCTGGACCGATGTCTCCTACGACGGGGACGACCTGATGTGGGACGACAGCACGGTGTGGGTCTGGGGCACCGACGAGGAGTCCAAGGTCCACCGGATGAAGATCGACGGGACCATCGTGGAGACCTACACGACCCCCGGGCTCCACCATGCCTGGGATGAACTGGCCGATGGGAGCATCATCTGGGGTGCCTACATCAACTCGAACGAGGAGTGGCTGCAGAAAGTCGGGTCCGATGGCAGCGTGGAGACCCTCTGGAAGTGCAGTGAGTTCGAGGTCGAGATGCAGGGGGAGACCGGTCGCTCCTGTCACTCCAACTCCTGGTGGTGGCACGAGGCGTCCGACACCTACCTGGTCTCCTTTCCCTCGTCTGCGGGGGACGTGAAAGACACGGTGCTCCACCTGGAGAGCGACGGCACCACGATCGTGACCTGGGGTCAGCTCAGTGACTGGCGGTTCGACGAGTTCCAGCACACCTTTGACTACCAGCACGGCGTCACCTTTACGGACACTGGCAACCTGCTCGTCTCCAGCAAGCTCCACGAGAGCAATCCCTACTACGAGCGCAGTCTCGACACCCTGGCGGTCCGGGAGTACGAGCTGGACTACGTCAACAAGACCCTCCACGAGGTGTGGAGCTTCGGCGAGGACCAGGAAATTGCCGGTGACACGGCGGGCGAGGCCCATCGACTGAGCAATGGCAACACCCTGCACAACTATGGTTCCGGGGCCAGGACCCGGGAGATCACCGCCGATGGACAGCTGGTCTGGGACATCAAGTGGGCCGATGGCGATTCCGAAGGACGCGGCCGGCTGCAGGGGCGCTCCGTCTTCCTGGAGGACCTCTACGCCTTTGCCCCCTGACCCGGGGCTGCTACCAGATGTAGCAGTCGCTGTCCTCGAACCACATCGGTTGGGCGCCCCAGACGGCGCAGTCGGCCCGGGTCGTGCCGTCCGCCTCGTACACGATCAGCTGCCAGGAGACCTCCAGGGCCTCGAGGTCCTGGCCCTCGCATCCGGCATTCGTGGTCGCGCCGGGGACCCAGGTGTCGGTGTCATCCACCAGGAGGGTGAGGTCGAAGCGTGTCCACCACCCCTCGTCGTCCGTCTCGGCGGGGAGGAGCGGATGGACCTCGTCGGTGGGGGTGCCCTCGGGCAGATCGGTCTCGACCATCCGCAGTGAACCGCCCCCGGAGAGCCCGATGGTGTGGAAGTCGTAGGTCCACTGGCTGGCTTCACATCCCCAGTCGATGGGGTGATCGATGCCGGAGGGGGACCGGTCCCCCACGCCGATGATGGGTGTGGAGGGGGGGGAGTCAGGAGTATTGGAATCGGTACTTGAGTCGACCGTGCCTGTACCGGTGCAGGCTCCGATGACGATCCATCCGATCACTCTGTCTCCCAGCGCGTCTCGCAAGAATCGTAGCCCAGCGCCTGCCAGTCCAGCTCACCACCGGCGATCCGGCAGTCGGCCTCCTCGGCGGTGTCGGGGGTCAGAAGTGCCACGCGCAGCGCCAGTGACGCCTCGGTGTTCGTGTCACAGAGAAAGGCCGTGGTGTTGTTGCGGGCCTGGTCCCGGGGGTCGGCAACGATGTCCAGCTCGAGCACCAACTGGTCCCAGCTCCCATCGTCCGCAGCCTTTTCAGAGGCCATGGCGTGTTCCTCGATGTAGGTGGCGTCCAGGCTCAGAGCCAGGTCCGCCCCGGCGGTCCAGGCGGTCGCCTCGGCAGAGAACGTCCAGGTGTCGTCTTCCGCCGAGCAGGACCAGCCCAGGTCCGAGAACGTGGGGAGGGCCGAAGACACCGCCGAGGAGGCCGAGTCGTCGACGTTCCCGGTGGAGATGCAGGCCCAGGTGACCCAGGCGAGCACCGGAGCCTAGTCCTCGTATTCTTGGCAGGTCGAGATGTCGCCGAGATCGGTCAGGGTGCCGTTGTAGTCTCCCCAGACCGCGCAGTCGGCCAACTCGGTTCCCTCGGTGTCGGTGAAGACGTCCAGGCGCCAGGCCAGGGTCGGGAGGGTCCCAGTCGTGCAGTTGAACAGCGTGGTGGCGGCGTAGGCGTCATCATCCGGGTAGGCGGCCACGTTCTCCGAGACCTCGTCGATGGTATCCACGTCGACCAGCGACAGGTAGAGGTTGTCCCACCAGCCATACTCGTCGTAGTCCCAGGAAGCGAGCCAGTGCTCTTCGTACCAGGGATCCACGGTGTCCTGGGTAATGGTGAGCTTGGCCGACCCGACCCACCCGACGGTGTAGAAGTCGTAGAAGTAGGTGAGTTCGCCTTCGTATTCGAAGCAGTCCCAGTTGATGGCCGAGTCGGGCGCACCCGTGCTCGTGTCGCCTGGGTAACGGTCGTTCGTGGTGTCGATGCCGATGATCAGGGGCCCGGTGTAGGTTTCCGGGGTCGTGTCGGTGTCAGTGTCCGAGTCGGTGTCGGTGTCGGCGTCGGTCTCGCCACTGTCCTCACTGCAGTTGGTGGCGGTGTCCGCGGTGTCACAGATGCCTGTGTCCGAGGTGGTGGCGCCGCCACAGGACACTGCCGTGGCCAGGGCTCCCAGGACAATCAAGTGCTTGCGCATATTTCCTCCATCTCTGCGTCTCTTGGCAGTTTGGCCGCCCAATTACTCCACTGGGTCGCAGGTTGCGACCTGTTGGGGACCCTCGCCGGTGTCTGAAGCTTCCCAAGCGGTGCACGCAAGGACCTTTCCGTCCTCCAGAAGGTCCAGGGCCCAGGTCCATTCGATGCCTTGCCGGCGGCAATCATGGGTCGATGACACGCCAGGAACCAACGTGGGTTCAGTCTCGGTGACCGTCAACTCTCCCTGGAACAGGGTCCAGGTCCCCCCGGGGTCGGCGTCGTGGACGGCCATCGGGTGGGTCTCCAGCGTCTCGTCGGGCTGGGCCGACACCAACCGGAGCTGGGCATGGCCGTGGAGTCCTGAAGCATAGGCGGTCCAGGCATGGTTCCTCACGTTGCAGGACAACTGCACCTGGGTCCAGGAGGGGGGGATCTGCCCGGCGCTGTCCGGGGTGTCCGTGCTGGTGTCGCCCGAGCAAGCCATCATCATCCAGAGCGGCGCGAGCATCAGGGTCAGAC
Source organism: uncultured Enterobacterales bacterium (assembly GCA_964567625.1). Classification (GTDB taxonomy): domain Bacteria; phylum Myxococcota_A; class UBA796; order UBA796; family CAJQPC01; genus CAYFPX01. Next base: position 16,143 of record CAZMNK010000078.1, on the reverse strand, counting down.
CTTGGAGGCCTTGCGGGCGGCCAGCTCCAGGAACAACTTCCGTTCCAGGGCTCCGAGCACTTCTCTGAGACCTTCACCGGTCTGGGCGCTGCAGAGCATGCCCTGGTGCTCGGCCTTGAGTTGAGGCCTGTTTTCCGAGGAGACCTGGTCGATCTTGTTGATGATGCGGAGAGTGGGGGTTTCCGCCACACCCAGCTGGACCAGGACCTTGTCCACGGCCTGGGCGTGGACGGCGGCTTCTTCGGAGGAACCGTCGATCACGTGGAGCAACAGGTCCGCGTCCACGACTTCCTCCAGGGTCGAAGAAAACGCTTCGATCAGATCCTTGGGCAGGTTGCGGATGAAGCCGACCGTGTCCGTCAGGATGACCTGTCGTTCCACGGGAAAGCGCAGTCGGCGGCTGGTGGGGTCCAGGGTGGCGAAGAGCTTGTCCTCGGCGTCGACCGAGGACCGAGTCATCCGGTTGAGCAGCGTCGACTTGCCGGCATTGGTGTACCCGACGATGGAGACCATCGGGAGACCCACCTTGCGGCGCCGCTGTCGACGCATGGCCCTTTGCTTGCCTTGTTTTGTGAGTTCCTTCTTGATGCGGCCAAGGCGTTCGTCGGCCCTCCGCCGGTTGATCTCGAGTCGGCTTTCGCCCGGGCCTCGTCCGCCGATGCCGCCGGTGAGCCGGCTCATCGCCGTGGGCATGACCTTCAGACGGGGACGGCGATAGCGGAGCTGGGCGAGCTCGACCTGGAGCTTGCCCTCACGGGTGGTTGCACGGAGGGCGAAGATGTCCAGGATCAACTGGGTACGATCCAGCACCTTCAACTCGGTCTCTGTCGCGATGTTTCGCAACTGGGAGGGGGCGAGTTCTCCGTCGAAGACCAGGACGTCAGCGCCCTGGTGCATGGAGCGCAGGAGGATCTCCTGGAGCTTGCCCTTGCCGATGACATAGCGACCGTCGGGCTTCCGCCGATGCTGCAGGGCCCGGTCCACCACGTGGAGCCCGGCTGTCTGGGCGAGCCGTTCCAGCTCGGCCAGTGACCGTTCCGCCTCGATGCGGTCTCCCAGGCCCACCCCAATCACGATGGCTCGGCCCTGGGTACCGACCTCCTCGGCTCCCCGGGCTCTGGAGAACTGGGCTTCAAGATCCCGGATGAACGCCTGGAAGTCGTCGTTCCAGCCGTGTACCGAAGGGACGGAGTCCGTGTGCCAGAACTCCTGTTCACCTGACCCGGGAGGCAGCAGGTGCGCGAAGTCGACTCGACCGGGCAGGCCATCGGGACCCGCCTGGACTGCGATGACGGCGTCCAGTTGCAGCAGGGTGAGGTCCGTCAGGTTGTCCTTGGACAGTGCCTCTCCCCGCAGCTTGGTGACCACCAGGCGCACACCACGGAAGTGAGAAGCGCCAGCGCGAGAGCGCCCCAGGTCCGGCAGGAAGACCTTGTGGGCATCCCCGACGATGACCTTCTGCACGACCCCCAGCCGATCGATGATCAGCCCGATCTGTCGATTCATCGCTCTGGAGGCCTCGGTCAGAGGCCGTGCGGTCTCCGGGTTGAGGAACCGCCCCTGAGGCACTCGGCGCCGATAGAGCGCGGTAAGGACCTTGGCCTGGCTCGGCTTGAGGCCGGTGGTGTTGCCGTGGAGCTGCGGAATCTCAGGATCCTGGAAGGGGGCTGCTCAATTTCACGTCCTCAGGCCCGTGAGTCAATCCCGGGCGTTCAGAAGACCCGGTAGGCAATGAGTTCGCCACAGTCGTCAGCGCTGAAGGATTGTGCCACCTGGCCGGTGGAAAAATTTCCAGTGACAGGATCTGAATCCACGATCGGTCCCAGTTCCAGCCAGGTCTCTGCGGGGATCGCCGCGGTCAACTGGCCATTGTGAAAGACATGGCTGCTCAGCGCGGAATGCCAGCCGGGGCCGTCTCCTCTGGGGGTCCACAACCCTTCAAAGCCAGGAAATTCCGCGGGAGGTTCCAGCCCGGTGTCCTGGGCGGGTACATCGAGTCGCTCCCAGACCAGCAGGTGGGTCGTGCCTTCGTCCTGGTACAGCGTGGACAGCGGGTCCTCGAGCAACTCGAGAGGTTCCAGGAACTCCTCGCAGTCGATCTCGCCACTGGTGGTCAACAGCCAGGCGACCTGGCCGAGGTCATACCAATCTCCCTGGGCCCAGAGGGTGTGGACGACCTCGTCCAGCTCTCGCGGCTCCAGTCCGTTGTCACCCCCACAGGCGATCAACCACCAGATCATGGCGAACCTGTGTCCGGAGGCCCCGTGTCCGCGCCCCCCGTGTCTGGAATGCCGTCGTCCCAGGCCCCGCAGTGTTCGGCTTCCAGGTCACCGGAGTACCAGGGCACGGCAAAGGACCCCTCGAAATCATCGACACGGCGTCGCTCGACGGTGAACCAGCCGCCTTCCAGGGCGATTCGCTGTCCACCGCCAAGGGCCCAGGCCTTCATCCAGCGCGTTCCGCTGGGACTCTGGGCTTCGCCGCCCCAGTAGGTCTCCTCCCAGTCCAGGTAGGTCGCGTTGTTGTCGACGGTGTCAAAGGCCAGGAAGATGGCCAGGCCCGTCTGGGCGTAGAGCAGCCAGGTCTCGTTGCGGGTGGCGGTGGGAAAGACCTGAAGGTCGGTGCAACTGAGCTCGTTCTCGGTCATCACGACCCAGCCGGCCCCGTCGCCCTCTCCGCTCGCCGGGTCCTCGATCACATAGGAATAGAGAGTGCCGGACATCTCCACCGGGGCATCGGAGTCCGAGGAGACGGTGGCCGAGGGGTAGTCGGGGCTGCACGCCAGGAGCCAGAAGAACACGGAGACACCGGGTCAGGAAGAACGGATTCTACCCGCAGTCCCCGGTGGGATGCCGGGGACGAGACAGGAGGCGGTCAGGACTGGCCGATCCGATTGACGATCTCGGGGAGGTCAACCCCGAGACCAGCCTTGAGCTCCTCGACCAGCGTGACCGCCTTGGCGGCCCGATTGTCCCCGTCAGGCAGGACGGTGATCCGGTCGATCTTGACTTCCTGGATGGTGTCCACAAGTCGGGTCATCACGGTCTGGAGCTTCTGCATCAGGAAGATGTCCCGGGCGGACTCACCACCGTTGTTCCAGGTCCTGATCATCTCCTCGAGCACTGCGGCGGTGGCCTTGCCATCCTCGAGGATCTTGGCGGCCGAGGCCTTGGCGTCGGCCTGGCACTTCTCCATCTCGGCTCGGGCTGGAGCGACCACGTCGGCCTCGAGTGCCCGCCGCACCTGCTCCACTCTTGCCTCCTGGACCTTGAGTTCGGCGTTCGCCTTGGCGAGGAGGGCCTTGACCCGACCCACCTCTTCAGCGACCAGAGCCCGGCGACGGGTCTGGGCCTCAGTGATGCGCTTGGAGGTGCTGGCCCGCATGATCTCGACTTCTGCTGATGCTTCGGCGATCCGGGCCATCTGGCGCTGCGAGGCGTCCTGGATGGTGGACTCGGCCTGGTTGTTGGCCTCGGCGACGCGGGCCTTCTGGACGATCTCCGCCGACTGCCTGCGGCCGATGCTGTCCAGGTAGTCGACCTCGTCGGTCACGTTCTGGATCTTGAGCACGTCGAGGACCAGCCCCAGCTTGCGCAGGTCGGAATCGGCTTCGTCCAGGAGCTTCTCGGCAAAGGCGAGCTTGTCGTTGTTGACCTGCTCCGGGGTCAACTGGGAACAGACGCCGCGCAGGTTGCCTTCGAGGGTCTCCTTGGCGGCCTTCAGGATCTCCGCCCGGGACTTGCCCAGGAAGCGCTCCAGGGCATTGTGCAGTTCCGGCTGGTGGCCGGCGACCTTGAGGTTGGCGACGCCCTGGATGTTCAGGGGGATACCGCCCAGGGAGTAGGCCTCGGTGACCTTGACCTCGACGGTCATGTTGGTCAGGTCGATTCTCTCCACCCGCTCGATGATCGGTTTGCGGATCGACATGCCGCCCTTGATGATCCGGTAGCCGACCCGCCGATTGCCCACGACGCTCGTGGTGCCCGAAAACACCAGGACCTCGTTGGGCCCGCAGATGTAGACCAGGTTCTTGACGGTGTAGAGGAACGCGAAACCGAAGATGCCCGCGACTGTGAGCAGGGTGGTGAAGACCAGGAGCATGTCGCCCATTATTGATTCCCCTTGTTGTCGTCGCTGTCGTCGCTCAGGATGCCGAGCACGTCGACACCGGTGGTCTTCCGCAGCTCGCGAAGGATCTGGTTGACCATGGCCGGGTAGGCGCCGACGTAGCGGGCAAGGCCCTCGCCGTCGCCCCCGTCCAGGACCGTGACCTCGTCGACCTGGACCGCATTGACCCGGTCGACGACCGTGGAGAGCACGGCCTCCAGGTTCTGAATCAGGAAGATGTCCTTCGCGTTGTCGCCGGCGTGGACCCAGGCGTCGGTCATCAGCTGCAGGACATCGGCCATGGCCTTGCCCTGTTCTCCGATCTCGGCGGCATTGCCACGGGCCAGGAACTCCGCCGCTGTCAACTGAGCCTGTGCTGGCAGGACCACGTCTGCGTTGAGTCGGGTCTCCTCCAGGCTCTTGCGCAGGGTCTGGAGTTCCTGTTCGGCCTCGGCTCGGGCCTGGAGCGCGGCCTGTTCGGTGGTCTCCTCCTCGGACCTCGCGTTGGCGTCGAGTTCGGCGGTGATCTCACGGAGCTGGTTCTGGGCCGTCACGATGGCTTCTTCGGCCTTCTGGTTGGCGACTTCGCCGGACTGCCGGGCCTGGGCCTCGGACTGCTCGGCCGTGGACTTGGCCACGGATTCGGCGACCTCGGCGTCCTTGATGACCCGGGCGATGGCCTGGCGACCGATGCTGGCGAGGTAGTTGACCTCGTCGCTGACACTCTGGACCTTGAGGATGTCGAGCTGCAGACCCAGCTTCGCGAAGTCCTCTTCGGCCTCTTCGATCAGGTGGTGGGCAAACTTCAGCCGGTCCTCGTTGACCTCTTCCGGGGTCATGTTCGCCAGGACGCCGCGCAGGTGGCCCTCCATGGTCTCCTTGGCGACCTTCTTGATCTCGGCCGGGTCCCGACCCAGGAAGCGCTCGATGGCGTTTCCGAGGACCCGCGGGTTCGAGGAGACCTTGACGTTGGCCACCGCGTGGACCCGCAGGGGGATGCCGCCCTTGGAGTAGGCATTGACCACGTGGATGTCGATGGGGATGTTGCGCAGGTCCATCCGGTCGACCCGCTCGATGATCGGAATGCGCACGGCACGGCCGCCCAGGATGATCCGATAGCCGACAGCCCCGCCATCCTGGAGCTGGCGCTTGCGCCCCGAAAAGATCAGGACCTCGTACGGACTGCAGATGAACAGGAACTGCTTGACGATCAGGACCACGAGGCCCAGCACGCCGGCTGCTGCTCCTGCGCCACAGATCAGGCCGATCAGGTTCTCCATGGATTTGGCTCCTCAGGAATGGGTCTTCTGGGTAAGACTGGGAACGGGGGTCACCACCGCCGTGTCCTCGTCGACCTGGACAATAAGAACGGGTTCTTTGGCCTCAAGCACGCGGTCCTCGCGGGTCCGGGCCAACAACTCGATGGACTGGCCCTGGACGTGAAGGCGGATCTTTCCGATAGCGCCGGGGCGAATGGCCAACACCACGCGGCCCTCGGTGCCCTTCAGCGTTGCCGGTCGAATGGTGGAGTCGGCCGTGGCGTGCTTGAGCTTGCGGAAGCTCCAGGCCGCGATCCAGCCCAGGACGAGTCCGCTGCCCAGTGCCGCCGGGAGGTGAATGGCGGCGGGCAGGCCCAGGAATGTCAGAGCAGATCCGGTGGCCCCTCCTGTGCCCAGGGCGTAGGTCCAGAAACGCGCCGAGAAGAAGGGCACCCAGCGCTTGCGCTCTACGCCATGGGGGGCGTCACCTGCCACGTGGTCCACGTCGACATCAGCATCAGCATCAGCATCGACGTCGACGTCGACGTCGATATCGCCAGCGAAGTCGATGTCCTTGTCCACGTCGTGGTCGTGGTCGCCAAGGACCATGGCGGCGCCGATGAGGACGACGCCGAAGCCGAAGGCTGCAAGGTAGGCCATGAGAAACATGAGGACGCTTCCTACGGGGAAGTGCGGTGGACTATTGCTTTTTTTTGCCGTGGTCCTTGATGGCCGCCGCGGCGAGGACCGCCCATCCTGCCATGAAGAACAGTCCGCCGATGGGAGTCACGGCGCCCAGCCAGCGTTCCCCGGTCAGGGCCAGGGTGTAGAGAGAACCGGAAAAGACCACCACGCCGGCGAGCAGCAGCCAGCCGCCCAGGGCCGGGGCGTGGCGCCAGGAAGCCAGGGCGAACAAGGCCAGTGCGTGGAGCAAGTGGTAGTCCGCAGCGGTCTTCCAGGCGGCAAGGGTCTCTGGGGTGGCCGTCTGGCGCAGCCCGTGGGCTCCAAAGGCGCCCGCTGCCACGCCCAGAACCATCAAGACGGCGCCGGTTGCCCGCCAATTCGGCCTGTTCTTCGAGGGTGTCATTCTTTCGGGGCCTCCAGCAGCTCTTCCGGGCCGCCTTCACAGAAGGTGGGTGTACAGGGCACACTGCCCGGTACTGTGTGCTCCGACGGCGCGCCAGAGGGAGGACGAAATGTGGGTGTTGGCGGTGCTGGCCGGTTGTTGCCGCGGCGGGGAAGCACCGGAACTCATCGATCCGGGAGTGCTGGTCACCGAGGTGGGTGTGGCCCTGGAGCTTTCTCTGGAACAGCTAGCCCCCGGGGTCTCCGAGCAGGACCTGTCCGCCACCGGGAGTGAGCACCTGGATGCTGTGATCCAGCAGGACCTGTTGCGGTTGGTGCCGGAGCCTGGATGGGAGGGCGTCGGGACGGCCAGCCTCACGGCCACAGGGGACTGTGAGACGTCGTCTGCCCTGGCGCTGTCCGTGGAGGTTGGCGAGGTCGTCGAGGTGGAGCCCACAGACACCCTCATCCCCGATGACCTGCTGTGTCCGACGACCTTTTCATACGACGCCCGGGGCAACCCATCGGCGGTCGCCCTGGCCGGGAGCTTCAACGACTGGGACAGCGGCGCTCACCCCATGACGCTTGTGGACGCGGACACCTGGCGTCTCACCCTGGACCTGGCCCCGGGTGCCTACCCCTACAAGCTGGTCGAGCAGGGGGAGGAGGACAACTGGGCCTGCAACCCAGGCGAGGCCCTCTTCCAGTGTGACGAGGGGGTGCCCTATGAGCCGGACTGCCCCCTGGGAGAGCACACCTGCAACTCGATGGTCGTGGTCCCGGACTGCCGGCGTCCCCAGGTCTCTGCCTCCTCGGTGGACATCGACCGGGACGCGGGCTCCCTGGAGGTCTCCCTGGACTGGACGCCAGGCCTGGACGGTGGGGAGCTGGCCGACAGCGTCGTGACCCTGGACGGCACGGTCCTGGCCCACGACCTGGAGAGCGGAGAGTCCCTGGTCCTGGAAGGCCTGTCGGGGGGGCGCCACACCTTGCGGGTCGAGGCCAGGGACACCGATGGATTCGCCGCAGAGGCCCTTTACCTGCCCTTCTGGACCGACGACCCTGGTTGGGAGTCGGGCGTCCTGTACTTCGCCTTTGTGGACCGGTTTTCCAATGGCGACCTGTCTCTGGATTCCTCGGAGAACACCAGCTGGGAACTCACGGACTACCTGGGTGGTGACTGGGTCGGGCTGACCGATCGGCTGGACTACCTGGTGGACCTGGGGGTGACCGCCCTCTGGATCACCGCACCCCAGGACAACCCGGCGGGGGCGTGGGGCAGCGACTGTGGTGAGGACTATTCGGGCTACCACGGGTACTGGCCTGCCTCGACGGACGCCCTGGAGCCACACTTCGGGACCGAGGAGGACCTCCGGGAGTTGATCGACGAGGCCCATGCCCGGGGGCTGCGCATCCTGGTCGACTGGGTGGGCAATCATGTCCACACCGACCATGACTGGTGGCAGGAGCAGCCGGACTGGTTCAACGAGTCCTACATCTGCGACGAGGACGAGGACGGAGACGGTGTCAGCAACTGGGACCAGCGACCGGAGACCTGTTGGTTCGACAGCTTCCTGCCCGACCTCCGGTACACGGAAGTGGGTCCGCTGGTGGCTTCCGTGGACGCGGCGATGGCCTTCCTCAAGGAATGGGAGATCGACGGCTACCGGGTGGATGCGGTCAAGCACATGCCCCAGAGCGTCTACGCCAATCTCCAGGCCCGCATCCGGGCCGAGGTGGAACACACCGACGCGGGGGGGGACGAGGACTTCTACACGGTGGGAGAGACCTTCACGACGGACCGTTCCCAGGTGGGGGCCTACATCGGCGAGACCCAGCTCGATGCCCAGTTCGACTTTCCGCTCTACTACGACATCCTGAGTCGACTGGGGCGCAATGAAGGGGAGATCTGGCAACTGGAAGAGGCGGCCCAGGCCAGCGAGGTCGAGTTCTACCCTGCCACCATGTCCACCTTTCTGGGCAACCACGACGTGGAGCGCTTCATCGCCCATGCGGAAGGAGCGGTGGAAAGTCTCTACGGGGATGGTGCCTGCCCGGACGGGTCCGTTCGAATGGACACGGCGGCCCCGGACTCGGACGAACCGTATGAGCGGCTTCGGCTGGCCTGGACCTGGCTGATGACCCGGGAAGGGCTTCCCCTGGTGTACTACGGCGACGAGTACGGTCAGCCCGGCTACCACGATCCGGACAATCGCCAGGAAATGCGCTTTCCCGGTGAGTTGAGCAGCCGGGAGGCGGACACCCTGTTCCACGTCTGTGTGCTGGCCAATGGGCGGGCCCTCTGGCCCCCGCTCTCCAAGGGCAGCCGCAGGATCTGGATGGGCTACGACCCCCTGGCCGGCTTCTACCAGAGCGACCTGCTGGCCTGGACCCGCGTCGATGGCCAGGGGGGGCAGGTTCTGGTTGCCCTGAACCGGGATGAGTCGGACATCTTCCTGCGCAACACCATCGAGTGGGCAGGGATCAAGCCGGGTTCCGAGTTCGTGGATCTGCTGACCGGGGAGGTCATCACCGCGGAAGGCGACCTGCTGGAATTCACCCTGCCGGCCCGTGGCAGTCGAGTCCTGGTTTCGCCGGCCACCCAGGAGGAGGTGTGGGCCATCCAGGAGGGGTGCCGTGCCCTGGCGGAGGGGACGGACTGATCACGCCCGGTCCTCAGTGCTGCCGGATAAGGTCCCGGGCATGGCCTGGATCGATCTTCCGGAAGACACCGCGTCGCCTCAACTGGAGCGACTGACCCGACGCTATCGCCAGGAGGGTCGGGCTGTGCCGGCCGTGGTGGCGGTCATGAAGCCCAACCCCACGGCCATGCGCGCCCTGCTGCAGTTGAACCAGGCGGTGACATTTGGGGGTTCCGAGCTGGGAAGAAGGGACGAGGAGTTCATCGCGACGGTGGTTTCCGCCCTCAATGAGTGCTTCTACTGAACGGTGTCCCACGCAGAGTTTCTGCGTCAACTGACAGAAGAGGACGAGGACGAGGGCTGGGTGGTGAGGCTGGTCCGCACACTGGACCAGGCGGGTCGAGATGCCGCCCAGGGCCCCCTGGCGGACGGGGTTTCCCTGGTCCTTGAACGACTGGAGGCCTTTGGTCTCACCGCCAGGGACCTGGCCCTGGTGCGGGTGGTGGTTTCCCTGACCCTGCGTCCGGGTGGAATGACCCGCAGGGACCTGGCGGCGCTGGAGGCGGTCGGGCTCTCCTCTCGGGAGTGTCACGACGTGGTTCACGTCGTCTGCTGCTTTGCCTACATGAACCGGCTGGCCGATGGCCTGGGTGTGACGGTCAACCAGGAGTGGGCAGGGTGGGCGCGAAAACTCTTCGGGGACCAGGCCTGGTCTGACCACCAGGCGTGGAGCAGGGGTCACGAGGTGTCCGAAGAAGCCGGCGAGTGAGAACTCAGGGGTCCGCTGTGGCCTGCTCTGCTCGGTCACCCCAGCGGATCGTCAGTGCCAGTGGCTCTGCTCCAGGAGTCACCAGGAGGTAGCGGTTCTCTCCGGGCTCCCAGACCAGGCCTTCCGGGCCCTGGGCGAGCACCTTGTACTCCAGGACATCCCCGACCGGAGCCTGGAGGGAGAGAGAGCCATCTTCGGTGGACGGCAAGGCGGCTGATGGGGACCAGTTGCCCAACTGGGGGCCGGTGCCCACCAGCATCAGGCCGTCTGTCGCCGGGGAGTCTTCGACCCGCAGTTGTACCTGGCGCACACCGGTTCCCCGGGTTTCGCCCTGGGGTGGATGAAGCCGCACCCCCTCGCGGGTGATCTCCAGGGTCAGGGCCTCGTCCGGGCCGTCCTGGCGCAGGAGAAGCCGGTCGTCGCTGATGGCCAGCACGGTGGTTTCACCCAGGGCCAGTGCCGGGTGGGCGGCCCGGCGAGCCACGAGTTGCTGGAGGTCCGCCATCAAGGGCCATTCTCCGGTCCAGGGAAGGTCTGCCCGGTTGGCTGGCTCCTCGCCGCCATCCAGCGCGGCCTCGGTGCCATAGGTGATCATGGGCACGCCTCTCAGGGCGAATTGAGCGTCCAGGGCGCCCCGCACCCGGTCGAGGTCCCCGCCACACTCGTGGGTGACGCGAGGCAGGTCATGGTTGTCCAGAAAGGTGACCAGCGAAGTGCCGGGTTCGTCGTGGTACCGGTCCATGGACAGCACTGCTGCCACGCGCCCGAGGGAGCGGCCGTGGCAGAAGGCATCCACCAGGGCGTAGCGCAAAGGGAAGTCGAAGACGGCGTCCAGCCCTGTTTCCTTTCGGGATTCCGCCAGCAGCCAGGGGTCCCCGGTAAAGGACTCTCCGAGCAGTCGAAAGTCCAGACCGGCCCGGGCGTGCAGCTTGTCGCTCATGTCCTGAAGAAAGGCGCCAGGCATGTGTCGCACGGCGTCGATGCGGAAGCCATCGGGGCCCACGCGGTCGATCCAGGACTGGCTGGTCTCCAGCAGCCATTGGGCGACTGCGGCCTCTTCCTGGTCCAGGTCAGGCAGTCCATGGACCCAGCCCTGGGTGCGCTGGATCGGGTCCTCCCAGTCCGTGATCGGGGTGTCGGGGTGGAACCACTCCGGGTGCTCCGTACGCACTGGAGACTCCCAGGCCACGTGGTTCCAGACCATGTCCAGGTCCAGCTTCATGCCTCGCTGGTGAAGCGCATCAGCCAGTGCGCGGAGCTCCTCCTCGGTGCCGAATCGGGGTTCCACCCGGGTCGGATCGGTGATCCAGTAGCCGTGAAAGGCCCCCCACTCCTCGAAGGGTTGCTGGCGGCTGGCAAAGACGGGGGAGAGCCAGATCCGGGTCACTCCGAGGGCTTCCAGGTGGTCGAGCTTCTGCCGTACGCCCGCCAGGTCGCCCCCGTGCCAGGCCTGGGGGTCCTGGAGGTCGATCTCGCCGTCGTTGGCAGGGTTGCCGTTGGCAAAGCGATCGACCAGGACGAAGTAGAGAAGCTCGGGACGAGCTTCCGGGTCGATTTCCGAGGCCGGAAGGGCCTGGGGTGGAGGGGTGCCGACACAGGCCGCCAGTGCGACCAGTGCGATCACAGTCCGCCCAGGTAGCCGTCCAGCAGCCGTCCCAGGCGTCTCTGGACCACCGGTGCGGATGCGGCCAGGGCCTCGGCCTCCCGCTGGTGGTGGAAGCCCAGGAAGACCGGCACTTCAAAGGTCTCGCTCAGGGCCATGTCCAGATCCTGGGAGGGGGCCACGCTCAGGGTGACGTCCACCACCCAGCGGTACCGGCCGTTGAGCTGGGAATCAAAACGAGGCGTCGCCTCCAGGAGAACCAGGAGTTCGGTGGGTTCAGGAAGGGCGGCCAGGTGGCGCAGACGATGGCGGGTGGTGCGCTGAGTGGCAAAGGCCCCCGCGTAGTGTTCGGCTGCCAGCAGCGTGGCGGGAAGGTTCCGGGCTTCGAGGGTATCGACCAGGGCCTGGACCAGGGGATCGGGTGCGGCCACCACCTCCCGGGAGGCCAGGTTGCCGGCGGCCGTGGCCAGGGCGGTGGGCATGGGGCTCGTGGCCTGCAGGGGCGCCTGTTTGGGGGAGGCGCATGCAACAAGGCCCAGAGCCAGAAGGCAGCGAATCAGAACCACGCTTCAGCCTCCAGGGCAATCACATGGTGCCAGTGACGTTCCACGTTTCCGAACTCGTTGTACTGGTCCAGGGTCTCGACAAAGCTGTTGCCATAGGCGTTGTTCTGGGTCGAGTACTGGAGACCGTAGAGCAGTCTCAGGGACGGCCGGACATAGACGCCGGGACCCAGGGGATTCAGCACCACGCCTGCCTTGCCCTGCCAGGTCAGGCGGGCATCGCTGTCGCCGTACTCCAGGCCCTGACTGTCCGCGATGCCATCGGTGGAGGCAAAGATCGAATCCACGTGCAGGCGATAGGCGTTGCCGTTGTCGCTGACCTCGTTGGCGAGGCTGGTCTCGGCCAGCAGGTGCAGGGTGTCGTTGACATAGCCCTGGACCCGCAACACGGTGCTGGCGTACCAGCGGTTGTGGTCGCTCGGTGCCAGGACATTGTCCCGGTCCCAGTGGCGCCCGAACAGGCCTGCCCAGACCAGGTCCAGCCGATTCGGGATCAGCTTCACCTGGACCTCGTCGCCTATCAGCAGTGCATACCGCTCGTCGGTGAGTCCGGTCACGTACAGGGTGTACTCCACCCCGTCGACACTCTCGGTGACCGTGTTCTCGGGATGGAGGCGCTGGAAGCTGGCGAAGAGGTTGTTCCAGACCAGGGGTCCCACGTCGCCGAAACCGACATAGGCCACGCCCTTGTAGGAACCGGCCCAGGTGGGTTCCGGGTCTGGAAAGTTGATCGCCTGTCCCGGATGGTCCTCGAGCCAGGACTCCACGATCTCCCCCCGCAGGTAGTCCTCGTAGTCCAGGTCTGGCGTGGTGTGGGGGGCGTAGCGGTTGCCCTTGACCTGGGGTTCGTAGAAGAACTCCCCTCCCAGGCCAATCTCGGCGTGGTTGCCCAGGCGCATCCGGGCGGTGGCGCCGGGGGTGAAGACCGTGTTGTATTCGCTGCCCTTCAGGCGGTAGCCGCTGTCTCCCAGGCCGAGCAGTACCTCGAAGCGGTCTGTGCCATAGGAGCCGGAGATCCCGACGGTGTCGAAGAAGACCTGGGCCGGGCGCATGTCGTAGAGACCCAGATCACCGTACGAGGTCCACAGGGTTCCGATCCGCCAGGTCACGTCGGGCAGGACCACGTTGCCGGCCTGGATGTAGAGCTGGGAGAGCCGGTAATCCTCCAGGCCCCCGTTGCCCGCATCCGTCGCCCAGACGGACCCCCCCTCGAGCTTCGCGACGATGCGCGTCCAGATGGCGTCGGTGCCCGGTTCTGGATCGAGCACGTCCAGGTTGAGTTGGAGGGCCACCCAGGGCCCCTCGTTCAACAGGCGGCCATACAGGTTCCAGTAGCCCAGGCGGCCGTCCCCACCCTGGAAATCGGGTCGGGTCATGACCCGCACGTAGCCACCCACGTCGGTGTCGGCGGCCTGGGCCAGACCCAGGGTCAGCAGGAGGGGCCACATGTCACGCACCTAACGAGGGGGTCCGGGGAGAGGCACGCTCTGTGCTGTCCGTGTTCCTGGGGATAAGGGGCCGCCCCCTGGAGGAACCTCGTGATTTCAGCACTCCTGGCTTCTGGCCTGCTCAGTTTGACCCCCGTCGGTTGCGGTGGTGATGACACCACCGATGACAGCGGCGCCACCACCGACACGGCAGACACCGACACCGACACCGACACCGACACCGACACCGACACGGGGGCGATTCCCGAGGTCGCAGTCCAGGACATCCAGGGTGGCGGCGTCGTGGAAGGCACCCTGGTGGACCTGCTGGGCGTCTACGTGACCGGCGTGGCGAAGACCGTGGAGGGGGTCGGCTATGGCCTGTTCGTGGGCGAGGCCGGGGGCGACGCTCTGAGCGGGATCTGGATTTACACCGCCGAGGGCGCCGAGGCCTTTTCGGTGGGGGACCCCGTGGACGTTCGCGGGCGCTACGTCGAGTACGACGGAGAGGGCGAGTGGACCGGCAGCGTCAGTGAGATCGACGTGGGGGACTACCTGGAGGACTCGTGGGTCAGTGCTGCCGTGGGGGACGCGGTCGTCATCGAGGGAACCGAGGTGGATACCAGCATCTTCACCGCCGGGGTGAGCCTGGAAGCCTACGAAGGCGTGTTGATCACCGTCTCGGACCTGACCGTGACAGAGCCCGACCTGGGCTATGGCGAGTGGTCGGCTGGAGACGTTCGCTTCGACGACAAGTGCTACGACCTGGGGACGCTCTATGCCGGTGACACCTTCACCAGCCTGACCGGGGTGTTGGACTACAGCTACGACAACTGGAAGATCGTGCCGCGCAGCGCGGACGATGTGGAGGGCTTCAACTCCGACGTCACCCCGCTGTCGGACCTGGGCCCCGGTGCCCTGGTCATCACCGAGGTCATGATCGACCCCGGCACGGACTGCGAGGATGCGGACGACGAGTACTTCGAGGTCTACAACAACTCGGGGGTCGCCCTCGATCTTCATGGCCTGGACGTGGGCTTTGGCGAGAACCTGAAGACCCTGGAAGAGCACGTGGTCGTCCAGGCCGAACAGTACATCCTCTTCCTTCGGGAGAGCCCGAGCCCCTGCTACGGCCACGAGGGGGATGTGGTCCTTCCCCTGTCCCTGAACAACTCGCCCGGTCAGATGAGCCTGACCAGTGGATCGGGTGCCCTGTTTGATTCCGTGGACTTCACCGGTTGGACGGTGACGGCCGGTGTGGCCTGGGGGGTCGACCCGGCCAAGGCCAACCCGACAGCCAACGACAAGCCCGAGAACTGGTGTGGGCAGACCAGCGCCTTGGGGACCGACTACGGCACGCCCGGCGCGGTCAATGACTCCTGTGGCTAGCTCCTGGGTGACGGGAGGGGTGGACTACCACTCCACCCCGATCCGCAGGCGGGCGGTGTTGATCTTTCCGTAGCGGGACTTCTTGTCCACGGACGTGATCTCACCGGCGTCGTCCGGGATGGCGTACCCGCCGGGTGCGCTGTAGAGCTCGGCACCGACGCGGAGGCGTCCCTTCACCAGGGCGTCCGCACCCAGAGAGAGGGCCGGCCCGAAGTAGGGGTGGAGGTTGTTGGCCACGTAGCCGTCATCTCCAATCCAGAAGAAGGTCGATGCATCCAGCCAGCCCAGGGCCAGGTACGGCGTCAGGGCGCTGATGGTGCCTCCTGCAAGCTCTCCCAGGGGCACACCCACAAGCAGGTCCAGGCCCATCGTCGAACCCAGGAAGAGGTCGTCGTAGTCGGGGTGGTCCTCCTGGAACTTGCCGGCGGTGTCGCCCACGGTCTTCTGCATCGTGGCGTGGTACCGGAGGCCGACCTGGACCATTTCATGGACCTGGTAGCCGGCTCCGATCTCGACGCTCATGATCACGCTGCGCACGCCGGCGACGGTGACCGGGGGGATGTAGGCCAGGCCCGCGTAGGGCACCAGGCGTCCCTTCAGAAGGGCGTGTGTGGCAAAGGTCACCCTCAGCCGTGGGGCAACCGGGGTCTTGTTGGTGTCCTCGGTCTTGGTCCAGTTCAGCACGTAGCGCTGCTCACAGCCCAGGGGCGGGATGACCAGCAGGTCTGCCCCCACCGCGGCATTGCCCGGTTCGTGGGGGATCGGCCCGTGGATCGGGGAGAGCGTGGTGCTCAGGGCAGCGTAGTTGTTGAGGAAGTCCCCCTGGACCTGCTCGTCGTAGTCATCGGGCTGTGGAAGGCCCTGGCATTCCTCGGCGATCGACGCAGAGGCCAGTGGACTCCAGGTCAGGGCGGACAGGGCGGAGAGGGCAAGGGCCTGGCGACTGGTCAAAATGAGGCTCCTGCGTTGATCCATTCCTGGACGTGGACGATGTCGCTGTCTGGCAGGCGTGTGCCCTGGGGCATCACGTATTGGACGTCGGTCGATGAGAGTCGCTGCCACAGAATGGAGTCGTCGGCACTCCAGGCGACGACGAAGGCGCCGTCTCCACTGGCCACGTCCTGGCCCAGTTTGTCGGCGCTGAAGTTCGGCGAACCCTTCCCTCCCTTGTCGTGGCAGACACCGCACTCGGCCACGTAGAGGTCCTGGACGCCTTGCCAGTCCGACGTGTAGGTCTGGGAAGTGGTGTCGGTGTCCGTATCCGCGTCGGCATCCGCGTCGGCATCCGCGTCGGCATCCGCGTCGGCATCCGCGTCGGC
>CAZMNK010000077.1:0-23991 GCA_964567625.1 uncultured Enterobacterales bacterium | reverse complement strand
ACGATTTTGGGGGATGCCGCACAAGAGGCTGGACGGGCCACAGCCCGAAGGGTCAGGGCTTCGATCCCCTCCTCTGCCACCAGGGCCAGCGCTTCCCGAACCAGGGCCCGGCGCAGATCCCCGTGGTGGTATCGGTCTTCCCTCACGCTGGCGGCTCCCGGTGCTGGCCGTGCCCCTAACCGAACCTGGCCAGCCCACTTCGGGGGCGTTCCACAGGGGCTGAGTTCCCCGGCGCGGACACCGACGATATGCACTCCATGTGAGAACCCTACGCTTCGTCCTGCTGGCCGCACTGCTGGCCTCTCCAACCGATGCCAGGGCCACTTCCCCCTGCGCCGTCCCCATCGCAAGAACCACCGAGCCGATCACCATCGACGGGGTGCTGGACGAGGGAGCCTGGCAGACTGTGGCCCCGGTCACGGAATTCCTCCAGTCCAATCCCGCCCCCGGTGGCCCCCCCCCTGGCACCACCGAGATCCGCTTCCTCCAGGACGACCGGATGCTCTATGTGAGCGCCCGGATCACCGGTGCCGACTACGACGTGCGAGCCCGAATCTCACCCCGGGAGTCCATCAACGAAGACGACCAGATCGGGGTGTACCTGGACACCCACAGCGACGGCCGCCAGGGGTTCATCTTCTACTTCAATGCCCTGGGCATCCAGCAGGACATCCGGATGTCCGACGACCGCTGGAACTGGCAGTGGGACACCGTCCTTCATTCAAGGGGAACACTGACCGAGGATGGCTACAACGTCGAGATCGCCATCCCCTTCCGGTCCCTGCGCTTCCCGGAAGGCGGCGATGCCCAGGACTGGGGCGTCATCCTGACCCGCAAGATCCCGGCACTGGGCACCAAGTACAGCCATCCGCCCCTGGAGTTGGGGCACCCACGCTTCTTCACCCAGGCCTGCACCCTCCAGGGGGTCCAGCCACCCCGACGAGGCGCCGGCGCCGAGATCATGCCGGTTCTGGCCGTGCGCCAGTCCGGGTCCAGAGAAGACGACAGCGGTCCCTTTGAATGGTCGGGCACCAATCCCTGGCTTGAATTCCTGCGCCCGGGGGTGGACGTCCGCGTCGGCCTTTCCCCGGACACCGGCATCGCAGCGACCCTCCTTCCTGACTTCTCCCAGGTGGAGGGCGATGCGACACAGATCGAGCTCAACCAGCGCTTCGCGCTGTACTACCCGGAACAAAGGTCGTTCTTCCTGGACGGCGTCGATGCCTTCCAGGACCCCCAGAACACCCTCTACACCCGGTCCATCGTCGACCCGATCTACGGGGTCAAGGTGAGCGGACGGGAAGGCACCTGGAGTGTTGGCGCTCTCAACGCCCTGGATGCCAGTCCCAGTGGCTCCTTCCACGAGTATGGAACCCCTGGATTCTCGGACGAGGCGCTGGAAGACGCCATGGCCGAGAACACCTTTGCTCGCCTGAGCCACACGACCACGGACGGCGGTTCGCTGGGCATCACGGCTGCGGACAAGTGGATCCTCGGTTCAGAGGGCGCCCGCAACACGGTCGCCGGCGCCGACGCCAACATCCTCCTCGCGGACCGTCTCACCGCCTCAGCCAACCTGTCGAGCAGCGTGGTGGTCAGCCCGGAATTCGATCCGATGATTGGCGTGATGGGCTCGGCGAACCTGAGGCAGGCGGGTGGCATCGGAACCGGCTGGAGACTGGGAGCCGGCGGCTCAAGCCCCGACTATCGCCGGGAGATGGGCTACCTGCCCCAATCCGGCAACGCCTGGGCCAGCGGAGCCATCGACCACACCTTCCTGCCCGAGGCCACTGGTTTCGACAGTGCCTCGGTGTGGCTGGCCGCCTCCGCGAACAACGCCATGGATGGCGATCTGAAGACCGGGGCTTCACTGGGCACTTCCCTGGACATGGTTCGCAACCACTCCGCAGGTGCCAACCTCAGCGTTGGCACCACCCGCGTCAGCGACATCCAGATCCCCTGGGCCCGGGTGAACGCCCACTACAGCGGGATCTGGAGTGCCAAGGCCCGGGGGAATGTCTCTGTGAGCTACGGCCGGGAGCTGGACTACGACCTGCTGGTGCCCGCAATGGGTCTCCGTGCCAGCCTGTGGGGCCAGTGGCGACCGACCACAGCCACCCGATTCGACCTGAGCGCAGGCTATCAACACCTGGTGCCAGAAGGGGAGCCGGCGGAGACCGCAGCGAGCGCCCGGCTGAGAGCCACCTGGCAGGCCCGACGACAGCTCGGGTTTCGCCTGATCAGCGAGTTCGTGACCAGCAACTCGGGTGACCAGGACAGCCTGGATCTCTCCGCGCTGGTGACGTGGCTGCAATCACCGGGAACGGAGGCCTACATCGGGGCCACCCAGGCCCTGGTGATGGATGGAGACGTGGCGCTGCTCGAACAGATCTACTTCTTCAAGATCAGCTGGCTCTTCCGACCCTGACCAGGCGAACTACTCTCCGGAGTCGCTCGGCTCCAGGGGACCCACGCTCGGGTCGACCTCGACCATATTGCCCAACAAGACCTGGTTGTCCGACTGTTCCAGGTAACCACGGTCATCGAGCCAGCTGTAGGACCCCATCACGACAAAGTCGCCGCCATCCCCCACCTGTTCGGCGGTCACGATGGCATCTCCTTCATCGGCAAAGACCACCGTGGACCCGTTCGGATCCACGAAGCAGGCCTCCAGGAAACGGGCCTCGGTCACCTCGGCGGTGAGTTGGTGCGCACGGAACGGCGGGGTGATGGACACCATCGCCGTGTTGGCCTTGCCTCCGTTGTAGCGACTGGCAATGCCCACATCCTCGAAGAGCTGGTTCAGGGTCGCCGCCTCGCAATTGTCCGGTGAGACCATCGAGACCACGCGAACGCCGGCAGCCAGGGCCTCCTTGATGAGGTCCACACTGGAGGTGCCATAGACGGATTCCCCCTTGACCCCCGAGTCCATCAGGAACATCACCCGGTACTGGGTCGGTTCCGCCAGGTCTGTGCGAGGACTCACATTCCAGCCATAGGTGGCCTTGATCCACTCACTGGCATCATCCACCGCCCCCGCGCCACTGTTCTTGCCGTCCTCGCCATCGTGTCCCGTGTAGACCAGGATGCGGTCGCCATTGGGGTAGATCGGCTCCGGTTCAGTGGTCCCCGAGTCATCGCCAGTACTCACAGTCCCACCGCCCGTACAGGCGAGCATCCACACCAGGCCGATCATCGGTTCTCCTTGGCGTCCTGGAGCATAACGCCTGTCTGAACCAGGGCGCGCAAGGCCTTGTGATCGGAGCCCGGGATTCGAAGGGTCTCCACGCCTTCGACCTGTACCTGCCCTGCAAGCAGGTGATCCAGACGAAGCACAGGGAGGTTGGGCCAGCCACCCCCCGCGGGCCACGTGCTCGCCCAGACACCCTGGGATTGAAGGTGATCGGTGAGGCCTCGTCCCTGCAGCAGTTGATGGGCCCGGCTCCCAGGCACCGCGTTCAGGTCGCCGACCACCAGGGCCGGGTCCCCCTCCTGGCAGGGCCCCCAGTCCCGGGCCATGCGGCCCTCCGACAGCGCATCTGCGATCCGGCGTACATAGGGCATCAGGCCTGTGGCATCCAGGGGCGCAGGGGGCGGCCCATGGACCCCCATCATGCACACGCCATCGAGCCTCAGAAGGGCCAGGGGCATGACCGAACTCCGGGAGCCGAATTCCTCGGTGACCAACGCCTCGCAGGGCAGGCCCACGCGACAGAACACGGCGGTGCCATGGGAGTCCCGGTCCAGGGGGCGGGCATAGTTGTCAGCCACCCGAACCATGCCCTCGACGGCATGAGCACGACGCTCCAGGGTGAACAACACGTCGGCCTCGAGCGCCCCCAGGGCCTCTTCCAGCCCGTCTCCTCCCTCGGCAAAGGCCTGGACATTGGCGCTGACCAGGACCCGGCCGGGCCCGGTCACCGGCCACGACGGCACCCCCGCAAGGCCCAGCCCGGCCAGGGCGAGCAGCCCGGGAACCACGTAGATCCGGTCCCGGAACACAAGCCCCAAGGCCCCCAGCGGCCAGAGCAGGAGCAACCACCTGGGCAGGCTGAGCAGCACCGCCTGGGCCGCATGAGGCCAGACCCGGTCCTCCGGCATCGTCAGGGCCAGACCGGTGCAGAGAAGGCCCAACAGGGGCGGCAGAAGAACCACTCGGGCCACCCGAAGACCCCTCCGGGTCACCGGACCGCCGTCCGTACTCCCCACTCCTCAGCGTTCCGGGTCGAACTGGACCACGTTGTAGACCCCCCGCACCTTGGCGATCTCCGTCCGCTGTGGCCCCTGCCACACCTCGCAGTCGGCCACAGCAACGCGGTTGCCGAGACGCAACACCACCGCACTGCAACAGAGATCCTCATTGGGTCGCCCCGGCCGCAGGAAATCACATCGAAGATCCACTGTGCTTGTCTTGTCCCCCTCCCCGAGGCGGGTGAAGACAGCCAACCCCCCGGCCGCATCGGCCAGGGTCGTGGCCATGCCGCCATGGAGTGCCGGACGCACCGGGTCACCGATCATCTCGGGCCGAAAGGGCACCCTCACCACACATCGACCGGACTCGAGTTCCTCGACCTTGAGGCCCAGCCAGACATGCAGCGGAATGCCCTCCTCGAAGAACCGGATGAGGGCCTGTCTGGAATCTTTCTGGTTCATGAACTCACAACCCGACGAGGCAGCCTTAGCACGACTGGACCGCGACCAGGAAGGAGCGCAGAGTAGACTCAGGTCATGGAGTCCAGCAAGAGCGGTCAGCGGGGCGGATTGCAGCGGTTGCGCGACACGTTCGCTGATCAACTCCAGACCCAGGTCTCCGAGCTCTCCGTGCTGCTGCGCGACGCTGCAGAAGACGACGAGTTGATGGGCGTGCTCGAAGAGAGCCTGGGCAGCATCGCATCCACAGCTTCTTCCCTGGAGCTTCCCGTGGTCGCCGACGCAGCGAAACGAGCCAAGAAAGCCTGTCGGGCAGATGGTGCTGCCAAAGCGGTGGAGGACCTGGCGGTTCTCTGTGAACGGCTCCAAGGCCACCGCTCTCTCTTTCGGCCGGTGCTGCTGTTGGCCAACGAGGAGGACCTGGAGCGCCTCCGGGACCGGGTCATACACGCACCGGTTCCCCTCCGGCTGTGCGCATCCATCGACAGCCTGCTGCGGGACACCGGCCCCGAGGCCCCAGCCGCCGTCGTGGTCCCCATGGAGTCCTTCAGTTCTGTGCTCACGGAGCTTCGCTGGCAGGAGGGCCTGGCCAGCACCCCGGTCTTCGTCTACGACCATCGAAAGCGCTCCGAGGTCCAGGATCTGCATGAACGAACCCGGGCTGCCCGCGAAGGGGCCGCCGGGTACCTCGGGGCCGAACTGGATGTATCCGACATCGTTTCCCGGGTCTGGGAGTCCCTCTACGACACCGAGCAGACTTCTCACCGAGTGCTGGTCTCCATCTTCGACCCCAGCGCTGTGGAGTTGGTGAGACAGGCCCTGCGCGGTCCGGAGACGATGCTGCGACACCAACCGGCGCCCACCCGCCTGCTGCCGGACATCGCCTCGTTCCAGCCCGACATGGTCGTGTTGGACCTGGACCCGGACAGCACGGCGGGCCCCGATCTGTGCCGGGTGCTGCGCCAGCACGAGCAATGGCGGGACCTGTTGATCACCTTCCTGGCACCCAACGCAGGACTGGTTCGCTTTGGCATGCGCTCCGGTGCCGACGACGTGGTGGTTCGCGGCCTGCGACGGGACGAATTCCGTGGCCGACTCATGGGGCAGTTGAACCGGAGACGGCGACGGCTGCGAAGCAAGGAGTACGACCCGCGCACCCAGACCCTCAACCCGGGCCCACTGCTCCGGCGCGCCACCATGGAGATCGGGCGGGCACAACGCTCCGGAATTCCACTGGCAGTCGGCCTGGTCGATGTCGACGGGCTGCGCCTGATCAACGAGCGCCACGGCATGGGGGCCGGTGACACCGTCCTTCGACTCGCCGCTCAGGCCTTCAAGACCACACTGCGAGAGACCGACGTGATCGGCCGGGTGGGTCCCGACGAGTTGGCCATGCTGCTCTGGAACTGCAGTGCAAGCCAGGCTCAAGGACGCATCGAGGACGCCATGGTGCTCTTCCAGCACCTGATCAGGAACCATCCGAAATTGGCCAAGGTGCGCATCAGCGCCGGTGTGGCCGACACGACCCAGGGCCAGGGCCAGACCCTGTCACGAGCCGAGTCCGCCATGCTCGAAGCCCGCTTCCAGGGCGACATCCAGGTCGGAGCCCAGGACTGACCTCCAGTCCCGGGTGTCCATTGCACTGCCCTGGATGACCTGCTCGTTGCCCGCTGCCTCGACCAGGAGCACGCTCATTTGGGCGCGCTCCCTTCCAGCGATGAGCACTCCCCGGACAGACCCGATTTGCCGCCGCCCCCAGCCGGGCCCCGGAGGTTCTTGATCTTCTTTCGAAGGCCAAACGGTGTCATGTGCCCTACTTTGCAGCGCGAACGGCATGGCATTGGTGACACTCACCGGGCGTCTCTGGGCCCCACGGGGTAAACTCGGGCGCCTCCTGTTGTGATCCTGGGAGTTCCTGCAATGTCCGCGCTCGTCTGGACGCTGCTGGTCATGCCGGCCGCAGCCCAAGAGACCGGCGACGTGTTCGTCACCCTGGTGGACGGCAACGTCGGCACCATCTACCTCGACGGCAACGAGACCGGCATGCAGACCCCCGCGACCCTGCGGGAGATCGCGCCAGGCCAGCACCAGGTCCAGGTCCGTGGGGACTGCATGGTGGCCAATGCCACCGTCGATGTCGCCCCCGGTCGCATTGCCCGCACCGAGATGAAGATGAGCTCGGTGGGCGGTTTCCTGATGCTTGAGATCGATCCCCCGGAGGCGACCGTCTTCCTGGATGGGGAGAAGCTCGGAACCGGCCCCAGCATGGGCATCGAGGCGGACTGTGGCGACCACGTGCTCGAAGCGGTCATGGAAGGCCTGGCACCCGAGAAACGAACCATTCGCGTGGAGATGGGCAGCGCTCAGACCCTGGTTTTCGATCTCCAGGAGGCAGGCTTCGGCACGCTGTCCTTGATGGTCGAGCCGGTCTCTGCGGAACTCTTCCTCGACGGCCGATCCGTGGCCATCGGGCCGATCGAAGTCAGCGACGTGAGCAAGGGCGAACACACTGTCGGCGCGATTCTCGACGGGTACGAACCCCTTGAGAAAAAGGTCACCGTGCGTGCGGGCGAGGTCGCCCGGCTGGACCTTGTCCTGACCCCCGCTGAGGGCGGCAAGCCGGTCGAAGAGGCGCAGGCCTCGGAGGAGACCCAGGCCGAGACCTCGAAGAGCGAGGAAGGCCGGCCGACCGCAGCTACCCAGCCCAGGCCCAAAAAGGCCGGTCGAGGCAAACGCATCCTGGTAGGCACCGCTTCGCTGGTCGCCAGTGGGGTGGGAACGGGCTTCGTGCTGACCGCCTACCGGAACTACAACGAGGTTTACGTGCCGGGCATTCAGACCTGCTCGGTCGACGACGCCAACTGCCAGAACGACTGGAACGAGTACCACCAGGGCAACATCCGCCTGTCCCAGTACATCGGCTACGGGCTGATCGGCGCCGGGGTCGTGGGCCTGGGCACCACCGGGCTGATGATCATCCTGGCCGAGGACGGAACCCCCATCGTCGGCATCACGCGGCGCTGGTAACGGTCTTCGCAGGACCCCCGCAGGCTAGTCCTTCGTATACGCCCCTGCGTGGGTCAGGCTCGCCGAGATCCAGGTGAGTTCCGAACCATCCGGCAACGGGACCGTGTCCAGGAAGAGTTCACCCGAGGTGATGTCCAGGTACCCGTACTCCCAGAGGTGATCGGGCCACTTCGCCCAGGTGACCTCGGGCATGGCCCAACTCCCGGTGTTCTCCAGCAGGCACCAGCGGCTTTCCTCGTAGGTGTAGGTCGTCGACAGCCACCCCCGCGAGTAGCGATCCATGATCAGGAGCATCCATTCGCCCCCCCGTGGGGTCCAGGTGAAGGTCTCGGTCTGGCTTACCTCGGGATCTCCGGACCCCAGGGAGGGATTGTCGAAGGTCGTGGTGATGCCCGCAGTAAAGGCCCCAGGCACACTGAATGCTGGCCAGTCCCCTTCGGCGATGCCCAGCTCCCAGACCGCCGAGGGGCCGTACTCCCCTCCGCTGGTGAGTTCCTGGGTGAAGGCACCCTCGTCGGTACCTTGTTCCTGGAACTCCAGGTACAGGCTCTCTCCTTCGGAACTGCTCAACCCCACAGCAGAGACCCCGAGATCCGTGTAGGTGAAGCCGCCGCCAGCGGGACCGGACTCGAGGCACCGGCCCTCTGTCCCGATGAAATCGTGCACATCCATGGACTGAACACCCTTCGTCAGGGCGAGCTTCGAGTAGCCCCCTTCCCCGTCCGAAGCCTCGATCCCGATGCTGCGGGTGTAGACGTGGATGCCCAGCCCACCCGACGACCCGGTCCGGTCCTCCAGGAAGGTAAAGCCGTCCTCGAGTTCGCCCTCGACGCCAGGCCCGGAGACGCTGACCTTGACCGGGCCTGTGCGGAGGGTCTCCGCAGTCTCCACTGTGACGAGTTCGGCGGTGACCTCGATGACCGTCGCATCGGAGGTGCCAAAGGTGACGGTGTCCACCTTGGACAGGTCCGAGCCGTGGATGAGGACGCGCTGGCCACCACCATTGCTCCCCATGTGCGGGGACAGGGTATCCACCGAGACCACCTCCCAGGAGGTGTCGATGGGGGCCGTGTCTGTATCGGTGTCCGTGTCCGTGTCGGTGTCCGCATCCACGTCCACGTCCACGTCAGCGGGGCCCCGTTTTCCCGTGTCCCGAGGGTCCACATCGATGGGCGGCGTACAGCCCAGCCAGCTCGACAGAGGAATCAACCACCACATTGCCGGGCAATCTAACTCGAATATGCTTACCCACGCGCCCATGGGATTCGAGAACCCACCGTTTGTGGTCATCCGGGACGACGAGGTCCTCGACGGCTACCTGACCGATGCCAGCAACCTGCGCGGAAATGCCGAGGGGCTCGTTCGACCTCGTTCACCAGAAGAGGTGGCCCAGGTCGTCGCCTGGTGTCAGACCCAGGGGGTCCCTCTCACGGTGACCGCGCGGCGCACGAGCACCACTGGGGCGCCAGTTCCCCAGGGAGGCCTGCTCCTGTCCATGGAGCACCTCGACCAGGTGGAGTACATCGCCCAGGACGATGCTCGCGCCCAGGCCGGCGTCCTCCTGGGGGAATTCCAGGCCCAGATCGAGGCCCAGGGGCGCCACTACCCCCCCGACCCCACGAGCCGTCACGAGTGCACTCTCGGCGCCTCCATCGCCTGCAACGCCTCCGGTGCCCGATCCTTCCGGTTTGGCCCCACCCGTCCCTGGGTCTCCTCCCTCCAGGTGGTCCTGCCGACCGGTGAGTTGATGGAGGTGACACGCCAGGACCCCATCCCCGGTCACTGGCCCATGCCCCAATGGACCCCTCCCTCGGTCAAGTCCGCCGCCGGCTACGAGCCTGCGGACAACCTGCTCGACCTGTTCATCGGCCAGGAGGGAACCCTGGGAATCATCACCGCAGCGACCGTGCGGTTGACGGACCTGGCTCCCCACGTCTTCGGGGTCCTGGCCTTCTTTCCCTCGGTGGCTTCAGGCCTGGAACTGGTGCAGCGGGCCCGGCAGGGTGCCGAGGGCGTGGAGCCTCGGTGTATCGAGTGGTACGACGCCGCGAGCCTGGACCTGGTCCGAGCCCGCGAACCGGGCGTGCCGACCAGCGCTCGGGCCGCGGTCTGGTGCGAACAGCAGACGAGCGACGCCGACCGCGAGGAGGACCTGATGGCCTGGTGGACCCTGCTGGAGACCTCGGATGCCCTGGTAGACGACACGATCTTCGCGGATGACGCCACTGGCCACGAGCGCCTGGCTGCCCTTCGTCACGCCGTTCCCGCCGGCGTCAACGAGATCGTCGTGGCCAATGGCATGCGCAAGATCGGGACGGATTGTGCCGTGCCGGATCACGCGCTCCCCGAGATGATGCAGGCCTACGCCGACGCACCGGTCCGGAGCGTGCTCTTCGGACACATCGGCGACAACCACCTGCACCTGAACATGCTGCCCGAAAACCCGGAACAGGAGGCCCAGGCACGGGCCTACTACCGAGAGCTCTGCCTGCTCGCCATCGCCCATGGGGGCACCGTCTCGGCCGAACATGGGATCGGCAAGCTGAAGCGAGCGCACCTCGTGGACATGGTCGGCACCGAAGTCATGGGCGCCTTTCGAGCCCTGAAGCAGGCGGTGGATCCCGCATGGATCCTGGGGCGAGGCAACCTGCTTTCACCCCCAGACACCGCCTGAACATCCCCCGTGTAAGGATTGCTCGTTCCCTCCGTTCATGATGCGGAGGTGATGGAGCGCAAACACCCTTGACCGCGCCAGACCGGGCACATGCCTCGGAGGACCTCGCCTCGCTGGAGAGCGAACGAGAGGTCATTGCAGCGCTACGCGGGGGAGACCGAGAGGCTCTCGCGACCCTGTACGAGTGGTACGGGGACCGGCTGTACCGACAGGCAATCCTGTCCCGGCTGCCAATCGTCGAGCTGGCTGAAGATGTGCTTCGAGACACCTTTCGCATTGCCCTGGAACGCATCGAACAGTTCAAACTCGAGGACCGCAGCATCTTTTTCTGGCTCCGTCGCATCGCCATCAACCGTGCCATTGATGTGCACCGAGCCCATGCCCGTGCCCAGCGCCTGGAGGACAGGCTCGTCGCAGATCCCGAGGCCGTCCCCACCGGGTCCGGCTTCCATGCCCCCGACCGAAAGGTCGAGGTCGAAGAGACCGCCCAACTGGTGACAGAGGCCATGGAACAGATCAATCCCCGCTATGCCCAGGCCCTGCGCCTTCGGCTCCTGGAGGACCGGAGCCGCGAGGACTGTGCCGAAGTCCTCGGTGTGACGGTGGGCAACTTCGACGTCATTCTCCACCGTGCCACCCGCGCCTTCCGCAAGATCTACCCACCCCGATGACCCCGATCCGATGACCGAATTGAACGAACCCCAGCTGCTGGCCGACTGGCTGGACGTACACCCGGGCGAGCCTCCTCCGGAAGGCATCGATCCCGAGGTGATCCAGGCGGTCTACGCCTTGCGGCCCGACCTGGCACCGGCGGCACGGGTGACCGTCGACGACATCCTGGACGGGGTCACGACAGGACCATTTGCGCAGAACGTCCCCCCCGAGACGAGACAGGACGAGTCCAACGTCCGGGAGAGCGATCTCGACGAGGTCAACCCCATCGTCGACACGGACCAGGACGCCGAGACCACGCCCGTCCTTGGTGGGACCGGCACCGATCCCATCATCGAGGGCCTCGTGGAGGACACCGACCCGGAGCTGCTGCCCATCGAAGAGGACCTGGAAGAGGAGCCGACCAATCCTTCCCTCAGTGGTCCTGGTTTCGGGGTGGTCAATGCCCCGCCGCCGCCAGATGAGTCCTCTTCCGTCCTGTGGGCCCCCCTCGTCAGTGCTCCGTCCCGGCCTTCAGGCCCTCTCTCCAGTGCCGGGCTCCCCACCTCCCCCGTCGCCGTGGAGCCAGAAGAATCACCGGTTGATCCTTCGGAGGCAGCAGAAGAGCCCCTCCTGGTCCAGGAGCCAGACGACCCCCAGCCGGAGAAGATCGTCGTGCTGGCCGACCAGCCACGCTGGCGGAGTCGACGGCTCTGGACCCTGTCCGGAACCGTGGCGGCGGCAGCCATCGTCCTGGTCGTGGTGGGGCCCTCCAGGATTTCCCAGGCCCTGAGCCCGGGATTCGAGGCGACGTCCTCCCCGAGAGAGGCCATGGAGTCCTCCCCGAGAGAGGCCATGGAACCCACAACCAAGGCCTCAGAGGACCTGGAGGAAGGACTCCAACTGCGTTTGGACAGCTCCACGCGGGCTACCCCGGACGCCGCCGGGCCCTCCGGCCTCGACGAGGAAGACCAGGCCCCTGAGCGGCGCAAGAAGAGCAAGAAGAGAGAGATGGGGTCCATCACTGCAATGAAAACCCTGAGCGCTCGCCAGGCCGATGCCGACGACGCCTTCCTGGAAGAGATGGAAGAAGAAGAAATGGAGCGGGAGCCTTCGAGCCCCACCGCAGCCAACAAGGAGGGCCCCAGAGAAGACGATCTGGCGACCGAGCCAGCCCAGGGGCTGGCCTCGGGACAGGTCACCCAAGAGGCCTCCCCAGATGACCCGGATGATCGACCGATGTCCATCGCAGCGGCTGCATCCCCGGCACCGGCGCCCTACCCGTCCGGCGCAGGCAACCTGGATGAAGAGGACGTCGCTTTCGAGAGGTCTGTCCAGTCCTCCAGGGCCAGGGGCTTCTCCCGCTCGAACAAGAAGATCAAGTCCTCCGAAACCAATGCGGAACCGCCCGCACCTCCACCCCAGGAGATGGAGGCCCTTCGACGGGAAGCCAAGCCGACCGACTACCGCAGTGACTGGTACCTCATGGGTGCCCGGCTGTCGGATGCCACCCTGGAGAATATCCGACAGGTCCTCCAGGAAGCCGATGCCGACACACGTGCGAACGACTACGCCCGCGCCGCCCTAGTGGTTTCTCGAATGATCGGGGACAAGGACCCCCGCGTCGCCCAGGACTTCGCCGGAAGGGCCGCCGCCTGGACCCTGGTGGAGGTGGGGGATCCAGCCGCAGCGATGGAACTGATTGCTCAAGGAAAGGCATCCAGCAGTGCCAACACACCGTTTCTGGCCCGACTGCACTACCTGGAAGGAATGGCCCTTGAAAAGCTGGGCAAACCCGGAAGGGCCGCCGAGAGCTATCGCACCGCCCAGAACCTCAACAAGGCCCGCTAAACGACGAGGACGGTTAGCCGCACCCCATGCCCTTCCCTCCATCGATCGCCTGGTCCATCGCCAGGCGCATGCTGACCCCGGACGAGCTTGAGTCCGTCCGCAACGTCCGCTTTGCCGATGCCGGACACGGCTACGACCCCTTTGGCCTGCACCCTGCTTTCGTGGCCCTGGGACTGGGCCTCGTGAACCCGCTCTACAAGCACTACTTCCGGGTGCTCAGCTATGGCGCCGAAAAGGTGCCCTTCGAGGGACCTGCGGTGCTGGCCTGCAACCACTCCGGAACGGTGCCCGTGGACGGCATGATGCTGTGGGTGGATGTGGTCCGGAACAGTGGCAGGGTCCCCCGCCCCATCTCCGATCACTTCGTGCCGACCCTGCCCTGGATCGGCACGCTCTTCGCCCGAGGGGGCATGGTCGGAGGGTCCCGAGGCAATGCCCGCAGCCTTCTCGCGGCTGGACAGATCCTGATGATCTTCCCCGAGGGAGTGCCCGGCATCGGCAAACCCTTCTCCGAGCGCTACCAGCTCCAGAAATGGCGCGTCGGCCACTGTGAACTGGCCATCCGTCACAGTGCTCCCGTGGTGCCGATCGGGATCGTTGGCGCCGAAGAGCAGATGCCACAGTTGGCAAAGATCGAGATCCCGGCATTCGGACTCCCCCACATTCCTGTGCCCGCCACGCCCCTGCCCCTGCCAGTGCGCTACCACGTGCACTATGGGGATCCCATTCCCGTGCACCAGGACTACACCCCAGACATGGCAGACGACCCCGAAGTCGTTCTCGAGGCGGCCACCCGCGTCAAGGCCGCCGTACAAGAGTTGATCGACCGTGGCCTGGAACAACGCAAGAGCATCTTCGGATGACTCCCCGTGGCGTCATGGTGACCGGGGCCACCACCCCAATCGGCGAGCGCCTGTGTCGCTCTCTGCTGGCCGACACCCAGATCGAACACGTGCTGGCCGTGGGCATCGAGTCCCCCGAGAAAGCGCTGCCCTTTTCCCACGGGGATCGCCTGGTCTACCGCTCGGTGGATCTCAGCCGGACCCGCCGGGTGCGAAACCTGTTGTTTGGAGTCGCACGAGACCTGGGCATCGAGTGCGTGGTCCACCTGTCCATGCACCGCAGTGCTGCCGAGAGCGGGGGCCACGTGCACGCCCAGAACGTGGATGCCCTGCGCTCCCTGCTGGCGCTCAGCGAACGGCACCCCACCATCCGCCGCTTTGTCTTCCGGTCCTTTGCCGAGGTCTACAACGTCTCCCACGACCTTCCGATCCTGGTCACGGAGGACCACCCCCTGAACATGGCGGCCGGAGCGCCCCAGTGGATCCGCGACCGGGTCGAGGCAGACCTGACCGCCTGCGCCCGTATGGGCCTGTCCAAGCTGCAAATCCTGGTCCTGCGCTTTGCCGAGGTCCTGGGTCCAGGCACCGGTTCCCAACTCTTCGACTACCTGGATGCACCCATCTGCCTGCGTCCCGCGGGATTCAACCCGATGATGAACCTGCTGTCGATGGCTGATTCCGTGCAGGCCCTGGACCTGGCGACCCGGGTCGATGACGGCACCATCGGTGTGTTCAACGTGCCCGGCCGAGACACCCTGCCGCTGTCGGTGTGCATTCGCAAGTGGGGGAAGCCCCAGATCGAGACACCGGGCACGATCCTGACCCCGATCTACCGGATCCGACGACGCCTGCGAGGGCACGACTTCTCCTATGGGATGAACCGCCGACGCTTTCACTACGCCTCGGTGCTGGAAGGACTTCGAGCCCAGGAGGTCCTGGGCTACCGTCCGGAACACCCCATCGACTGGCCCGCAGCCTGAGGAAAGATCATGACCACCTGGATCCTCCTGAGTTCCATCGCCTGCACCGGGGACACGGTTGACACTGGGGACTCTGGCCCACCCGAGGAGGTCTTTCACCCCAACGTGCCTGAAGGCTACGAGTACAAGTGGTCCACCGACAGCTGTACCCAGGGCGACGGCGACCCGGGCTCCAATGTCTACATGCTGGCCGAGGGCCACGCGGACGCCGACAACAACGTGGAGATCACGGAGACCTGGTACTGGTTCTTCGGCGGGGACTGGGAGGACGACTGCTACGAAGAGTGGAGCTATGAGGGCGAGGTCGCCAACCGCTCGCCAGCGAGTTTCGGTGCCAGCGAAGCCGAGACCATGCTCGAGACGACGATGTCGCTGAACGAGCCCAAGTGCAACCTGCTTTACTCCGGCATCTTCGAGCAGGAAGATGCCGATTACGAGGAACAGGCCTGGAAGGTCTGGGTCATCCTGGAGTACCTGTCCAGCTGGGGCAACCCCAACGAGAGGATGCAGGTCTTCACGGTCTACGGCGAAGATGGCGACAGCTACGACTACAGCTACGCCAACGGTGTCCTGGAACCCGACACCGAGGAATACGACCTTCCCGCCCACTTCACCTGGGAAGCCCACAAATGCATCGGGTCCGGCTGAACTGAACCCCCAAGCCTTCCTGGGCCAGGGGTTGGACCCCACACCTGCAACAGGAAGTCCTACCCGGCGTACACTCCTGGCCTGACCTGTCTCCTGGGAGTCCCCGACCAATGTTGGCGGTCCTGACGCTCATCGCTCTGACCGCCACCGCCTGGGTGATCGCCCACGTGATCCTGGGGCGTATCCAGCGACGCTGGGCCATCACGACCGGCGGCGAGTACCTGCTCATCGGCGTGCTGGTGGGACCGGCTTCCCCCTGGTTGACACTGATCGATGCCACGGTGCTCTCCGACCTCGCCCCACTGATGGCCCTGGCCATCGGCTGGGTGGGCCTGTTCTACGGCACACGGGTGGACCTTCGCAAAGGCCTGCAGAACCGGGAAGGCGCCTGGGACTTTCGGCCCTTCCAGTTGGCCACCATGGAGTCGACCTTCAGCTTTCTCCTGGTGGCTGCCGTGAGTTGGGTGGCCCTGACCCGCTTGAGCCTGCCAGGCACCGAGGGGCTGAGCCAGTCCGGGGTCCTGCTGGCCTCTGCGGTGCTGGGGGTGGTGGCCAGCGTGGGCTCCACCCAGGTCCTGGAGGTGGTCAAGGATCGCTTCCAGGCCCGCGGGGCCACCACCGACCTGCTGGAGGGCTCCCATCGTTTTGAGGAACCCATTGCAGTCGCCGCATTTGGGCTGATCTTCTGCATTTTCAACCCCTCCAATCCCGTCCTGACTCGGGAACCGGTGGCTCTGGAGTGGCTGGCCATCTCGGTGGGCATCGGCGCCGCCCTTGGTGTGCTCTTCCGGGTCTTTCTGGCCAACGAGACGGACAGTGACAAGGTCTTCCTGGCACTGGTCGGGATCATCGTCTTTGCCTCTGGGGTGGCCTACTACCTGCACCTCTCACCGTTGTTGGTGAACCTGGTGCTGGGCCTGGTGCTGGTCAACGTGGCACCCCCAGAGATCGCCGCCAACATTCGCCAGGTGCTCATGCGGACGCGCCGCCCCATGCACCTGATGCTCCTGATCTTCGCCGGACTGCTCTGGACCCCGGTCTCCTGGCCGGTCTGGGCCTGCGCCGCCTTCTACCTGGGCCTTCGCGTCACAGGAAAGCGCATCGGCGGCGCCCTCGCCTCCACCCTGATGGGACCAGGCGTTCGACGCGACCTGGGACGAGGGCTCCTGGGCCACGGTGAACTGGCCGTGGCAATGGCCCTGAACTTCCGCCTGGTCCCGGCCTGGCCACTGGGCGACCTGGTCTTCACCACCTTGCTTGTCTCCGTGGTGTTCTCCGAGTTGTGGGCCATCCGGTCCCTTCGCCAGTTGCTGATCGACACCGGCGACATTCGGGACGAGACCCGCCAGCGGGGAAGAGCATGAGGGTCATCGTGATCGGCCTGGGCCAGGTGGGACAACACGTGGTGGCCGTCCTGGAGCAGGAGAGCCACGAAGTGCTCGCCGTGGACCTGGACCTCGAGGTGCTCAAGGAGCTCGAGGAAGCCAGGGACGTGGGGGTTCTCCAGGGTCACGGCGCCAGCAGCACGGTCCTCAAGGAGGCCGGATCGGCCGAGGCGGACCTGGTCGTGGCAGTCACCGACAACGACGAGGTCAACCTGGTGGCGGCATTGCTCGCAAAGGACCTCGGGGCAGGTGCGACCATCGCCCGGGTCCAGGCGGCCCACAACAGCCACCCGGGTGGTGGTGTCCAGCGAGGCCTGTTGGGAATCGACGTGGCGGTCAATCCGCGGGTGCTGGTGGCCGAAGAGATGGCCCGTATTGCCCGGAGCCATGGCGCCCTGGACGTGCTGGGACTGGCGGGAGACCGGGTTGAACTCGTGTCCGTGGAACTACCCGGAGACAGCAAGGTATTGCACAAGCCCCTCGCTCAGCTCCAGTTGCCCGTCCAGACCCTCGTGGCTGCCGTGGTGCGAGATCGGGAACTCTTCGTGCCCGGAGGCGCCGACGTCCTCCTGCCTGGGGACCGCTGCTGGCTCATTGGCCGGGCCGGAAAGCTGGAGCCCGTGCAGGACCAATTCTGTGGCGGCCGCGAGGCCGCACGTGTGGCCGTGGTCGGCGGCGGCGTCATCGGCACCCTGTTGGCCAGGTCCCTGGCCAGCTCGAACATCGAGACCCTGCTGGTCGAGCGGGACCGTCGCCAGGCCGAACACCTGGCTGCGGCACTCGCGGACACGACCGTGTTGCATGGCAACGGCACCGACGCTGCGCTTCTCCAGGAGGAGAGACTGGCGGACTACGACCTGTTCTGCGCCGTGACGGAACTGGACGAGGTCAACCTGATGGCAGCACTGATGGCCAAGCGCCTGGGGGTCCCCCGCACGGTCAGCCTGGTGCATCGACCGGACTACCTGGACATCTACCGCAACCTGGGCATCGACGTCGCCCTCTCTCCTCGCCTGGCGGCCAGTGATCACATCCTCCGCCATGTGCGAAGGGGCCAGCTCAAGGCACTCACCGTGCTCGAGGAGGGTCAGGCGGACGTCCTGGAGTTCCTGGTGGCAAAGGGCAGCCGCGTGGCCGGCGTCGCCCTCCAGCGACTGAACCTGCCCCGCGGCTGCATCATCGGCGCCATCATCAAGGACGACAAGGTCGTCGTTCCCCGTGGCTCCGACACCATCGAACCCGATGACGCCGTGGTGGTGCTCACCACCCGTGCGGCCCGCTCCAGCGTGGAACGCCTGTTCCGGAAGAGAAGCCTGTGAGCACTCAGGCTGATCCTGCCACCGCAGCGACAGGTCTCTGGACCGGGAGCAGTGCAAACCTCCGCAAATTCGTCACGGTGGCACTGCTCTTCGGCCTGATGGCCTCGCTCCCACTGCTCCACAGCCCAGGCGAGGGCCCGGTCAACCCGGAGACCATGGCCACCTTTGGGTTCATCGTCCTCGCAGCCTATGGGCTCGGTGAGTTGATGGAGACCTGGCACCTGCCCCACATCACCGGGTACCTGCTGGCCGGGGCCCTGTGTGGTCCATCGGTGCTCGGCCTGCTGACCTACGGGGTGGTCGAGGATCTTCAGCTCTTCAACACCCTGGCGGTGGCCCTGATCGGTCTCTCCGCCGGTGCCGTGCTGGAGTGGCACCAACTCAAGGCCAATGCACGCCTGCTGGGCTCGCTGATCGGGGTTCAGTTCCTGGTCCTGCTGCCGCTGCTCGGCGGCCTGGTTCTCTTGCTCTCCGGCCCCATACCGGGCCTGAGCCTTCCCTTCCTGGCGGGCAAGTCCCTGGGGGTCAAGGCTGCAGTCGCCCTGTGCATTGCCCTCATCGGGTCGGCAATGTCGCCGGCAGCAACCGTCGCCATCCTCCACGAGACCCAGGCCAGGGGGCCGGTGTCCGACGTGGCCATGGGCGTCTCGGTGCTCAACAACATCGTGGTGGTCGTGCTCTTCGCAGTGGGCCTGGGGACGGCCTATCTCCTGGCCCCCGAGCTGGCCGTCGGCCACGACGCCGGTGGCCACCTGTTCCAGTCGGTCCTGCTGGAGCTGCTTGGAGCGATTTTTCTGGGCCTGGTGTTGGGAGGCGGGCTGGCTCTGTATGTCCGCTGGTTCAACGAGGAACTCCTCCTGATCCTGGCGGCCCTTTGCTTCACAGTCACCTGGATAGCCGTCCAGTGGAACGTCCAGCCGGCCCTGCCCTTCATCGTGGCGGGGTTCGCGGTGCGGAACCTCTTCCCTCGGGAGGAACCCGAATTCACCCGCGTCGTCAACCGGTTGTCACTGCCGGTCTTCGTGGTGTTCTTCTTCGTGGCGGGCGCCGGGCTTCACCTGGACGCCGTGGTCGAGATGGCGGTCTTTGCCCTGCTCCTGTTCGCGGGTCGCCTGGTCGGGCTCTATGCCGGCACAGTGATCGGAAATCGAATCGGACGCGGTCCACCGGTCATTTCCAGGCACGGTTGGTACGCCTTTGGGGCCCAGGCGGGAATCGCTCTGTACATGGCCCAGGCCGTGGCCCATGGCCTGGCAGACGTCGGTCATGCTGTGGAGACCCTGGCTGTCGCCGGCATCGCCATGAACGAGTTGGGCGGGCCGGTGCTTCTCAAGTTGGCTCTCAGTCGAGCCGGCGAGGTCCCGGAGGCCGACCTGGCTCCCGAGGCCCCGGCGACTGAAGAACTGTCCCCGGGCGATGAAGAGAACACCCCGCTCAGGTTGCCGGAGTGGGCGGCGGACTCCCGACCTGCGGAATTTGACGCCTGGGAGGGCGAGGTTCCCGAGGGTGCCCTGGGCAAGGTGGCCCTCTCGTTGCGCGGCGAGCTCCAGGTCCTGGCGCGCGACGTGCGCGAAGGTCCTGTCGCCTCACGCCGAACCACCGGTCACAGCTTCCTTCGCGGCCTGCGAAGGGTGTACCTGAGGCACCACCGACACTGCCTGGTGATCGCCCGGGATTCGGGGCGAGATCACACCGAGTTGATCGCCACCCTGCGCGGGGAACGGGCCGTGCTCGCACGTCGTTGGGAGAACCTGCTCCTGGACAGAGCCGCACAGGCCGACTTCCGGAGCGAGGCCAGGGCACTGAACCGGCTTGTGGACGCCATGGCGCAGCTGTCCTCCGGCGTGCCCGTGGCCCTGGAGGTGCCCCTGGAGCCCCGGCACACCGCTCTGGAGGGGGTCAACTCACTCCTGGGGCGGCTGAGCGCTCGACTGCTCCGGGTGCGTCAGAGCCTGGGTCACAACGTCCGGCTGGTCGAGGTCCGTCCCATCACCCGGTTCGCCCTGGAAGGGGGCCTGCCCCGCCGCCTGGTCGACCTGGCGGGGATCATGGCGTTGACCGAGCGCCACCTCCTCTTCCGGGCCCGCAACATCTACGAGGTGCACCACCACGCCCTCGACGAGGTGCTGAGCAACCCCGAACACACCCCTGAGCGGCTGACCCGGTCCCTGGAAGCCCTGCGAATCGAGATGGAGGAGGAGATCCAACTGGCCACCCGCGAAGTCGACCGGCTGGCCGACGAGACGGTGCGCGTCGCCGAATCCGCCCTGGGCCATGCCTGGCGACACTGGCTGACCCTGACCGCAGACGCTGGAACCCCGTTGCTTCCTCGCCGGAGCTACCGCTTCTCCCGGATCTTCGACGAACGGCGCCTTGCGCTGGCCCACATCCAGAATGGACTCGCAGCCTCCCGAGCCATCACGCGGGCCCTGGCCAACACACAGGCCATGGAGTTGGAACTGATCCGCTTCCAGGAAGGCCTGACCCTGGGCATCGAGAACCGAGGCGAGGCCCTGGCAAGAGACCTCAGGAGCCGCGTGGTGGCCCCTGCCAGTCGCCTCCTGGAGACCCTCACCTCCGGGATCGACCAACTCCGACCGGCCATCGAGGACGCCGCTACCACGGCTCAGGGCCTTGCGACGCTCCTGCAGGCCGCCCTGGCTCCCGTAAACCCCACGGTCGAGGAAGCCCTGGGCATTTCAGAGGGCTTCCGTTCAGCTCTGAGGACCGATGCGGAGCTGGAGCCACTGATCACCGACCTGCACGCCCACGTCGACGAGTTGACCGATCGCTTCGAAATCACCGAACAGCAGGGCTTACCCGTCGGCCGCGGCCTGCCCGAAACCGCTGACGCCCGGGACGTTCACTTCCGCGACGTCGTGCGGCAGTACATGGACGTCCAGGTCGGCCGCAACCTGCACGACTGGTCCAAGACTCTCCTGGAACGTGTAGAGGCAATCTACACAGCGATGGAGGAGATTCAACGCAGCCTCGGCTTCAACATGGAACTGGCGCTGACCGAGGTTGCGGTCCTGCCCGATGGGCCCCTTCCCAGCGTCACTCGCAAGCTACTGGATGAGTTGCTGCTGAACGCCCTCCAGCGCCAGGCCGCCGTCCTGGCCGAGGCGACAGAGGCGGGCCAGGAACACAGCCACACGATTCGTGGCGAACTCCACGACCTGGTGATGGACCATGCCCGCGAGCTTCAGACCCTGGTCGTGGCAGGGCGCTGGAGCGAGGTCCGGCTTCGGCTGGTTCGCGGCCAGGTTGCCAGACGGCGACAGCAACTGACCCGTGGAGAAACCCCACTGGCCAAGCTGAAGGCCCGTGCGGACCAGACCACCGAGCAATGGCTGGGGCCCGAACTGGCCCACTCCCTGAAGGTCAGCCTGGGCCTGCCCAACCCCCACCTGGCACGTCCCCTGGGACCGCACTGCTTTGTCCCACCCACCTCGCGCCTGAAGCTTCCCGCCGTTTATCGCCGCCTGTTGAGCGATCCGGCACTCCAGGCCGGCGACCTGTTGCTGGGACGCGATTCCGAGGTGGAGCGGGTCCGGCAGACCCTGCTGGGCCAAGGGGCCGGAGTCAGCCGTGCGGTGGGCCTGGTCGGAACCGGGGGTCCGGGTCAGGGGTCCGTCGCCAACGCCATCCTGCGCGGCCTGAGTCCTGAACGGATCTCCCGCCACACCCTTCGAACCCCGGTGACCGTGGACCAGGTGGACTTCCTGGTGTCCCAGGCCACCAGTGACACGATCATGGTGATCGAAGGCCTGCACTGGCTCGTCTCGATGGACCGCGATGGCC
Organism: uncultured Enterobacterales bacterium; assembly: GCA_964567625.1. Classification (GTDB taxonomy): domain Bacteria; phylum Myxococcota_A; class UBA796; order UBA796; family CAJQPC01; genus CAYFPX01. Next base: position 2,160 of record CAZMNK010000077.1, on the reverse strand, counting down.
TGGCACCCCTGCGCCGGCTGCTCAGCACAGTGGTGGCCAACGACGGCCGCAATGGCTGGCTGCTGAGCGGACGTCTGTCTGTCTGGAACTCCCTGGAACCCGTGGTCGCACTGCGCGACGTCTTCCCGCTCGTGCTGGACCTGGCCCCGCTGAGCCTGGAGGAGTTGCGTCGTGCCCTGCTGAGTCGCCAGGCCATGAGCGGCTTCGGGCTGGCCTATGTTCCCCAGGTTCCGACCCTCCAGCAACGGGTCCTGGACTGGATCCGTAAAACCGACGACAGCCCGGAGCAGGAGAGTTTCTTTCGGCAGCTTCACCGGCGCTCCGGGGGTGTCCTGGAGGAGGCAGAGAGGCTGTGGGCCGCTTCGATCGACGGCCTCGACAATCGCCGAAGCCTGGTGACACTGGGAGCGGTGCCACCTGGGCCCGAGGAGGACCTTGCCCGCCTGCCTGACGAGGACCTCCTCACCCTGCGCCTGGTGTCCCGCAGCGGTCGGGTGACTGCAGATCAGCACGCCCGGTGGCTGCGCTGGGCAGACAGCCGCAGCGAGGCACACCTGGCCCGGCTGCACCACTGGGGACTGCTCGAAAAGACATCCGCTGGCCATGTTCTCGCTCCAATGCTGGCAGGCTCCATCGAGCGCCGACTTCGCCACCAGGGGTGGCTCCCATGAGCGCCTGGTACCTGCTGCTGCTCCTTCCCGCCCTGGCCCAGGAACCCAGACCGGAAGAGCCCACCGCCTTGGAGCAGGTGGTGGCCTTGCCCTCACCCGAAGAGCCGCCTTCCCAGGAACCAGAGGAGCCAGCAACTCCCGAGGCATGGACCCCTCCCGAGGACCCGGACCTCCGCAACACCGAGGGCCTGCCCTTGCTGGGACCCTGGCCGGACGGGCACCTGCCAGAAGGTCCCGTGCAACGTGCCTGGCCGCTGATCGACATCCGTAGCGGCAAGGTCCTGCAACCCGGCCAGCCCTATGGCCAGGCCGAGGGTGCCCTGGGCCCCCTTCCTCCCCAAGGACTGGTCTCCGGGCAGGAGACGCCACCCGACGATCCGCAGGCCAGATCACCCGCGCCTCTCTCCCCCGGCTCCACTGTGGTCGAGGGAGCACCTCTCCCGCCCCAAGCAGGGCTTGAAGACAATCCATCGTCTCCCCCGGCAGCCGGCCTGCCTCTCCCCAAGCTGCCCCCCAGAGACCCTCTTCGGGCCCTCTGGTGGCTCGCCGTCGGACTGGTGGCGACCGTCATTGCCCGGATCGCACCGCGCCTGATGGCAAACCTGCAGGGAGCCGGAGCCTTGCCCTTCCTGTGGCGTGCCACAGGCCTGACCGCGCGGCTTGTCGCCGTGATCAGCGGGTTTGCAGTCGTGATCTATGCCCTGCCAGACGGGATTCGAGGACTGGTGCCCTGGCTGTTGGTGGGGCTGGCGCTTTCCGCGGGCCTGGCCACGCTGGGCCTCTTCCGGGACCTGCTGGCTCTGATCGTCCTCAGCCTGGAGCGCCGCGTGGTTCCCGGTGGACAGATCCGCATTGGCAACCTGACCGGCCAGATCGTCTCTCTGAGTCCTCGTGCGGTGACACTCAGGACCGGGGATGGCACCGAGGTCCGGGTGCCAAACTGGCGCTTCTTGAGTCGCTCCGTTCACCTGGATCGAGACCCGCGGGCCTTCGTCGAATTCCGGCTGAAAATCTCCTCTCAGGCCCCACGGGAGCGGGTCCACCGGGTTCTCGAGGAGTTGCTTCTACTCTCGCCCTATGCGGTGGTCTCCGGAGAAGGTCGACCTGGGGTTCGGCCGGACCCAGACGACCTCACCACCTGGTGGGTGGAGGCTCGCTTGCTGGACGCCAGGTGGACCCGAGACTTCGAACGCACCCTGGTCGAAATGGCCAATGAGCGCCTGGAGAACTGACCCGCTGGGCTCGTTTTCCGGTTATATCTGGACCATGCTGACCCTCGCCCTGACCGTCTTGCTTGGACTGGGTTGTTCTGGTGAGGGCACCTCAACCGTCGACTCGAACTCGACCGCCGACAGCGACGCGGACACCGACGCCGACGCAGATGCGGACACGGATGCCGACGCGGACGCGGATGCCGACGCGGATGCCGACGCGGATGCCGACGCAGATGCCGACGCAGATGCCGACGCAGATGCCGACGCAGATGCCG
>CAZMNK010000076.1:0-25161 GCA_964567625.1 uncultured Enterobacterales bacterium | reverse complement strand
TGATTAACAGTCAGATGCTCTAACCAAACTGAGCTAGGCGGGAAGATGATCCTTTCATCGGACCGCGCACCCCTTAAATCGAGGGCATGGGCGCTGTCAACAGGTCGGAACGGGTGGCCAGTTGTAACGGCTTGTCAGTGAGGCCTTTTGAGGATCGGACCTCTTGCCGATCTACTGTGCAGACCCCCGCACCGGTTGCTCATGACTCTTCTCCTCGCCCTTGGCTCCGCACCCGCACTTGCCTGGGACATCCTCCAGAATCACGAGGGTCAGGAGCTTCACTGGGCCCAGATGCCGATCGCGTTTTCGGTCAACCCCGACAATGACCAGGGAGTGAGCCAGGGGAGTGTCTTCGCGGCAGTCCGGGGAGCAGTTGGTGCCTGGGAGGCTCTCGACGAGGCGGCGATCTCGTTCAGCGAGCAGGGTCAGACCAACGTGGTCACCGTGGACCATGACGAGATCAACGCGATCTACTTCGACGTCGACTGGACCCTGGACCCTGAACTGATGGCGGTCACGGGCAACTGGGCGACCTCCGATGGCACCATCATCGGTTTCGACATCCGGATCAACGAACGGGACTATGACTGGGCCACGGATGGTCGAGGAGATGCCGAGGATCTTCAGAACATGCTGACCCACGAGGTGGGCCACGGCCTTGGACTGGCCCATTCCCCGGAGGATCCGACCGCCACGATGTACTCGACCTCGGATGTTGGCGAACTGATCAAGCGAGAGCCCAACGAAGATGACCGCGCTGCAGTGGAGTACCTCTACGGGTTCCAGGAAGAGACCGACACTTCGGAAGAAGTGGCCGGGTGCTCGACGACCGGTCGGTCCCGGTTCGGCTGGGCGATGATTCTGCTCTCCGGTGTCATGTTTGGCCGGCGCCGTGCCGATTCCTGAAGGAGTGAAGCGTGGCCCCAATCCCCTTCACCCCCCTCCTCCCCACACTCTCCGTCACCAGGCCTCGAGGTCACGCATGATCCGGTCTCTTCTCACCCTGCTCGCCTTCACGATGCCCCTGGTTGCCACAGGCACGACCTATTCCCGGGCCTATGACGTGGCCGAGATGAGTGATCGGGCCGAGACCGTGGTTATCGGCGAGGTCCAGGGCACATGGACCGAGTCCGCTCCGGACGGCTGGTGGACGGTTGCCGCGGTCCTCGTCAACGAGACCCTCCAAGGTGACCACCAGGCCGTTGTCGAGGTTCGCTACCCGGGTGGGCAGGTCGGCGATCTGCACCTGGTCGTCTCCGGTGCGCCGGCGTTGAAGCGGGGCGATGAGGTCGTGGTCCTGACTACTGGCGAGAACGGCAGAGTTCTCGGCCTGTCCCAGGGCGTCTGGAAGATCCAGGAAGATCAGCACGCCACCCGCGACCTCTCCTTCCTGACCTTCAAGGAAGGCGGACAACCGGTCGAACGGTTGCCCCTGGCGGAGCTCAAGCGCCTCCTGCGCTAGTCCGACTGGCGGACCTTGGTGCCACGGACCAGCCGCCGCTCGACGATGCGGCGCTGGCGGTCCTTGTAGAACTCGTGGGAGTTTTCCCCGCTTTCGTTGGCCTCGGCTGTCTCTCTGTCCAGGACCTGGAATTCCACCATGACGAAGACCACCCTGCCCAACAGGTAGGGGTGGTCGGGAAAGGGGTGTTCCTCGTCCAGGCGCACGGGAAAGTCGACGATGAAGCTGATGGTCTTGTAGCTGTTGCCGGAGAACGGGTTGTTGTCCGCGATCCACTCGCTGGCCCTGGAACGCAGGCGCTGAAGGTCCGGGCTTATGCGGGCGTATTCCTGGATCTCCTTCAGTGAGCGGCGGAAGTTGACCAGGTTGTTGTGGCTCTGCCCGGGAATGCTGTAGTTGAAGGGAAAGAGCGTCCTTCCCAGGTGAGCAACCAGGGGCAGGATCTCGTGCTGCCCCTCGACAACGATCCGGAAGCGCAGCTTGTCGAAGACCGTGGCGGCGATGGTCTCTCGCTTGGCCAGCAGCTTGGTGATGATGGAGTTTCGGGTCTTCCGGCTGCCGTAGAAGGCGAGCAGGGGAAAGCCCTCCTGCCGCAGGCCCTCGGCGTACTGGATGATTCGCTTCTCGGCCCGGTCGATCAGCTGCGCCTCGCTGATCGGGGTCTGGAACTTCAGGTCTGCAGCCTCCATGTGGTTGATGACGTGCATCAGCTTCAACGTGGTGCAGGCCAGCATCTGGCGGCGTCGGAAGCGGCCCGTAAAGGTCGACGCCTCCACAAAGACGTCCCGCACATCGTCGGGGCCCCTCAAGTCCGTCGGAAAGCGCAGGTCCAGGTTCTCTTCCAGGTAGTTGACGGACTGGTTGAAGACGAAGCGCAACCGCTCCAGGTCGGCCGGATCGGACGGGTCCATCAGGTTGAGTCGCAGGAAGTTGTCGACATCGCCCCGGTCCTCGAACTGGAGCCGGTGCCAGTCGATGACGGAACTGCCCTGGAGAATCAGGCGAACCGACTCCAGATCCTGCAACGAGAGATTCTCAGGATTGAAGTGGGGCCGGACCGAGGTGTCGATGTTGAGGATGTCCCTGGACATCGGGGGCCTATAAGGAGGTCCATGGGTGTTGACCCGTACCTTGCTGCCCCTGGGCCTCACCGATAAGGGCCGCTGCTCTCCAGGATGAGGATGCCCCGGTGAAACAAGAGAATCCCTGGCGACTGGTCCTGGGTCTGCTCGTCCTGCTCGTCGGGGGACTGGCAGCGGCCCTGATGCCGGAGATCCCCCAGCTTGGGCCGATCAGTGTCCTGGTCGGCCTGGTCCTGCTGGTCTGGGACCCTGGTACCCGTGCTGCCTTCAAGGTCGTCGGCCGGGCCACGATGGTCACGTCGAACAACCTTCTGATCCTGCTGCCATTCCTGGTGCTCGTGGGGGGCCTGGGCAGTGTCCTGGCCTGGTGGACCGGGTCCGTCGCGCTGGATCACCTCGTCAAACCCAACGCGGGCCAGCAGACCCAGTTGTTGGTCTCGGAGCTCACCAAGCTCTTCCTGTTGACCGTCTGGGGCGTGCTCACAGCACCCCTGCTGGACGCTGTGAGCATCTACGCCTGGCGGAATCGAGACGGGGAGCGCAGCTTCTCCGGCGCCATCAACTACATGTTGAACCGGTTCCGCCGCATGTTCGGCCCCCACGCGGTGTCGTTCACAGCCGTCAGCCTGGGGATGTCGGTCATCATCCCCGGCATCATGTTCGGGCTCTGGTGGGCCTGGGTCGACGCCATCACGGCCACCCGGGAACGGACGCTGGATCCCATTCTCCGTTCCCTGAACCGGGACCCCGACAGCCGTAGCCCCCTCCAGTGGTCGCGGGTGCTCTCTCGGGGCCACAGGGGTCGCATCCTGCGGGCATGGCTGCCCTACGCCTTCTGGTATGTGCCCGCCGCGATGTACCTGGTGTACCAGGCCGAGGGTTCAGGACTGGTCGCGGTTCTCATCTTCGGCAGCTTCAACATGTTCCTGTTGACCATCATGGAGATGGCCATGGTGGGCCTGTTCGAGGAACGGCTGGATCTCCTGGTGCAGCAGGCCGAGGCCCGGGGGATTGACATCGACACCGACGTGGAAGAGGGCACCCTGGACCCCGGGTCGACGACGGCTTCGTGAGCGAGGTCTGGCTGGGAGATCTGCCGGGTCTCCTGACGCCGGGCCAGCACCTGACGGGCCTGCCCGAGGGGGCGGCCGGCTATGCCCTGGCCCGGGGGGCCCAGGCCCAGGACCGGGCGGTCTGGGTGGTGGTGGCCGATGCCCGTGAGGCCGATCGCCTGGCGGCAGAGGTGCGCTTTCACGCCCCCGAGCTGGCGGTTCGACGCTTTCCTGCGGATGACGGACGTCCCTACGATGGGCTCTCGCCCCATCCGGACCTTCCAAGAGCCCGAATTGCCACCCTGGCCGCGGCCCGGGCGCCCGGCCTGGTACTGACCACTCCGGCCGCGCTGCTCCAGCGGGTGCTGCCCCCGGAGGTGCTCGCCCAGGCACCGGTCCTGGGCCCCGGCGACGAGCATGACCCGGTCAAACTGGCCAGCGCACTGGCGGACCTGGGGTACCTGGGTGTGGGTCGGGTCGAGGACCCCGGTACCTTTTCCCGCCGTGGCGACCTGCTCGATGTCTGGCCCACGGGCAGTGAACGGCCCTTGCGACTGGAGTTCTTCGACGTGGAGTTGGAGTCCCTTCGCGCCTTTGACCCGGTCACCCAGCGGATCATCGGGCCGGTGGACCGGGTTCGGCTGCTCCCGGCTCGGGACGAGGTGCTGAGTCCGGCAGCACTGGAGCGTGCGTCTCGGGTTCTTCGGGATCGGGTGGCTGAGCTGGGACGGGGAACCGAGCAGCGCCGGGAGGTGCTCGAGGACCTGAAGGCTTCGATCCGATTCTCCGGAGTCGATGCCTGGCTGCCCGCACTTCACCCGGTGGTCCCGGCCTGGGAACACCTGGCGGAGGCGATCTGGGTGGTGCTGGACGCGGACCGGGTACGCGACGCGACCCGGGTTGCCGCGGACCGTGCCCGCCATCGTTTTGATGCCCTGCCAGAAGCCGAGCAGCCCCTGGTTCCCCCCGAGGACCGCTACGTCGCGCCCACGGCACTCTGGGAGGTCCTGGAGAATGCGGTCCGGATCGAGCCGGTGGGCATGGACGATGCGGTTGACGCCCGGCTGGAGGCCAACGAGGCGCTACGGGTTGGCAAGGGTGCGTCCCTGACCCCAGTGGCCAGGCTTCTGCAGGAACGGCTGGCAGACGGCTGGCGGGTGGGCCTGGTGGTGGATTCACACCTCCGGGCGGAGCGCATTGGCGCCTTGCTGATGCCTCACCGGCTCCAGCCCCGCCCGGTCGAGGAACGTGATCCATTTCTCTGGTCCCCTGGCGTGCTCTCCCAGGTGGTCGGGGACCTTCCCCGGGGCTTCACGGCACCGGCGGACCAGTTGATCGTGGTCACCGCCGACGAGATCTTCGGAGCCAAGCTGCGGGTCCGAGGCCCTCGTACCCGGACCTTCGGTCAGGCGACGCAGGATGCGGCCCTCACGACCTTTGCCCAGCTCAAGGAGGGGGACCTGGTCGTTCATCGGCTTCATGGCATCGGCGAGTTCCGGGGACTGAAGCGGGTCCAACTCGACCAGGCCGAGCAGGACATGGTGCAACTCCAATATCGGAACGGGCGGATGTACCTGCCGGTGACCCGGATGGATGCCCTGTCCCGGTTCCATGTGGGGGAGGGGGGCAAGACGCCCCGGCTCGATCGGCTGGGCGGGGACACCTGGAAGTCCCGCAAGGCCCGGGTCAAGGGCGCAGTCCTCAAGCTCGCCCACGAGCTCCTGGCCCTCCAGGCGGCGCGAGAGACCCGGCCGGGCCATGCCTACGTGGGACTCTCGTCCCGCTATCGGCGCTTCTCGGAGGGCTTCCCCTACACCGAGACCCCGGACCAGGCAATGGCGATCCAGGCCGTCCTCGGGGACCTGAAGCGCCCGTCGCCCATGGATCGGCTGATCGTGGGCGACGTGGGCTTCGGAAAGACCGAGGTGGCCCTGCGGGCAGCGATGCGTGTCGCCGACGAGGGACGCCAGGTCGCGGTTCTCTGTCCCACCGCCGTGCTCGCCTTTCAGCACTTCCAGACCTTCTCCGAGCGATTCGCCGCGTCGGGGGTCCAGGTGGGCCTTCTCTCCCGGTTCACGAAGACCCCGGACAAGAAGGGGCTGCTGGAGGGCATTCGGCTGGGGAAGGTCCAGGTGTTGATCGGTACGACCGCCCTGCTGGGCCGGACGGTGCGCTTTGCCGACCTGGGCCTTGTCGTCATCGACGAGGAGCATCGCTACGGGGTCAAGCAGAAGGCCCGCCTTCGAGCCCTTCGGCAGGAGGTCGATGTGCTGGCCCTCAGCGCCACGCCCATCCCCCGGTCGATGCACATGGCCATGACCGGGTTGCGGGACTTCTCCGTCATCACCACCCCGCCTCGGGATCGGCTCCCGGTCCGTACCGCGGTCGCCCGGTGGGGGGAGGGCCGTCTGCGGGAAGACCTGCTCCGGGAGCTACAGCGCGGTGGCCAGGCCTTCTATGTACACAACCGCATCAAGACCATCGAGGAGGCCGTGGCAGTCGTTCGGGAGGCTGTGCCTGAGGCCCGGGTCGACGTGGCCCATGGCGCCATGGATAGCCGGAGGCTGGAGGAGGTGCTGGTGCGGTTCGTGGAGCGTCGTTTCGACGTGCTCGTCTGCACGGCCATCATCGAGTCCGGCATCGACATGCCGTCGGTGAACACCATCCTGGTGGACCACGCGGAGCGCTTTGGCCTGGCCCAGCTCTACCAGCTCCGCGGCCGGGTCGGTCGTTCCCACTTGCGAGGCTACTGCACCCTGCTCGTCCACGAGGAGACCGGGTTGACGCGAAAGGCTGCCAAGCGGCTGCGGGTGCTCCAGGAGCACACCGACCTGGGCTCCGGATTCACCGTGGCCACGGCGGACCTGGACCAGCGTGGGGCCGGGGACCTGCTGGGGGATCGGCAGCACGGCCAGGTCCAGGCCGTGGGGCTGGAGACCTATGTGGCCCTGTTGGAAGAAGCCATCGACGAGGCCCGAGGCAGGGTCCACCGCGCCCAGCTCGACCCCGAGGTCCACGTGCCTCGGCCGACTTTCCTGCCGGAGATCTGGATTCCTCGAATCGAGGACCGGCTGTTTACCTACAAGGCCCTGGCATCGGCCCGGACTCCCGGCCAGATTCGGAGCCTGCTGGATGCCGCCCAGGATCAGCACGGCACCACGCCGGTGGAGGCCCTGGACCTGGGCCGACTGCTCGAAGTCCGCCTCCGCTGTCGAGAACTGGGCATCGCCCGCTGTGACTGGCTCAAGGTGCGGGTCCTGCTGGAATTCGACCCCGCCACCTCCGTGGGCCGGGAGCTTCTTGAGAAGCTCTGTCGGGGGCAGCCGCGCCGCTTCAAGCTGTCCGGCGAGGAGACCCTGCGCCTGGAGTGTCGGTTTACCCCCCAGGAAGCCGAGCAGCCCTTTGTGGTGATCCACTGGCTCCTCGGCCTGCTCGGCGACGCCAGCTGAGCCCGAGGGCGAGCCACAGGCCCAGAGCGCCGTTGGCGGGGGAAATGGCCCCGCAACCGCACCTGCTGTTCTGTTCGGGCTCCGGTTCAGGAGCCGGTTCAGGGGCCGGTTCGGGTTCAGGAGGGCTCTCCAGTATCGCCAGGTTCTGGCGGTCCAACGCCGTCAGGCGGGCGTCGGTGTAGCGATCGTCCGGGGCGTACCAGGAAAGCTGTTCCAGGACCGCGCTGTGAACCGGTGCGGGGGTTCGGCGTCCTCGGTGGGCTCGAATGCCGTCCAGAAGGAGGCGGCGGTCCGCCGGATTGTAGGTCCGCGCCTCCGGGGCAGTGATGGCCTCCTCCAGGCGGGAGAGGCGCCAGATGGCCAGGGCCCGAGTCACCCGTTCGGGGTTCGTTCCCGTCGTGGCCCGAGCGATCAGGACCCCATGGGCTGCGGGGTCCAGGGACAGGCACTGGTAGGCCCGACGGGACCCGCTGGACTCCAACTCTGCGAGCCATGCGGCCTGGCCGTCGCTGCAGTCCGCCTCCTGGGCCAGGACCCCCGCGAGAAGTGCCAGAGCGATCAAGCCTGTTCCACCGCGGCGTTCCAGCGCTTCAGGGTCGATTCCATGTCCCTGTCTGACAGCCGGGCTTCGAAGGCGCGGTCCTGGGCCCAGGCCTCTGAGACCGCGCTGGGGCTGTCCCAGACCCCCACCGCGAGCCCGGCCAGGAAGGCGGAACCGAGAGCCGTTGTCTCCAGCTGGGTGGGACGGACACACCGGGTGCCGAGCACGTCGGCCTGGAACTGCATCAAGAGGTTGTTGCGCGCCGCGCCGCCATCCACTCGGAGTTCTCGGAGGGGACCCCCCAGGTCGGCGCTCATCGCTCGCAGGATGTCTCCGATCTGCAAGGCGATGCCCTCCAGGACGGCCCGGGCCACGTGGGCGCGGGTGGTTCCGCCGGTCATGCCGCGCAGGAGACCCCTGGCTTCGGGCCGCCAGTGGGGAGCGCCGAGTCCTGCAAGGGCGGGTACGAAGGTCACCCCGCCGCTGTCGGGGACCGATGCTGCCAGAGCCTCGATTTCCGCGGCGTTGGTGATGATGCCGAGCCCATCTCGAAGCCACTGGACCGCTGCGCCGGCGATGAAGGCTGAACCCTCGAGGGCATAGGAGACCTCGCCACCGACCCGCCAGGCGACCGTCGTGAGCATGCCGTTGTCCGAATAGACCTTGTTGGCGCCGGTGTTCAGGAGCACGAAGGCCCCGGTCCCGTAGGTGCACTTGGCCATGCCCTGGGAAAAGCATGCCTGGCCGAAGAGTGCCCCCTGCTGGTCTCCGATCACCCCGGCGACCGGGATGCCGTCGGGAAGGAAGCCGACCCCTCGGGTCTCGCCGTAGATCTCCGAGCTGTCTCCGATCCGGGGCAGGCAGGCGGCGGGCACTCCCAGGATGTCCAACAACTCCGGGTCCCAGTCCAGGGAGTCGAGGTCCATGAGCAGGGTGCGGCTGGCGTTGGAGGGGTCTGTCACGTGGGCCCCACACAGTCGCCAGGTCAGCCAGGTGTCGATGGTGCCAAACAGGGCCTGCCCCGCAGTCGCCTGCTCCCTCGCGCCCGGAACATTGTCCAGCACCCAGGCTGCCTTGGTGCCCGAGAAGTAGGGATCGAGCACCAGCCCGGTGCCGCGCTTGAACCGGTCCTCGAGCCCGTTGTTCTTGAGGTTCTGGCAGTGATCCGCTGTGCGCCGGTCCTGCCACACCAGGGCTCGGTGCAGGGGGTCGCCGGTGTTCTTGTCCCAGAAGACGCTGGTCTCCCGCTGGTTGGTGATGCCGATGCCTGCAAGGCGGTCGGCCTGGACGCCGGCCTTGTCCAGGACCCCGGTGACGGCAGCCTCGATCGAGGTCCAGATCTCGCGGACGTCATGTTCCACGTGCCCCGGCTGGGGGTAGTGGTTGGGAAACTCGACGTTGTGGGTGGCGAGAACGCGCAGGTCCCGACCCAACAGAAGTCCGGTACTGCCGGTGGTCCCCTGGTCGATGGCCAGGACAAGGTCGCGCATCGCGGCTCCAGTGCGGTGAAGGACGAAGACGCAGTGCTATCCGGCTCGGCGGCTCAGGGCAGGTAGAGCCCGGCCAGTTCCTCGCAGGACGCTTCTCGAGCCCACTCCAGCATCGACTCGCAGCTTTCCAGGGCCTGCTGGCGTTCCAACTCGCTCAACTCCTGGCGCATGTCCGCCCAGTCGTCATGGCACCGATTTCGGAAGTCGTTCGCATTGTCGACGTCCAGGGTCTGCCATTGCTGCTCTTCCAGGCAGTCATCCAGTTGTCGGGCAGTCACCCGGCAGGTCGCCTCGCAGTCGTCTTCGAACAGTCCCACGGTCTCGGGACCGACACAGCCCCCCAGCAGGAGGGCGAGGACAAGAGGAGAGGTGGCCAGGGACAGAATCGAACTGCCGACACGAGGATTTTCAGTCCTCTGCTCTACCAACTGAGCTACCTGGCCAGAACTCTCCGCTGTCAAAGCATCCCGTGCCTCAGCTTGCTTTCAGTGCATGGGTTTCTGCCAAGGCGGTCGACAGCTTCAGCTTCAGCTTCCACAAAGGGAATTCAGATTCGACCGCGGACATTCGGCAACCGGGACGGCGGCCGTTTAACGGACGCCGCTGGCCTGTCAACGCGCCCGGAGTCGCTTCCTTTCCCAGACGGTCATTCATACTCGATGGCCTTGACCGAGATGCCCAGTCGCTTCATCCGGTAATTAAGGTTGGAGCGAGAGATCCCGAGTCGCCTTGCCGCGCGTGCCTGGACCCCCTGGGCGTCCTTGAGGGCCTGGATCAACACCCGGCGCTCGTACTCACGCAGGGCGGCCTGAAGGGCCATGCCCTCGGGCAGGATCGTCTCGTCTGGCCGGTCCAGGGAGGGGCCTTCTGCCAGCTTGATGCCGGACAGTTCATCGCTCCGGGTCAGGATCACCGCCCGTTCGATCACGTGCTGGAGTTCGCGCACATTTCCTGGCCATCCGTACTGGGTCAGTCGCTCCAGGGTCGCCCTGGGGACCTTGGGAACAGGTCGGCTGAATTCTTTGCAGTAGTGCCCCAGGAAGTGATCCACCAGAAGGGGAATGTCGTCCCTTCGGTCCCGAAGCGGGGGAACCTGGATGGTGAAGACGTTGAGGCGGTAGAACAGGTCCTCACGGAAGTTGCCATGCTGGACTTCCTGGCGCAGGTCCCGGTTCGTGGCGGCGATGACCCGGACATCGACCTGCAAGGTCTCGGTTCCTCCGACCCGCTGGAATTCGCCGGACTCCAGCACCCGGAGGAGCTTGACCTGGGTCGCCTGGGTGATCTCCCCGATCTCGTCGAGAAACAAGGTTCCGCCGTTGGCCTGTTCGAACTTCCCCCGATGCTGGCGGACCGCCGAGGTGAAGGCGCCGCGCTCGTGACCGAAGAGTTCGCTCTCCAGCAGGGGCTCGGGCAGGGCCGCGCAATTCACCCGGATGAAGGAGGCTGTCTGGCGATCGCTTCGGTAGTGCAGGGCGTGGGCGATGAGCTCCTTGCCCGTGCCCGTGGGGCCCTGGATCAGGACCCGGGCATTCGTGTCGGCGACGGCGGCGATGAGTTCGTAGACCTCCACCATTGCCGGGGTGGCTCCGATGATGGCTTCGAAGCCGTACTTGTCCGAGACCTCCTGTCGCAGCTGGACCAGTTCGGCACGAAGAGCCTTCCCATCCAGGGCCCTCTGCACGATCAGGAGCAACTCGTCTCGGCTGACGGGCTTGATGATGTAGTCGTCCGCCCCGATCTTCATCGCCCTCACGGCGTCGGGCACAGACCCGTAGCCAGTCATGACGACGACCCGGACCTCTGGCCATCGCTCCCGAACCTGGGCGAGGAGCTCCATGCCCGTCGTGCCCGGCATCGCCACGTCGGTGATGACCAGGTCCATGGGCCGCCGGTCCAGGGTGGTCAGGGCCTCGTCGGCCGACGAGGCCAGGGTGACGTCGAATCCCCCCTTGCGCAGGTTGATCTCCAGGGAGTGTCGGACGGCGCGGTCGTCATCCACGACCAGCAGCCGGGGGGAGGGCCCGGCCATCATTCCACCTCGAGCTGCCAGGGCAGGATGGCCAGGATGCGTTCGTCTGCGAGGGGCAGGTACCCCGTCCAGGTCTGGATCTCAGGGGGGAGGGGAACGTCCGGGTTCAGGGACTGTCGAATGGTCTGTGGGAGATAGACGCCGTTCAGCCCGCCGCCGCCGCCATAGCTGACCAGGGCCACGTCGGCGTTTTCGTCCAGCCCGGCCAGTCCAAGGGCGCGATCAATGGCGTCCTGGAAGCCCCCCATCTCATCGACCAGCCCGACCTCGAGCGCCCGCTGGCCGGACCAGACCCGGCCCCGAGCGACCTCTTCGACCTCTTCCTCGGTCAATCCGCGTCCGTCGGCCACCCGTTCCTTGAACTGGCGGTAGGTCTCTCCGATCATCCGGTCCAGGGCCGCGTATTCGACCGGGTCGAAGGGCCGAGTGCTCGTGAACATGCCCGCGTTGCGCCCCCTGGAGTAGGTGTGGTGGGTGACGCCCAGGGTGTCGTAGAGCTCGGTGAAGTTCATCTTGCCGCCGTAGACCCCGATGGAGCCGGTCACGGTCGTCGGCTCCGCAAGGATCAAGTCGGCACCACAGGCCACGTAGTAGCCGCCCGAGGCGGCAGTCCCGCCCATCGACACGACGACAGGCTTGCCTTCGAGCTGGGCCTGCCCGACCGCTCGCCAGATCTCGTCCGAGGCAAAGGCCGAGCCTCCAGGGGAGTCCACCCGCAAGACGATGGCCTTGACCCTGCGGTCGCTGGCGGCCCGGTTCAGGTGACGAACCACGGTGTCAGAGCCCGCATTGGCTCCCTGGATGAGGCCCCCGGAGCTGGACTCCCCGGAGACGATGGCCCCGGTCACATAGACCACCGCGATCTCGTGGGTGGTCTCCCAGCCTGGGGTGTCCGGGTAGAGACCATATTCCTCCTCCAACTCCGACCCGGAGGGCAGGATGTCGGCCAGGGCCTCTTCGAGTTCGTCCGGGTAGACCAGGTCATCCACCAGCCCCAGGTCCAGGGCCTCTGCGGCGGTGTAGGGACCGCCATCGATGAACTCCTCCAGTTCCTCGGGGGTGAAACGCCGTCCTCGGCTGGTGTCCTTGACCAGGCTCTCGTACAGGTCGTCGAGCAGCGCTTCCATCTGCTCGCGCGCAGGGTCGGAAGGCTCGGTGCGGGTGTTGGTCTCCGTCGCGGACTTGTATTCGCCACGCCAGGCGAATTCCTGCTCCACGCCGACCAGGTCCATCAGGCCCTTCAGGTACTGCACCTCGGCATTCAGACCGACCAGGTCCAGGTCTCCTGCCGGGTGCAGGTAGACCCGATCGCAGCCTGCCGCGATCATGTAGGCCGTGTTGCCCGCGCCACCTCCCAGGTAGGCCACCACCGGGCGGTTCGTCTGTCGTACCCGTTCGACGGCGCCACGGAGTTCCTGGACCTGGGCCATGGAGAATGGGATGGGGCCCAACTCCACCACGACACCTCGCACACTCCGGTCCTGGGCGGCGGTCTCCAGCCGGTCCAGCAGTTGCAGGTAGGTCTCGGTGGGGGCAGCCAGCAGTCCGCTGCTGGCCTGGTAGGGGTGCGGCTGGGTCAGGTCGACGACAGGGACCTGCTTGCGAGGGGTGAGCAACCACTGGGGACTGTCGCTGGTCGCCAGCCAGGCTGAAGCCGACTCCAGGCTGTCACCGGCAAAGGCGCCTGCACTTGCGTTGCCCAGAAAGACCTCCACGCCCAGCCCGAGGCCCAGGCCATAGAGCTCGGAACTGGGGTCCAGGTTCCAGTCTGCCTGGCCATGGATCAGCAGGCCATCCCGAGGCTGTATACGCAACGTGCTGCGCAAGGTTCGACGCTCATCGAGCCCTTCGAACGACGGGTCTACAGCCTGGTACTCCAGGCCCAGGAGCAGCGTGTCTCCGATGGGGCGAACCACGGCACCGAGGCCGTAGGTCCCGTAGACCCCCTGCTCGGGAGAAGGGCTCCCCAGGTTGTGGGCCACCACGGCGAGGCCGAGCCAGGGCAGGGGACGAGCGCTCAACCCGACGTCCCAGGACAGGAAGGCCGGCGAGGTTCCCCCCGGCAGGTTCCAGGTTGCTGCAATCCCACCGTGCAGCCTCTCCGAGAGATCCAGGGCCAGTGCACCTCGGAGTCCCCACCAGGGCGCCTGCCCGCCGGGCCGGCGGTGGTGGAGCGCAAGCCCCAGTCCTCCGGCGCTGGAGGACAACACGAACTGCTGGCCGGACTGGTCCAGTCCCTGGCGGTAGTAGAGCGCCAGGCCTGGATCGGGATCGAATCCCAGGTTTGCCGGGTTGACCCAGGTGGCTCCCGGACCATCCTCGCCCGCAATCGAGGCGGAAGGAGGCGTGTAGCCGGCAGGATCGGGCACTTCTGCTCGGGCTGTCTGTCCGATCACCAGGGCGACGAGCAACAAATCCATGAGACTCCCAAAAGGTGGGCTACGATAGTCGACGTGGGTCTTGACATGACAAGACTTGGGCTTGAAGTCATCTCCATCTCTGGTGGAGGCGGGATCTCGTTTGCCCCGTCCCAGCGGTTCACAAGCCGGGTGCTTCGGTGGCTTGTGACGATCCTTTACAGGTTCGGAACCGTCCGGGAGGTGCGAGAGGTGAGTCCATTCCGCAAGATGAAGGCCGTGGACGGATTTGCCGTCCCGTTGCTGAGCGCGTCGAAGACAAGGGAGATGGGATGCGGCGTTTGATGAACGGACTGTTGCTGATTGGCCTGGTGGGTATTGCTGGGCCCCTGCAGGCCGCCGACCCGGAGCCACTGGACACCGGAGGCGCGGGGCAGCCGGCCTCGACGGAAGTCCCCGCGGAGACCCCCGAGGTCCCCGCAGAGACCCTGGAGATCGCGGAGACCCCCGCAGCCACCCTGGAGATCGCGGGGACCCCCGAGGCCCCCGCAGCGACCCCCGAGGCCCCCGCAGCGACCCCGGAGATCCTGGCGATCGAACGCGCACCGTTGCCTCTGCGACCTGCGCCGGCGCCCTCCCTTGATCCTCTCCTGGCGCCTCTCACCGACGATCGCCTCTTCAAGGATGCGGACGTGGCGCTCCAGGTGGTCTCCCTGCGCACCGGGGAGGAAGTCTTCGGCTGGCAGGCGGACCAGGGCATGGTTCCGGCCTCGACGATGAAGGTCATCACAGCGGCTGCAGCGTTGAAGACCCTGGGGCCTTCCTACCGCTTCACGACCCGTCTGCTCACCGACGGGGAGCTCCGCACTGACGGTGTGCTGGATGGAAATCTCTACGTCCAGGGCGGCGGTGATCCGAGCCTGGTCATCGAGAAGCTCTGGAAAATGGTCTACGACCTGCGCTTGCAGGGGGTGGAACGTATTGAGGGCGATGTCTATTTTGACGACACCCGGTTCGACCGCAACTGGGCGACAGCGGGCTGGACCAAGGCGCGAGACCTGGCAGAAGGCCCCAGCTATTTCGCCCACACCGGGGCCTTGGCCCTGAATTTCGACACCATTGCCATTGTGGTTCGCCCTGGAGAGTCGGCAGGCGACCCTGCCGTGGTCGTTCTCGAGACGCCTGCGCCGGGCGTGGTGACGGTGGACAACCAACTCAGGACCACCGAGAACGGCCACCGCAGGGTGGATCTGGACCGGGAGGTCACCGGGCGCTCGATGGTGCTGACCCTGAAGGGTCGGGTGCCCCTGCGTGCTTCGGCGGTTCGCTACTACCGGACCGTGCCCGATCCCACGGCCTACTTCACCGCAGCCTTTGCAGCCCAGTTGCGGGAGCAGGGCATCACCGTCAGCGGGGCCTACCTGGACGGTGAGAGCCCCGAGGACGCCAGTGAGCTTCTGACGCTCAAGTCGCCCCCGCTGGCCTCGATCCTCATGGACATGAACAAGTACTCCTCCAATTTCATCGCCGAACAGGTGCTGAAGACCCTGGGGGCCGAGGTGTCTGGCGCCCCTGGAACCACGGCCGGCGGGATCGCGGTGCTCGAGGACTACCTGGCGTCACTGGGCATTCCCAGAGAGGAATTCAAGCTCATCAATGGGTCGGGTTTGACCCGCAACGCACGGCTTCGCCCCACTCACCTGACGGCGGTGATGGCGGACATGGCGGGAGACCCTCGTGTCGGACACGAATTCATGGCATCGCTCGCCATCGGTGGCCGGGACGGCACCCTTTGGGCTCGTTTCACCGATGAGGACGAGGTTGATCGCGTTCGAGGAAAGACGGGAACTCTGGATGGGGTGCATTGCCTGGCGGGGATCGTCGAGGCTGCGGATGGGGAGATCTATGCCTTTGCCTACCTGGTCAACGAACTGCCCGGATCTATCGCTCGCGCGCGAAAGGTCGCCGACCAGTTCTGTGGCACTCTCTGTGAACTGGATGGGACGGCTGGCGGTGATCCTGGACCCCCCGCACCTGGGCCTTGATGCCAGAGGCAAGGCGACTATTCCAGAGGCCATCTCGCCCCGATTGACAGCATTCTTCCCGGGCCGGTATACAAGGCCCTTGCGCCGACAGGCAGGGATAGCTCTGTGTCGGTTTAGGGGATGGAGCGAAAACCCATGATCGGACGTGCTGGTTGGGCCGTGGCAATGTGCCTGCTGTTGGGGGCGCCGCTGGCGTTTCTGTCGGATGCGGATGCCCAGGAATCGGTTGAAGAAACAGCCGAAGCTCCCTCCACGGATCCTGACTTCAACCGTCAGTTGCTCACTGTGGAAGAGGACACCAATGCCCTGAAGGAGCGGGTGTTCCGGGCCAAGGCCACCCTGCAGCTCCTAAAAGAAATCGTCATCGAAGGCAGCACCAGCGGATCGCGCGCGGTGGTGTGGCATTTCAATGAACTGGGCGCCTCCTACACGCTGGAGTCCATCAGCTACTACCTGGACGGGCAGTCGGTCTACAGCAAGACGGACCCCACCGGGGAACTCGATGGACAGAGCGAGTTGAAGCTCTGGGACGGTGCTGTTCCACCAGGCAATCACAATTTGACTGTGACTGCGGTGGTCCGAGGCAATGGCTTCGGTGTCTTCAAGTATGTGGACGGCTACACCTTCAAGATCCAGAGTTCCTATGCCTTCGCGGCAGAGGACGGCCATGTGTCGAACCTGAGGGTCATCCTGGACGAGCCGCCAGGGCTTGGTCGCTCCTTCGCCGACGGACCGCGCGTGTTCTACGAGCTGAAGACCGTGCGTCAGTCCGCCGAGGAGTAGATGAGCCTGCTGGGAGTCCTGAGCCTGACCGCAACCCTCTGGGCTGCGGGACCCGGATCAGCGGAAGAGCTGGAACGCCTGGATCTTCGGCTCGGGGATCTGGAGGGCGCGGTCCAGGAGATCGCCGAGGACCTGACGAGCCGTCGGGGGCTGGTGGGCAACCGAGAAGCCCAGGAGCGCTACGAGGACGCGGTCTATGCCTACCTGGTGGGTGACTACGATCGGGCGGCACGGGAGTTCTTCACCCTGGTGGAGTCCGGTTCCCTGCGGGACCCCCGATTGACTGCGGATGCCAGCTGGTACCTGGCTGAGTGCCTGTTCGAGATGGGGAACCTGGTCCTGGCCGAAGAGGTCTACGGGGCCCTGATCGACGCGGGGCCTGGCCACATCTTCTTTTCCGACGCGGTGCGCCGGCAGCTCGAGCTCTACAGCCTCGTGGACAAGACGGACGCCTTCTACGCGCTCTACAACACCTGGGTCCTCACGGAACGGGTCCAAGCGAACGATTCCATCCGGTACACGCTTGCCAAGTCCTTCTACCTGCAGGGGGACCATGCCCGGGCCAAGTCGCTCTTCACCGAGGTGGAGCCAAGCAGCCCGTTCTATGCCCGATCCCGGTACTTCTACGGGACCGTCCTGGTCGTCGAGGGCAGCTACGAAGACGCCATCTCCGAGTTCCAGAAAGCCAGCGAGATCAGCATCACGAACGCGGAAGAACGGTCCGTGGTCGACCTGGCCGAGCTTGCCCTGGGACGTCTCTACTACGAGACCGGTGACCTGGCGCAGTCCAGCACCTACTACCAGCGGATCGGGCGTGACTCGGCGTACTTCGACGACGCGCTCTACGAGGTTGTGTGGACCTTCATCAAGCAGGAGGACTACCAGAGCGCCCTGGAGGCCGTGGAGATCTTCCTGTTGGCCTACTCGGAGCACCGCTACACGGCGCAACTCAAGCTGGTCCGGGGTCACCTCCACCGAAAGCTGGAGGAATACGAGGCGGCGCTCAACCGATACGAGGCCATCGTCGAGGAATACACGCCCATTCAGCAGACCATCTCGGACATGGCGCAGGAGCGGGACGAAGTCGATTGGTTCGCGCGACTGGAACAGATCGAGGCCGGGTCCTTCAACTCGGGCGAGATTCCTCGCTATGCCATCGAGTTGCTGGTTTCCAAGGAAGATGTGGGGCGGTCCGTGGGCGTCTACCACGACCTGGAAGCGCAGATAGCAGACCTCCAGGAGGCCCAGGTTCTGGTCCTGGAGATCGAGGAGGCGCTGGCGCTGAGCCAGGGATCACTCGGCTCCTTCGAGCCGGACCGGCGAGAACTGCGCCGAGCCACCAATGAGTCCCTCTGGGTCAAACAGGACCTGCTGGAGAACGAGGAGGCCTGGCTGCTGGCGAACCTGCCCCAGGAGTACCGTCGCGAGGTTCGCAGCCTGCAGGAACGTCGCGAAGATCTTCGCGATGGGGTCTTCGTAGAGCAGGACCGCGAGGCCACCAAGGGCGACAGGCTCCAGGTCTACGAGGCGCAGGTGCTGGCGGTGCAACAGAGGGCTGCCCGGGTGGAGCAGATGGTCCACGACCTTCAGGCCCAGGCCCTGGGGGTCATCGAGTTCGTCGACTCCGGTGAATCGCCCCTCTCCGAGGTCGAGATCCTGCAGGTCAAGACGGAGGCTCGTACGCTCATCGAGCAACTCGACGTCATCGCGGCGGACCTGGAGGCCATCCAGGCCAGTTCCACACGCAGAAACATCATGTTTCCCCTGGAGCACCAGCTCTCCAACCAGGAGGCGAAGGACCAGTCCGGGGTGTTGGCCGAATTCGACGGCTTGCGAAAACGCTACGGGGCCTACCGGCAGAAGGTCGATGGGAGTGAGGATGACACCCTGAGGCGCATCGACGAGATGTGGGGCCGGGTGGACGAATTGGATGGCCTGATCGGCCATGCCACGATGGCGATGGCTGCCCTGGAGCGCAAGGAGCTCAGCACGGTCAAGAAGCGCCTGGCAAGCGAAGCCAGCGAGGTGGAATTGCTGGCTGTGGGGCTCGAGGGCTCCCTGAAGGATGCTCGGGTTCTTGGCTCCGAGATCACCCAGGCCGGGTTTTCCTGGCTGGCCGGGGTCTTCGGCGACTCGGTCATGGGCGCCGACATGGGCATCGTCGATGTCTACTGGGTGCGGAAGTCGACCGTCACCGAGGAACGCATCAATATCATCGCAGAGCGCCAGGAGTTGCTGCTCGAGCTCACCGAGAACTTCACGCGAATCCGCAAGGGCCTGGAGGAGTGATGAGGATTTCTCGCCTCACTCTGCTGTTGGCCCTCTTGCCCCTGACGGCCTGGGCCCAGGAATCGGGTGGAGGCCTGATCGCCACCGAGCGGCTGACAGGACCCCTGGAGGACGAAGTCGCCGCCTGGAACGCCCTCAACGAGCGCTTTGACGCCCGTGCTCGGGAGTTCACCCAGGATGTCCGGTCCATCGTGGACAGGCGTGAGGTGGAGGAACGGGCTCGGATCGACGCTGGGTACAAGGCGTTGCAGACCGAGTTGGAGGAGAGCGAGGTCCAACTCCGGGACATGGCCATTCGACGTTTTGAGGACTTCCTCGGGAAGTACCCAGACGCGGAGTACTCGCCCCACGTCATGTTCCGCCTGGCCGACCTCTACACGGAGCGGGCCAAGGAGGATTGGCTGGTCGCTGCCGAAGAGTTCGCCGTACTGGAAGAGACGATCGAGGATCCGCTGGAGCAGATGGAACTCGAACAGCCGTTGGTCGACTACAGCAAGCCGATTGAGTTGTACCAGACCATCCTCGAGGACCACCCCAGCTACGAGTTCACCGGCGCTGCCTGGTACATGCTCGGGTACTGCTACTTCGACGACCTGTCCGCCCAGCTCGACCAGGAAGCAGCACAGACTGCATTCGAGCACCTGGTCGCGGAACACCCGGACAGCCGCCCAGCCGTGCATGGGGCCATGCACCTGGGCGAGGTTCACTTCGACAACGTGGACCTGGAAGAAGCCATTCCCTACTACGAAAAGGTCGTCGGGGCGGGCCAGGAGCACGAGCTCTATGACAAGGGCGTCTACAAGCTGGCGTGGTCCTACTACAAGCTCAGCGAGTACGACCCGGCACTGGAGTTGTTCACGGCCCTGCTGGATTGGAGTGAGGAGACCTTCCTGGAGTCGGGCAAGACCTCAGACCTCCGCCCGGAGGCCGTGAAGTACATGGCCTTCTCCTTCTCGGACCTGGCTGACGCCGACATGGAAGGGCGGACCCCGGTCCAGGTTGCTGAGGCCTGGTTTACCCAGATCGGGGTTCGAGACTACGAGGATGACATCTTCCGGTCTCTCGCCGAGGTGCTCGAAGAGCAGGCTCGCTACGAGGATGCCATTGAAGCCCTGGAGTACTTCCAGGACCGCTGGCCGCTGGACCCGGACAACCCGGCCCTGCAGATCAAGGTGGCCCAGCTTCATGAGAGCAAGGCCATTCCCGACCTGGAGTCCGCTGGCCGGGCCCGGACCGTCCTCACCGAGCGCTACCACCCCGACAGCGCGTGGTGGCAGGCGAACCGCGCAAACCCCGATGCCCTGGCGGTGGCCGAGAGCTTCATCGAACAGTCCCTGGCTGATGTGGCCATCGAGTACCACATCCGGGCCCAGGGGACCCAGACCAGGGAGGATTACGAGGCGGCTGCCTCCAAGTACCAGGAGTACCTGAGCCGTTTCCCCTTCGCGGACGACTACTACACGATCCAGTGGTACCTGGCGGACACCCTCTACAGCGCACAGCGCTACGAAGAGGCCCGGGTCGAATACGAACGGCTCATCAGTTCGGAAGGGCACCCCTACCAGGAGGGCTCCCAGTGGATGGTCGTCCAGGTCTGGCGACAGGTCGTGGTCGACACCTACGGCAGCTACGAGGAGGTCCCACCGGGGGCCGTCCTGGAGAAGAAG
This sequence comes from uncultured Enterobacterales bacterium, assembly GCA_964567625.1. Taxonomy (GTDB): domain Bacteria; phylum Myxococcota_A; class UBA796; order UBA796; family CAJQPC01; genus CAYFPX01. The sequence goes on along the minus strand of CAZMNK010000076.1, from coordinate 4,912 downwards.
GTCCCCACCAAGGATGGTGGCGAGCGCGACATCTACATGCTCACCCCCGAGCACGAGGCCCTGATCTCGTCGATGGACCGGATCAAGGACGTTCGTTTCGAGGACCCGTCCTTCTCCTCGGCCCTGGATGAGGCCCGGCCGCAGCTCTACTACATCCCGGCCCTGATCCTGGTGAACTTCGGTCGCTACGAAGATGCACGCCCACGGCTGAACGAGGTCATCGACCGCTTCCCCCACAAGGACGAGGGGGCCTGGTCCGCCAAGGAACTGGTCGGCACCTACCAGGCGGATGGGGACTACGCGAAGATCCGGGAGCTGACGAGCCGTTTCCGGCGAATGAGCCTGGGAGAGACAGCCAGCGAGTCCTCCGATGCGGCCGACGTCTTCGGCACCCTCGAGGAACAGTCTGCCTTCAAGCTGGCGCTCGCCCTTGTCGAACAAGGGGAACGGGCCGAGGCTGCGGTCGCCTTCGTGAACTTCATGGAGGAGTTCCCGGACTCCGAGAACCGCAATCTGGCCCTCTACAACGCCGCCAACAGCTACGACCTTGTGGGACAGAAGGCCAAGTCCCTGGAACTCTTCGAGCAGTACCTCGAGGAATATCCCAAGGACGAACGCTCCAAGGCGCTGTACTACCGGATCGCCGACAACTATTCCCAGGTTCTCGATCTGGAAGCCGCCATCCGGTACTACGAGGACCTGAACCGGTACTTCCCGGACTACGTGGACGCACCGGACGCCCTGTTCACGGCCAGCTTCCTGCGAAGCGGTGTCGGCGACTACGAGGGGTCGGCCAAGGGCTACGAGCGGTACGTCTCCAGGTACCCGGACCGGGAAGACGTCGAGTACGTCTACTGGATGGCCACCAAGCAGTGGAAGGAAGTGGGGACCAGCCAGGCGGAGGCCTCCTACAAGAGGTACCTGCAGAAGTTCGGTGGCATCAACCCGGACCACACCCTGGAAGCCAAGTATTTCCTGGCCCAGCGGGTTGAGGAGCGGGGGCGGGCGAAGACGACCCGGAAGACCTGGGTGGAGTTCCTGCAGACCTACAAGGATCTCGCTGCACAGGGGCCCATCGGTCCCAAGTCGCGTCACCTGGCTGCGGGAATCGCCTTCCGGGATCTCCAGGCTCACTACGAGGAGTTCGCGGCGATGGAGTACCCGTCAGCCAAGAAGCTCGAGGACCCGGCCACGGTCACCACGCTTCTCGATACCTTGAAGGCCGAGATCGCCACGATCGAGCAGGAAGCGATCGACCTGATCACGGTCTACCAGGACTTCGAGTACACCTCGGCAGCGATCTTCATCCAGGGCGCGACCTATTGGGACCACGCCCAGTACCTCTACAAGTGGCCGATTCCGGAGGAGTGGGAGTGGGAGCTGGTCGACATCTACCGGGAGCAGTTGGACAGCTTCGCTGAACCTGTACAGGTCAAGGCAATCGCACGGCTCGAGGCCAACCTCAAGAAGGCCGAAGAAGAGAAGCGCAGTTCCGAGTGGGTCGACAAGACGGTGGCGATGCTCAACGACATCAGCCCCGCCGAGTACCCACTGGAGAAGCCTGAAATCCAGGGTTCCGTCGACCCGATGATTCTCCCCAAGGTCGGCGCTCGCAGTATCGAGACCTCCGAAGGAGGGGACAAGTGATGCACTGGCTTGCATTGCTGGCTCTTCCCACGGTCTTCGCCCAGGGAACCGGCACCGAGGTCCCCTGGGATGAGGCTCCTGCCACGGCCACAGAGGGGACCACAGCTACCGCCGGCCCCACTCCCACGGGCGGTCCAGGTCTGCAGGCGGTGGCCAAGGTCAACGAAGCGGCGGGATTGCTGTCCAACGCCTCCATTGAAAATGCCCGGAGAGCCCTCACACTCCTCGGGGAGGCGTCCGATCTCGATCCCGAGCAGGCATGGGCCTGGTACAACAAGGGCGTTGCCCACAAGATTCTGAACGAGGACTCCAAGGCCCGGCAGTCCTGGCTGCGAGCCACCGACATTGATCCCACCCTGGGCGATGCCTGGCTGCAGATGGGTTTGATGAGCCTGGAGGATGGGGAACTCAAGAGAGGCCTCACGAGCTTCCGGGCAGGTCTGCGATCGGACGAGGACAACATGGACCTGCGGGTGGCGCTGGTGTCCGTCCTGCGGGAACTCGGTCGTCTGGAGGATGCGGAGCAGGCGGCCAAGGAAGGGCTGCGCATCAACGCCAACTGGCTCGACCTCTACCACGTGCTCGGGGTCGTCTACATCGAGATGGGCAAGCTGCCCCTGGCCGAGTTCATTCTGGACAAGGCCGTGCGAGATGTCTCGGGCGGGGCCGAGCATGCCGGGATCCAGACCAACCTGGGCCGGGTGCTGGAACTCCAGGGATACGAATACGACGCCTCGCTCAAGTACCAGGAGTCCCTGCGGCTCGACCCGGACAGCGTGGCGGCCCTGGTCTACCTCTCCACCGGCTACATGGAGAACCGCAATTACGCAGACGCCGTGCCCCTGTTGGAACGGGCCCGGGGACTCGCGAATGAGGATCCTTCCATCCACCTGAATCTGGGGGTGGCCTACCGCGGCGTAGGGCGCTTCGAGGAGTCTCAGAAGAGCTACGAGGAGACCCTTCGCTTGCGCCCCTCGGACCCGAGCCCACACCTGAACCTCGGCATTCTGTTCGGCGACTACGTCAAGGACTACCAGAGCGCGGTCGACGCCTATCAGGCCTACCTGGACCAGGGGGGTGAGGACGTCGAACTGGTCGAGGGGTACATCAAGGCGACCAAGAAAGAGCAGAAGAAGGTCAAGCGCCTCGAAGAACGCCGCAAAAAGGCGGATTCGGACCGCAAGGCCAAGGAAGAACGCGAGCGCCTGGTCAAGGAAGAGGAGGAGCGGAAGGAGACCGAGGCCGCCCAGCCGCCAGCCGCTTCCGAAGGTGCTGGGGAAGAAACGGTTGCCCCAGGTCCAACTCCCGAGGCCGCCGCGGAAGAACCGCCGGTCGAGGAGGCGCCCGAGCCTGCTGCAGAGGAACCGCCGGTCGAGGAGGCGCCCGAGCCTGCCGCGGAAGAACCCGCAGCGACGCCGGAACCCGCCACCCCCGAGGAAGCCCCGATTCCCGCCGAGGAGCCCCCCGAAGAGGAGGTTCCTGACGAGGAGGAGGAAGAGGAATCCGAGTCCACCAACCCGTGGGGGATCTGATGCGCGCCGTCTTGACCGTTCTGCTTGGGGGGATCCTCCTCTCTTCTTCGCCCGTTCAGGCTCAATCCAAGCGCGTGAGAGTTTCCATCCTCGAGGCCGAGGTCATCCGGGGTGAAGTCCAGAAGCCGAGCGTTCAGATCCTCATCGCGCGCCAGGATCTGAGCAGCATGGATCAACTGGATCTGCAGGAGAGCTTCATTCCGCGCATCGTGAAGTCGGTTGAAGCCAGGCCCTTCTAGACGAATGAGGCTGTCCAGAGGCGATGGCTGTGCTCAGCCCTGGGTGCTTTCTGGGGGCCTAGACAAATCTTCGACGAACCCTCATCCGACGGTGGGGTTCATAAGGATTACTGCTTGGTGTCCTCTCGGGCGCTGACAGTGTGTTCACAGTTTGACGCCTGACACCCACAGGTCACTCCTGTACAGTTGCCCACCCTCGTCTGAACCGGTGTGAAAGCTCTCCTCCGGCTACCGACGCTCAATCGAAACCAAGTCTCGTAGGAGAATCCCTCATGGGAATGCTGGTCGACGCCTTTCAGAAGGGCGGTCCCTTCATGATTCCGCTGCTCATTTTCGGCGTCTTCGCTGCCGCGATCGCTGCTGAGCGGCTCTACTACATCCTCTTCCGCGCCAACATCAACGGCACTGCGTTCTTTGCGCAGGTCCAGAAGTTGATCATGGCCAACAACATCGATCGCGCGATCAAGCTCTGCAACGCAGAGCCCAACGCCGCCCTTCCCAGGGTGCTCAAGGCGGGCCTTACCCGGGCCAACCGTGGCGACATCGAGATTCAGAACGCGGTCGACGAGTCCCTGCTGGAGGTCTTCCCCCAGCTGACTCGGCGCACCCCGTACCTGACCACCTTGGCCAACGTCGCCACCCTGACGGGACTGCTCGGAACCATCCAGGGACTGATCCAGGCCTTCGAGGCGGTCGCCCACGCATCGGCGGAGACCAAGCAGACCCTCCTGGCGTCTGGTATCTCCGTCGCGATGTTCACCACGATGTCTGGTCTGATCGTCGCCGTTCCGACCATCATCCTGACGTCCATCATCACGAACAAGACCACGAAGATCATGGACGAGGTGGAGCTCTACGCCACCAAGACCGTGAACCTCCTCGGTGCCCGTCGTCGCGGCACGCTCAAGGAGGAGGGTGCCCAGGAGGCCTAAAGGCCTCTTCAGCCCCACCTGGATTCGCTTGACGCGTTCCCGACCCGCTGATTGGGTCGGGAATGTCCACCTCACCTTGAATTCCCACTTGGGAGAGACACATGGGTAGCGGAAAGGGCAGGAGGTCTTTGCAGCAAGGCGAAGAACTAAACCTCATCCCGATCATGAACCTGGTCTCCATCCTCATCCCGTTTCTGCTGATGGCAGCCCAGTTTGTTCACTTGGCAGTCATCGATTCGACGCTCCCCGTGATCGGACCACCGTAAGAAACGCCGCCTGAGGAAGATGACGATCCCCCCTTGCAGTTGTCCCTTGTGCTGACCCGCCAGGGCATCACAATTGCAGGTGCAGATGCAGTCCTGAACCCCGATGCTGAAGCGGCTGCGCCTGTGGAAGGGGAGGAGGACAAGCCCACCATCCCTTGCAAGGACCCCAACTGCGCCACCCCCGAGTCCTATGACTACGAGTTGTTGACGGAGAAGTTGGGCCTGATCAAGGACGAGTACCCCGATGACGAGAACGTCATCATGGTGCCCGAGTCCCGGATTCCCTACGAGGTCAT
>CAZMNK010000075.1:0-25762 GCA_964567625.1 uncultured Enterobacterales bacterium | reverse complement strand
GGTCCAGGGATCCGATGGCTGGCGCCCGGGCGGCCGCTGTGGCCAGTGCAGGAATGGTCCTTGTCTCGGCGGTGGTCTTCCGTCTGCGACAGGAGAGCCCCGCCTGGCTGGACCACTGGCTCGGTCTGACAGCCCGGGTGGTGCGTACAGCCCGAGGGCTGGCGGTGTTTGGCTGGCTCCAGGGCCTTGTGGGCCTGCCGTTGTTGGCCCTGGCCATACGGCAGGGCTGGGGTCCGGCACTGGAGTTGGGGGTGGCCCTGGAACTGGTGGCGGTGGCTCTTGCCGTGGTCGCGACCACCACTTCGGGGTGGCAGCGTTGGGGGTGGGCGGCGTACCTGCCCCTGGCGGGGACCATCTGGGCGGTGGCTGCCGCGGGGAGTGTGTCGTGAGCGCGATCGAGATTCGAGGCCTTCGAAAGGTGTTCGGCCGCGTGGTGGCCGTGGAACATGTGGATCTCCTGGCGGAGGCCGGGGAGTTCGTCGCCCTGATCGGACACAATGGCGCCGGAAAGACCACCACCCTGAAGGTGTTGACCGGACAGCTCACGCCGACGGCGGGAACCGTGCATGTCGGCGGGGTGGATGTGGCGGCAGACCCCGGCCAGGCCCGAGCGCGTCTGGGCTACGTGCCCGAGGAACCCGCACTCTATGACTACCTGACCGCCAGGGAATTCCTGGAGCTCGTGGTGGCCTTGCGAGGGCAGGGTGACCTGGAGGAAGCCCTGGCGCTGACCGGGCTCGGAGAGGACGCGGATCGGCTCATCCGTGAGTACAGCCAGGGCATGCGGCGAAAGACAGCGTTGGCGGCGGCTCTGGTCTCCAGGCCGGAGGTCGTGATTCTGGACGAGGCCTTGAACGGGCTGGATCCGCCCAGTGCCGCTCGGGTCAAGGCCAGCCTGCGGGAGATGTGTGCCCAGGGGACGACCGTGCTCCTGTCCACCCACGTGTTGGAGACCGTCGAGCGGGTGGCCGATCGTGTGGTGATGCTGGCCCATGGACGGGTTGTGGCGGATGAGCGGGTCGAGGACATCGGCACGGAGGGGTTGGAAGCCCTGTTCCTGGAGCGGATCGGGGCGAGCCTGGAGCGGTAGCGAGCCTCGGGGGCGTCAGTCCCAGCAGCCCTGGACACCGGATCGGCCATGCATTCCCCAGGTCATGCCTGCGGTGGAGTGCCCGGCACACCAGGAACCGCTGGCATCCACCCCGATGAACCCTGCACGCCAGCCCCGCTCGCGCATTCTCTCCAGGAGCAGGGCCTCCACCTCGGCCAGGGGCCGTCCCGCCTCGACCCCGGCCACGAGTCGAGGCCCCAGGGCACCGTCCACGATGTCCTCGCCGTAGCCGGTCAGGCTCACAGCAGCCCAGGGGGAGGCGTGGTTTGCGGCGATGGTTGGCGTGTCACTCACCCGGCCGACCCGTTCCAGGCCCCGCCCACCGGTGCTGGTCGCTGCGGCCAGTCGGCCCTGGACGTCCAGAGCGACTGCCCCCACCGTGCCAGTCTGGCCCTTCAGTCCACGCTTCCAGGCCTCGATCGCCGCCGGTGTGCGGACGTCCTTTTCCACCAGCGCCAGCTCTCGGGCACGAACAAGGGCACCCTGTCCGGCCAGTACTCGGCTGTCCTCTTCGACCAGGGCCCGGGCCAGCAGGACCGGGTTGGCCAGGCCTTCCACATTCACCACGGCCCCAAAGCGTTCCCGTTCCCCATCCATCACACTTGCCGAGAGACGGGCGATGCCGTCGATCTGTAGCTTGCTCCCGGTTCCGGCATTGAAGAGTGGTTCATCCTCCAGGCGCACCACCGCCTGGACGACGGCATCCAGGGCGCTTCCTCCGGCTTCGAGCAAGGGCCAGCTCTCCAACAGGATTCGTTGAATGGCGGCATGGGCACGGGTACTCCGAGCCGTGTCGCCCTGGCGACCTGCGCCACCGTGCAGCACCAGAACAGGTCCATGGTCCATGGTGTCCTCCCTGCCTCAGGCCTCCCGGCCAAGCCCGCTTCGAACCAGGTTGGCATAGCGGCCGCCCTGGTCCAGCAACTGTTGGTGGGTTCCTCGTTCCACGATCCGGCCTGCATCCATCACCAGGATGCGGTCGGCTGCGGTGACCGTGGAGAGGCGGTGAGCGATGACGATGACGGTCTTGCGGGACAGGATGTTCGCGATGGCGCCCTGGATGAGCGCTTCGGTGACCGAGTCGACGGATGCGGTGGCCTCGTCCAGGATCACCACTTTCGGGCTGTGGGCCAGGGTGCGGGCAAAGGTCAGTAGCTGGCCCTGACCCACGCTCAGGTTCGAACCTCGCTCCCGGAGTCGATGTTCCCATCCATCCGAAAGTTCGTCGATGAAGGGCTGGACGTGGACGAGGGCTGCTGCCTCGGCTCGTTGTTCGTCGCCGACCGCCGGGTTTCCCAGGTCCACGTTGAAGCGAATGGTGTCCGGGTACAGGTGGACGTCCTGGTAGACCATGCTGACCGTGCTGCGGATCTCGTGGATGTCCAGTTCCGAGAGCTCGTGACCGTCCAGTCGGATGTGGCCCTTGTAGCCGTCATAGGCCCGGGTCAACAGCCGAGCCACGGTGGTCTTGCCGCAACCGGTGGGACCCACGAGCGCCACCACCTCGCCCGGGTTGACCTGGAAGGACACGCCTCGGAGGACGTCGTCGTTTTCCGCGCGGTACCGGAACACCAGGTCCTCCACCTCGAAGCGGCCGATCAGGGGTGAACGGGGTTTCTCGCCCGGAACGACCTGCTCCTGGTGGTCCAGAAGTCCGAAGATCTTCACCAGGGCGGCGACAGCTCGCTGGATGATCGCCACCTTGCCGCTGAATTCCCGCAGGGGCTTGAAGAGCTTGTCCAGGTATTCGACAAAGGCCACCAGGAGGCCCGCACTGATCGCCCCACCGACCCAGTCTGTGGTGGCGTACCAGAGCATCAGGGCCACGCAGATGGACGCGGTGCCATCAACTGCCGCGTACATGAAGGCGTCGAACACATTCGATCGCACCGCTGCATCCCGGTAGTCCTGGTTCAGGGAGACGAACCTGGCATGGGCTGGGGCCTGGTGGTTGAAGAGTTGCACCACTCGAACACCGTTGAGCCGCTCGGCCAGGAAGGCGTTCACCGTGGAGAGGGTCTCCCGGATGCGCAGGTAGTAGTTGCGCAAGGCACGGCGGCAGACGGAAAGGACGATGGCCAATGGGGGCCCGACGGCGCACAAGACGAGAGCCAGGCGCCAGTCCAGCCAGAGCATGGCGGCAAGCACACCCACGACCATCATCATGTCGAGAACAATGGTCACCACTCCGTGGGTGAGGGCGTCTCCCAGGCTCTCCACATCCGAGGTGGCCCTGGTGAGGAGGGCCCCGGCTGGTCTTCGATCGAAGAAGGCAGGTCGGAGGCAGAGGAGGTGGGCAAAGATCGCCTGTCTCAGGCGCCGAATCGTGCGCCCGCCGGCAATGGCCAGGGCCAGCTGGTAGAGGGCGTGGGACCCGTAGCTGAGCACCACCGCCGCCAGGTATGCGAGGGCCAGTGTGCCCAGACCCTCCAGGCGTCCAGGGGTGATGTGATCGTCAATGGCGACCTTGAGAAGCCAGGGCTCCAGCAGGGCCAGGGCCATGGCCAGCGGCGTGAGCAGCAGGGGAAGACCGAAGAGCCAGGCGTCCTCCCGGGCATAGGGCCAGAGCTTCTTGCCCAGCGCCCACGCGGATTCCTGCTCCTGGGCCATCAGGTCACCTCCGCCGGCTGTTCCTGCTTCACCCGCTGGTGAAGCCATGCGGCCTGGTAGGGGCCGGGTCGGGTGATGAGCTCGGCATGGGTACCCTGGTCGACCAGTCGCCCTTCGGCGAGGACGAGCACGGTGTCCGCATGGGTCAGGGCTGCGGCACGGTTGGAGACAAGCCAGAGGGTCGGGCGGTGTTGGCCCTGGCCGACAGCGGCCAGGGCGAGGATCAGTCGCTGCTCGGTGTCGTGGTCGACTGCTGAGAGCACATCATCGAGGACCAGGACGTCGAAGTCCCGGTAGAGGGCCCTGGCGAGCGCCACGCGCTGTCGCTGGCCTCCTGACAGCATGACGCCGCGTTCCCCGACCAGGGTGTCCTTGCCCTTCGGCAACGCGGCCAGGTCCTTGGTCAGCGCTGCCCTTTCCAGGACGGCTTCCAGGCCCGGGGAATCCTTGACGCCCATGGAGATGTTGTCTGCCACGGTTTCCGAGAAGAGGAAGGGCACCTGGGAAGCGACGGCCAGGCGCTGGCGCCAGCTGTCCAGGTCCAGGTCGAGCACGTCGGTGCCATCGACAAAAAGAGTGCCAGGGGGTGGATTCCACTCCCTTGTGAGCACCTTCAGCAGGGTGCTCTTCCCGGAGCCCGTGCGACCGAAGATGCCGACGGTAGAGCCCGCAGGAATGGAAAAGGAGAGGTCCGACAGCGTGGGCTCGATGTCGTCTGGATAGCTGAAACTCAGGCCCCGGAGTTCGAATGCGGGTGCCTGGCCCCGGGGCGAGGGCGCCTGACCGAGGCGATCGGGCTCTTCGCATCGCAGTTCCTCCAGGCGCTCCAGGCTGGTCAGGGCTCGTTGGAGCACGCTCAAGAGCCAGCCCAGGGATCGCAGGGGCGGCACGAGGTAGGCCACATAGGTCGTGAAGGCCACGAATTCGCCGATGCTCAGTTCGCCCCTGGCCACCATCGGCCCCCCAAAGGACAGGAGACCCCAGATGGCGAGCCCACCGGCCAACATCAGGAGGGGCAGGACAAAGGCCCGGATCCTGGCCAGTTGGACGTGGGTGGCCAGCCAGTCGTCGTTGTGGACTTCCAACCGTGCTTCAAAGGCTGGCTCGGCATTGAAGCCCTGCAGGGTACGAATGCCCTGCAGGCTTGCCAGCACGTGATCGCTGATGTCGGCGAGCTGTTCCTGTTGACGGCGGGTCAGGGTGAAGAGCCGTTGAATCCCGATCTGGACCAGCACCAGGCAACAGCCGATGGGCACAGCGACCACCAGCGTGAGGTCGGGACTCAGGTCCAGCATCTTGTCGCCGGCGAGTACCAGGGCCACGGTCACGTTGACGATCTGCAGGGCACCGAACCCAGCCAGGACCCGCAGATAGGTGATGTCATTGGAGGCTCGGGAGATCAGGTCTCCGGTCGTCCAGCGGGCATAGAACGACGCAGGCAGTGCCATCATGTGGGCAAAGAGGTCGTTCTTGAGTTGGTACTCCACCAGCCTGCCGGGGGTAAAGAAGAGCACCCGCGAGAGGGTGCGCACCCCAATGATGGCGGCCCCCATGGCGCCAATGATCTTCGCGGCTCGGAACAGGATCTTCGTGGCTTGCTCAGTGCCTTCGCGCAGGGCATCCACCGCTGTGGCGAGCTCCAGAGGGATCTGGACCGCAAGCCAGTTTGTGGCCCACAGGAAGACCACACCGGCTGCGTACCAGCGCCAGTAGAGGAACGAATACTCCCGAAAGAAGCGGAGCAGGCGAATCAATCGGACCTGCGCTGAGTCCAGGTGAGACCGGCGTCGACCAGGAAGCGGCCAGCCAGGACATCTCTACCCAGGACCAGGTGAGGTGGGCCGCTGGTGCCAACAATACGGAGGGTGGCTTCGAACTCCCTTCCCACCAGGCGCACCAGCGTCATGGCCACCAGTTCATTGTCCATTTCGCCGACCCCCACATCGACCGTCTGATCGCCCAGCACCAGCGTCACGCGACCCGGCAGGCCCGGTCGAAGTGACACGTACAGGGTCGAGGTCTCCAGGCCTGTTCGGCAGCGGGCCGGAACCTTGTGAATCCCCCAGGTGGGCAGCGAAGCCTGCTCATTCCATCCCACGGTGACCGTGCTCGCTTCCTCCTCGATCCAGTCGTTGTCGGTGGACTCCTCCACTTCTTCTGGCCATTCCTCGGGGGGGAACTCTGCCGTTTCCGGATCGTCCCCAAAGGACTCCTGTTCGCCCTCTTCAACCTCCATGGTGGCCCAATCCTCTTCCGTGGCCTCGGTCTCCAGGAGAGGTTCGTCTTCCCAGGTGGTGCCCTCCTCGTCCTCAGCAGGCCACGGTTCCTCGAGGGGGTCCGGGGGGACCTCCTCCTCTTCCTCCAGCGAATCCCACCCGAACTCCTCGGTGGGTTCAGCGGGCGGGTCGGGTGGCGCTGGAGGCTTTGGAGGCTGATCAGGCATGGGCTTGGTCGCTATCATAGGATGGCTTCATGATGGGGCTCGTGCTGCTGGTCGCCCTGGCCCGGGACCTGGTTGGGGCCGCGGCCCTTGAGGGTGCCCAGGCCCTTGTTTTCCTGGGGTCTCGGAGCGCGGGATCCCCGGGTGGGGACCAGGCCCGGTTCTTGGTGGCGGTGCAGCGGTCCTGGTCCGAGGTCTGTTTCTCGAGGGAAGTGCTGTGGCCCTGGTGAGCGCCCGGTGGCTTGGAGTGCTGTTGTTCCTCTCGGGCTTCGCTTGCCTGACCTACGAGGTGTTGTGGATGCGCCGTCTCGCCCTGCTGGTGGGCAGTGGGAGCGTGGCGGTGACCTTGACGGTCTCGACCTTCTTCGGGTCGTTTGGGCTGGGGGGACTGCTCGCTCTCCGCTGGCGGCCGAAGCGGCCCATGCGAGCCTATGCGGGCCTCGAGGCCGGGGTGGCAGCCTGGGCTGTGGCGGTCCCGTGGTGGATGGGCAAGGTCGCACCCGCGGTCCTTGACCAGGGCGGGGTGTGGCCGGCTGCCCTGGCGGCGGTCGTCGTGATGGGGCCTCCAGCCCTGGCGCTTGGAGCCACCCTGCCGGTCGTGGTGGGGGTGGGCTTGCCTGCTCGCCTGGTCTCCAGGCTCTACGCCATCAACACGGCGGGTGCTGTGCTCGGTGTGCTTTTCGCCCCGGGTCTCCTCTTGCCTCTGTTTGGCGTGCGGGGGGCCGAGCTGGCTGCAGCGGGGCTTTCATTGACCGTGGCCATCCTGGCCTGGCGGGAGTCCGCCGAGAGATCGGATGAGCCGTTGGGCGTCTCGGAAGCCATTCGCTGGGCACCGGTACTGGCCGCTGCCTGTGCAGGGGGTGTGGCCATGTCCCTCGAGGTTTCCTGGATGCGACTGGCCGCCTTGTTGCTCGGGGCCTCTGTCCATGCTTTTGCCTGGGTCCTGGCGGTGTTCCTGGCCGGGGTGGCAGTGGGGGCAGCCTGGGGTGTTCGGGGGAGCGGGTTGGCTCGCCCCCTGGGGGCGCTGGGACTCCTGGCGGTGCTGGGTACCTGGAGCTTTTCCGAGGCGCCTCTGTGGTTGGCTGGAGGCTTTGACCTTGTCGGCCCCTCGGGCAGCTGGCTGTTGCAGATGAGCCTCTCAGCGTTGGCGATGGCCGGCGCACCGGTGGCCAGTGGGATGGTCTTTGCCCGGTGCCTTGCCAGGGTGGGAGGCAGTCCGTCAGCGGGGACGGCGGCCGTGCTGGGCGCCAACACCCTGGCCGGGGTGATTGGCGCTGCCTGCACCGGTCTGTGGGCGCTTCCCGCCCTGGCCCTTCCTGGAGCGGTACATGCCGCCGGGCTTGTGGCGGCCCTGGGAGCGGCTGTTGGGCGCAGGCCCCTGTGGCTGGTGGCGACGGGGCTCCTGGCCTGGGCAGCCCCCGAGTGGGATGCCAAGCTGCACGCTGTGGGCATCCATCAGCGGGTCTCTGACCTGGGGGATCGCTCCCGGGTAGGTGTCCGTGCCTTTGCCCACCAGGGATGGGACCTGCTCCACTATGAGCAGGGGCGAACAGCAGCTGTCGCCGTCGGCCGGTCGAGTACCTCGGGGAACATGTGGCTCTCGATCAATGGAAAGGTCGATGCCTCCACAGGGGCGGACATGTCGACCCAGCTGTTGTCGGCCATTCTGCCGGCGCGGATCAGTGATCGCCGGGAACGGGCCCTGGTGGTGGGCCTGGCCTCGGGGGTCACCGCTGGTGCGCTGTTGAAGGAGGGGGTCCAGCACCTGGATGTGGTGGAGATCGAGCCCGCAGTCGTGCGGGCATCTCGCCTGTTCGACGAGGTCAGTGGGGCACCGCTGGACGACCCTCGCACGCGGCTTCTTGTCGGCGATGCCCGGGCGGTGCTCCAGGATGCAGGGCCTGCCTACGATGTCATCGTCTCGGAGCCATCGAACCCCTGGATCACGGGGGTCTCCAACCTCTTCACCCGGGAGTACTGGAGCCTTGGCAAGGCGCGTCTGGCCCCCGGCGGGGTGTTCTGCCAGTGGATTCAGCTCTACGGTCTTCACCCTCGGGAGTTGCGGTCCCTGGTGCGCACCTTCCTGGACGTGTTCGGGGAGGCGTGGCTGTTTGAGACGGTTCCCAGGGCCGATGTCCTGCTGATCGCTGGTCCCTCTCCGCCGCCGGATCTTCCGCTGCCACCGAGCCTGGGGCCGGAGCAGTTGCGCACACTCGGGCGTGGAGGGCGCCTCAACACCGATGACCGCCCCTGGGTTGAGCTGGCCGCCCCTCGTGCTCTGCACAGTGCGACCGGAGAGTTCAACGAGAGCCTCATTCGAAGACTCCAGGAGGGCCAGACCTCCTCCCCACGGTGAGACTCCCAGGAGGTCTGCCCACTCCTGGTTCAACCCGACTCCAGCGATTCCAATTCCCATCGACGCCCTAGTAGAGTCTGGGCCCATGTCCCTGATTGCCGCCGTGAAGGGCCATGCCGTGAACCGCGGTCACGCCTTGAGTCGAAGTCTCCGGATGCGACGCCATGGCGTCCCCACGGTCTCCGAATCGGTTCGGATGGTGTCTTCCGCTGGCTACCAGCTGGAGGGCCAGGTGCATCGGCCCCAGGCCTCTGGAGCATGGCCTGGAATTCTCCTCTGCCCGGGCACGAACGACCCCGGATCGGTCTTTGAGGGGTGGAGTCAGCCGGTGAATGCCGCCGAAGTCGCCTCGATGGGGTTTGTGGTGCTCCACTTCGACCCGGCTGGTCGGGGAGGAAGCTGGGGAGAGGAAGACTACGGAGGGCTGGAGCACCAGGACAATGTCCGGGTGGCTCTGAGGCATCTCGCGGGATTGGACCAGGTCGATCCGGATCGGCTCGGCGTGGTCGCCATCTCCCTGGGCATTGCGATGGCCTGTGGCGGGCTGGCGCACCTGGGCAAGGAACCAGCTGTCCAGTGGCTCATCGACTGGGAAGGGCCGAGCGATCGGGAGATCATCTGTGCGGGCGGGCGGATCATGGTGCCCGCCCTGGGCCACAGCCTCAAAGACGAGGTGTACTGGCGGCCGCGAGAGGCGGTGCGATGGGTGGGGGAGTTGCCTTGTGGCTACCTGCGCATCCAGTCGATGCGAGACCACGCGCAGCCTGGGGAGGTTCGCCATGCCGCCCGAATGATCCAGGCTGCGTCCAGTGGCCGCCTGTCCTGGTTTCGGCTCAATGACCACGCTCCGGGGCTGGTTCCCACCACGCCGGACTTCTACCGGCCAGGTCTTCTTCAGGCGAATCGGATCCTGTTGCGGTGGATTCGCGAGTTGAGCGACTGATCAAGACGGGGTGGAGGGAGGAAAGCCCTGTTCAGACCTTTCCTACGTCACAGGCGATGCCGACCTGGTTGGGAGTCCCGGTAAATGGGTCCAATGCGTCGTCCCCCACCAGTCTTCCCGCTTCAAAACCCGCGGACCAGGGCACTTCCACCGTGTCTTCGCGGAGGTTCTCGTCGTGACGGGCAATCCCGAGGGCCTCCCCGTGACGCGTGGTCACCCGGATTTCCGCGCCATCGGCGATCCCGCAGCTGGGATGCAGGCGCACTGCCCGGGCAGCTTCCGGATCGGTCGCGTAGCGGGTTCCCTGGTGGACCTCGCTCCGGGTGCGGGTCACCATCCATCGGGGCAGGTCCGGGTCTGACTGGGGCGGTTGGATGGCCGCCACGGCTTCTTCGAGGACTGGAGGTGCCAGGTCCACCCGGGCGCCTGGGCGTTCGACACGCCACTCGGCCCGGTTGAGTTCGCCATCGTCCATCCCTCGGGGCATGGCCCTGATCTCGTCCAGACCTGGCTGGCCCGCCAGGTCCAACAGCTTGTCGACCCAGCCCGGGAGGTCCGCGACGGCTGCCTTGCGTCCAGCGATGCGAAGGTGGACGCCCCATTCACCGCCTCGGAGTGGTGGATTGGCCGCCTGAAACAAGTCGGAGAGGATCGCCTGTTCCTCTCTTGCCTCTCCAGCGGGGGCCAGGACCGGGCCTGTGGCCTGGAGGGTCCGGGCCGGGAGCATCGAGAGCGCCAGGGCTGAGAGATCCTCACGTTCCCAGAACAAGGTGCTGGGAAGGACCCAATTTGCCCGGCGGGTGGTGGCGGTCTCCACGGCGTCGATGGCCACGACGAGCTCCAGGGAGTCCAGGGCCTGCTCCACCCGCTCCCTGGCAGGCAGTCGCCCGATGGGATCTCCGGCGACCGAGAGGAGTGCCTTCAACTGTCCTTTCCCGGGGGTGAGGGCTTCCTCGGTCAGAGCGGTCGCGGGGGCCTGCAGGAGCACAGACGGAAAGCCTCCAACCCGTGTGCGGGGACCATCTGCCGCGGGAAAGGCCAGGGCCAGGGGCTGATGGTCCAGCATGCCAATGGCCTCGAAGATGCCACCAGGGCGCAGCAGGTTGGCCGTCAACCCGTGAACCACGTGCCAGGCCCAGGCGGACACGGTGGCGTGCTGGGTCCGCAAGAGGGTCTCCGAACGGGCCACTGAGGCCATGGCTGCTCGTGAGAACTTCAAGGCGATACCGCTGACCATGCCGGCATCCACACCGCAGATCTCGCCTACTCGCTGGGGGGTCCATTCAGAGAGCCAGTCCTGGAGGGTCTGGAAACCCGCGGTGTAGTCCCGCAGGTATTGGTGCTCGTACCATCCGTTGGCGGCAATGGTGTGGGCGATACCAAGGAGCAGGAAGGTCTCGGTGCCTGGCCGGATGGACAGGGCATGGTCCGCCTGGAGGGAAAGGGGGGTGGTCTTGTGACCGGCCGTGACCAGGCGAGCGAAGCGACGGGTTCGCTTGAAGTACTGCAGTGCCTGGGTGTGTACGGTCCCGGCCTGCAGGGGGCCCCAGCGGACGACATCCTGATCCCCCCCGAGCAGCAAGGTGTAGTGGGATCGACCGACATCGGCCTGGAGCGCGACGGGGTAGCCCAGCATCAACTCCGAGACCTTCAGAAGTGCGGAGCCATTGAGCGACAATTCGCTGAACAGGTTCGTGGTCCCAAACCCCAGGGCGAATGCCGCTGTGCGGGCGGCCCCATAGGCGTTGTGACCGAGGGGTGCTCCGGCGTAGATGCCGATGGCCTGGGGACCTTCCTCCTTGCGGATTCGGGCGAGTTCACCGCCGATGGTCCGGATGGCCTCTTCCCAGGAGGTCGGTTCCAGTCGATCCCCGATTCGTTTCATGGGTCGGGTCAGGCGCTCGTCGCCACGCGCCATTGAGGCGGCCTTGCGTCCCACATCGCACAGGAACCCTGCGTTGTTCGGGTGGGACCGGTCGCCTTCGATACTGGCGATCGCGCCCTTCTCTATCTCCAGGCGTACACCGCACAGGCCTTCACAGGCACGGCACCAGGTCAAGGACTCGGTCATCCACGAACTCCAGGGCCTGCAAGGATAGATCGCATCGGTGGTCTTAGCGCATTCCCGGGACCACACGGGCCAGCAACGAGGCGACCTGTGGAAAGGGAAGAACCGCTTGTTGCAGGGCCTGACCCGCCTCGATGCTCTGCAGACGCGGCACCAACTGTAGAAGAAGTGGTTGGATGTACGGCCCTCCGGCTGCAGCCAGGAACGGGACGAGGGGACATTGCGGGTTCGCTGCCAGGGCGTGAGCTGCCGCTTCCACCGCCAGGCCTTCGCGGCCGGCGGCCAACAACGCTGCCGCGGGTTCGGCACGTCCCATCTCTCCGGCCTGGACCAGGGCCTCCCAGTGGCCTGCCGTGGCGTGGGCCCAGCAGACGGCCGGAAAGGCCGGGTGCATTTCACTGGCGGACAGGTGGGCTGTGCCTGGCCTCTGCTCGGCGATTTCGGAGATCTGTACGAGCCATCCTGCTCCGGGATGGCGCTGGGCTGCCACCTGGATGACCTCCTGACGGGTCTCCTCCTGAACCTCCAGGAGCCGCTTGTAGATCGCTGCAGGCGGGGCCGTCTGCTCCAGGTGCCCGATGACGCCGAGGGCGGCCCGCACGGCCGTCACGTTCTTGACTGCCTTGGGACCGATCACCAGGTCCACCAAGGCGACCGGGTGTTGCTCGGCCAGGGCCTTGTAGAACGAGCCGAGTTCGTCCGAGTCCTGGGAGGCCGCCACAGCTTCTCGAAGGAGGGGCAGGTCCTTCGGCATGTTCAGGGCACTCAGGTCCTTGGAGAGGAGAAGGCTCATGCCCGCACCCCACATTGTTGGAGGACCTGTTTCGGGGGCCCGATCTTCGAGGTTTCTGAACCTGTTGCGGCGGCCACCAGGGGGCCGTTGACGGGGCTGTCCAGGGTGAGCGCTCCTGGGGCCAGCTGGGGGATTCCCGGCGAGGCAAGTAGTGGGTGGTCCTGGGCGACCAGTGGCAGCATGCGCTCCGGGCTCCACTGCCAGATCATGTCCAGCCCGACACCGGCCACAGAGGTTCCGGTGTCATCCGAGGCCACCAGGAACAGGCTCAGGTCCTTGCCCTGTGCCGGGCCGAGTGCCTGGCGGGGAAGGGTCAGGACGCGGTCCCAGGCGCCACGAATCAACGCCAGACGGTCCTCGCCGTCGATCCCGTCCAGGGCCTCGTGGACCTGCAACACGATCTCCCAGGTCGCTTCCGGTTCCGAGGAGGCCCCGATGCGCCCCACCACGTGAAGTCGACCGCCTGGCGTGGCGATGCCGTGTTCGAAGATCCCGTTGAAGGGGTAGCGACCGATGCCGCCCAGCATCATGGCGGCAGGGAGGGGAGGCTTCATGAGGCGGAGGGATCCTGGGAAGGGACGAGCGGCTTGTTCAAGAGGGCGTCGGAAGTCTATTTCAGACGGCTCCCGGCCCCAACCCTGTTCCCGGCTGATTCGAGGGGATCTGGCAGGAACGGGCGAAGTGTTCGAGGCTGAGTTCCTCGCCTTGTGGCGGGCTGTCGGGTGCGATAACCAGGAGAGGCCTCTGGAGGCCTCATGCACAACTGGCTCATCCTTGGCGGTGGAATCACCGCTGGAACCGGCATCATCTTCATGCTTTTCGGGTTCGAGGCTGACACGGGCAAGGACTTCGCCGAGAGCTTCTCCCAGATCGGCTACACCGGCCTGACGTCATTCAGCGCGAATTCCTCGGGAATGATCGGGCTGGGCCTGTTGGTTCTGGGGGTGATCCTGTTGGTCGCCGCCAACCGGAGCGTCTGGACCAAGACCGACGGCTACTAGTCCTGGGGCCTCGGGTCGGCACCCCTGAACCCACCCCGGTCTCGCAGCCTGTCGCAGGGCGCGGTCACCCGATCGCTCGAACTGTCAACGGCCTGTTGAGGAAGCGGACTTGACCTGACGGGGTCCGGCCTTATTTATGGGGGCTTTTCAACCTCCTTCTTCGGCACAGGCGAGGCCATGGCTCAGCGAAGCCGGTCCTTGACGGGCATTCAACCCAGCGGCATGCCACACGTGGGCAACCTCAAGGGTGCGATCGAGCCAGCGTTGCGGCTTCAGGCCACCCATGAGCCCTTCTACTTCATCGCCAGCTACCACGCTCTGACGACCACCAAGGACGCGGAGGTCCTGCGCCAGCGTCAGAGAGAGGTCGCGATGACCTGGCTGGCCTTTGGCCTCGACCCCCAGGTCACCACGCTTTTTCTACAGCAGGACGTCCCCGAGGTCTGCGAACTTTCCTGGATCCTGGCTTGCTTCACCCCTCATGGGATGGCGGAGCGAGCCCACGCCTTCAAGGCCGCACGGGACGTCGGCAGGGAGGTCAACCTGGGGACCTTCTTCTACCCGGTGCTGATGGCCGCAGACATCCTGCTCTATGACAGCCACGTGGTCCCGGTGGGCAAGGACCAGAAGCAGCACGTGGAGATGGCCCGCGACATCGCCCAGTCCCTCAATCACCACTGTGGTGCAGAGGTCCTGGTTCTTCCGGAGCCGCTCATCAAGGAAGAAGTGGCTTCCGTCCCGGGTTTGGATGGGCGGAAAATGTCGAAGTCCTACAACAACCACCTTCCACTGTTTCTCCCGCCCAAGCAGCTTCGCAAGCGCGTCATGCGCATCGTCACGGACAGCAAGGGCATGGAGGAGCCGAAGGACCCGGAGAACTGCACGATTTTCGAACTCTACAAGCTCTTTGCCACGGAAGCCCAGCAGGCCGACCTGGCTTCGCGCTATCTTGCCGGCGGCCTGGGGTATGGGCACGCGAAACAGGAACTCTTCGAGGTCCTGGACGCGCAGCTTGCCGGTCCTCGGGAGCGATTCCAAGAGCTTGAAGCATCCCCGGAACGGGTGGATGCGATCCTTATCGAGGGGGCTGAACGTGCCCGGCGAGTCGCCCGAATCACAATGGACCGTGTCCGTTCTGCGGTCGGCCTCAACTAAAAACGCTAATCTCGCCCTAGAGCGTCCACAAGGAGTTGACGTCGTTTTGACACACAACAGGCCGCACTGGCTGTAAAACCCGCACGAATTGTCCGCTACTCAGGTGCGGAAATCCACTCGGCCAAGGATGGCCGAGCGTGAACGGCGCGATTGGCTCTCCCACTGTTCGTTATTCCCTTCCTTTCGTCTTTGACGGAGACCTCATGTCCCTCTCCTTGCACACCGGTTTTGGTGCCTACGCTTCTGACTCCAGCGGTGGTCGTTCTGAACGACTGACGGCCGAGGAGGAAAAGGACATGGCGCGTGCCATTCGTTCCGCTGAGGAAGCGGCTCGCGGTGCCATCGCTGGTATCGAGATGGCCGAGGAGATTCTGAAGCGCCGCCCGGAACGAGCCGAGCGCACCCGAGCTGGTGCCGTGGACCGCCTTGAAGAAGCGGTCATGATCGTTGTCCAGGCAGCCAAGAAGGATCCCGAGGTGAAGCCCTACTCCCGCAAGGCGTCTGGCGCCTGGCAGGAGGCGGAGAACCTGCGCTGGCGGCTGGCCATGTCCGGTCGCCGGATCGCCCATGGTGAGGCCCGGAAGCTCGCCGGGCCGTTCATGGATGAAGAGGACCTGGTCCAGGAGGGCTACATCGGGCTGCTTCGTGCGGCCAAGCGCTTCGACCCCGATCGGGGGATTCGGTTCAGCACCTACGCCCGCTGGTGGGTTCGTGCCCAGATGACTCGTGCCATCGACCACACCGGTCGTCCCGTCCGGCTTCCCGGCTGCGCGGTCGAGCAGACTCGAAACCTGCGAAAGGCCATGAAACGCTTTGAGTCCGGAGGCGTGGGCTACACGATCCAGGACCTTGCGAACGAGGTCGGCATCGACAAGGAACGCGCCGAGCTTCTGCTCTCCCAGGGCAACACCATCTCCCTGGAGCAGCCGGTGGACGATGGCCCCCGGCCCCGTCCCCTGGAGCGCTTCTTGAGCGACGATGATGCGCCCCAGCCGGATTCCGAGGCCATCCAGACCCAGGAACTCTTCCGCATGGACGATGCGTTCAACAACGTGCTGACCGAGCGTCAGCGGTTCGTGCTGACCCGTCGCTACGGCCTCGAGGATGGTGAATTCCGCACCCTCTCCGAAGTCGGCAAGGAACTCGGACTGTCCCGGGAACGAGTGCGCCAGATCGAGCGCGAAGCCCTCATTCGTCTGAGGGATCTGTCCGGCATTCGCGATGCCGTACAGGAAACCACGGGCGTGGCCGGTCGGGCCTGAGCAGATATTCGGGAGGCCCGAGCGGGATCAACTGCCCGCGACTGCCTCCAACACCCGTAGGAAGTTCTCGCCGTAGGCCATGTGGATGGCCTCGGGGGTCCATCCGGCATCCAGCAGGGCCTGGGTGAGCAGCGGCAGCTTGTCGGCCCCGTCCAGGGCGCGGGGGTAGAGGGCGAATCCCTCCCAGTCCGTGCCCAGGGCCACATGTTCCACGCCGACGGTGTCACGGATGTGCGTCATGTGCCGAACCACCGCATCGAGCTCGCTGCTGCCGAGGAAGGCCGTCACGAAGATCACCCCGATGACGCCACCGGTGTCGGCGATGGCCCGGAGCTGGTCATCGGCGAGTCCTCGTGGGGAGGCATGGACGCCATTGCAGGCGGTGTGGCTGCAGATGACCGGGTCACGGGCTCGCTCACAGACCTCGAAGACCCCCGCTCGGTTCAGATGGGCCACGTCCACCACCAGGTCCAGGCGCTCGCACTCGTCTACCAGGTCTCGCCCGTGGTCGGTCAGGGGGCTGTCCGGGTCGGCGCCCCAACCCACCATGGGACGGCCGGCTGCATTGGCGCTGAAGTGCATCAAGCCGACGTATCGGAGGCCACGCTCCCGCAGGTCGGGCAGTCGGTCCAGACCGCCATTGAGACAATGAACTCCTTCAAGTCCCGCAAAGCAGGCGATGTGTTGCCGGGTCCGGGCCCCTCGGATGGCCTGGGCCGTCGTGGCCAGTTCCAGGGCGTCGGGATGTTGGGCCAGCTTTGCATGCAGGCGATCGAACATGCGGTCCGCGGCACGAGGGCCTGCCCAGGGCCAGGTCACGATGCCCATGGCGGCACAGCCGACATTGCCCTCTTGCATGCGGGGAATGTCGCAGTGGCCCATCAAAGCGGCACGTGGGAGGGGATTTGGCCGGTGGCGCCGGGCCCAGTTCCATCGAAGGTAGGTGGTGGTCAGTAGCAGGTCGCAGTGCAGATCGATGATCAGCGCGGATTCGTGGACCTGTCGGGCCTCCTGGCTCACGGGATTTCGGGTCACGGTTCTTCCCCAAGGCGGGTGCGGATGTCGATGTTCTCGTGGGTGCCGTTCAGGGGCGAAGTGTGCATCTCTCCCAGCCTGGCCACCAGCGGAAAACCGATCCCTTCGACCAGGCGCGGCCAGTCGTGGCTGTCCAGGTTGGTGCCACAGGTCCCCAGCGGAAGCCCGTTCAGAATCTCGGGGATCGTGTCGAGTTCACCCACCGGGTGCACGGGGAGCAGGCGCGGCAGCGGTTCGGGTTCAAACCAGCGGGGAGGAAGCACGGGGACGGCCCACTCGTGGCCCTCGTGGACCTGGCCGAGAATTCGGGCCAGCCCGACCCGGCGCCGCCACCTTGGGCCCCAGGCGGGCTCCAGTTCACCACGGGGAACCTTCAAGGCTGCCCCGGCCAGGCCCTGGGCCAGCGCGTGGGCGACCTCTGTGGCTTGGGAGAGGGCAAAGACGGCGACGGGACTCATGCAGCCCCGCCCGTCGAAGAGCACCGTGTCGTCGACCAGGCGCTCGGCGTGCTGTGGGCCATTCACGATGGCGATGCTGACCCGGTGACCGAACAGTGCTCGCCGGACTCCTGGTTGAAGAGTGGAATCCAGGCTGGACATGGCGGCGTCGCTTCCAAAGCCGCGCACGGCGTCGGCGCCGTCCAGCAGGTGCCACGCCTGTTCATGGGGCAGATCAGACGCCTCGACTGGCAGGCCCTCTGCTGCGAAGCAGCGGGCCAGGTCCAGCACGGGTTCGGGCACTGTGGAGGGGGCCTTGAGCACGATCTCGGTTCCGGCAGCGGCAAAGGCGGCAGTCCACTCCAGCGGTGCTGTGAAGACATTTCCGGCACACCAGATGACCAGCCGGCGAGGGGGTCGCAGCGAGTCGGGCCAGCGAGGGAGGTTGCCCAACAGGGGTGTCAGGACCCGCTGCAGCCCGAGCCTGGCACCCTCGGGGCTCAGTCCGGTGCCCCAGCATGCCGGGTCCAGGGCCTTGTACGCCGACAGGGCCTGTCCTACGTCCGCCACCGGGCCTCCTCGGCGGTCAGGGAGCAGCCTCGAGGGGCTGCCGCGGGAAGCCGGCCTGAGAGGGTGATGACGGCCCCATCGACCCTTCCCAGGTCTTCGGTCTCAATGGCCAGTGGGCTGCTCCAATTCGCCAGGTCCACGAAGCAGAGCAGCCCCTCTGGCGCGGGAGCTGCCGTGACCGGGTCGACAGTCCAGGCTCGCAGCCAGGGTGGCGCATGGAAGCCGGAGCCCGTGTCCCAGCACTGGCTGGAGAGCTCGGTCATCCCGTACTCGCCCACCCATCGCAGCCGGGAGCCCAGGCGCTCTTCGGCCAGTCGCCGCAGTGTCGTCGGTTCCAGTTCTCTCCGTCGCCCCTTGAAGCCGCCGGTCAGCATGACCACCGAACCGGCTGCCAGGTCTGCCTGGCCTTCCTGGTCCAGCAGGTCGGCCAGCGCAAAGGCGGTTGTGGCCAGGAAGACCGGCTGTGTGGCACTGGCCAGGTCTGCCCAGGCCGAGGGAAGCACCCCCGAGTCGACGTCGAAATGCCAGCGACAAGAGGGGGCGAAGGACTGGACCATATGGCCCAGGGAACTGTCCGGAACCTGGGCTGGATCCGGGACCAGGGCGATGGTCTCCTGGAGCGGGCAGTCCGGGACACAGTGGGCAAACCAGCGCTTTGCACCCAGGTCGTACAGACCGGTGTCGATCAGCCAGTGTTCGCCTCGAAGTCCCGAAGTGGTGCCGCTGGTCCGGAAGACCCGGGTGGCGGAGGGGTGGCGGAGGGGCAGGTCCCGGAAGAGCGCGACCGGCACGGTGGGGATTTCCTCGAGTCGCCGAGGATTGGCCCCCCGTGCAAGAGCGCCGTAGGTCGGCAGTGCCTTGCATTGCCAGGCAAAGAGGTCCAGGGCTGCTTCTTCGACGGCGCCAGGATCGGGCCATGGGCCGGCAAGGAGCCTCTCCAGGCGCTTCCTCACAGGCATCGCTCCAGGACATCCAGGAAGGCCTGCAGGAGAGACTCGGAGATATTGAGCGGCGGTGTGAGGCCCAGAACCTCGCCATTCACACCGGCGGGAAGGGCGATCCAGCCCTCCTGCAGCAGGCGCCGGCTGGTGGCCAGAGCGTCGGGCAACTCCAGGCCGAGCATCAGTCCACGCCCTCGGACGGTCCCGAATCGAGAGAGCTGTTCCGCCCACCGTTGACCCAGCTCGGCCGACCGGGCGGGCAAGGCCTGTTCCTCGATCACGTCCAGGCAGGCCAGGGCCATCGCACAGCCCACGGGGTTGCCCAGGAAGGTCTGGGTGTGCAGGGCCTCACCACGGCTGGCCCCCCAGGCATCCATGACCTCTGCCCGACCCATGCAGGCGGAAATTGGAAAGCCCGAAGCCAGCCCCTTGCCCACGCACATCAGGTCGGGCTTGGTGCCCTCCGCCTGGGCAGCGAACCAGACGCCAGTTCGCCCGCAGCCGGTGAACACCTCGTCGAAGAGGAGGAGAGCACCATCTCGGGCAGCGAGGGCCCCGAGTTCGGCCAGCCAACCCGCGGGAGGCAGTCGCATTCCACCACGGCCCTGGAGGGGCTCCACCAGCACAGCACCATAGGCCGACAGGGAGTCCGGAAGGGTGCCGTAGGGCAGGTGGTCGACCGCCCTGCCCAGGCGGGCCGTAAAGGGGGCGGCAAAGGCCTCGGATCGGTAATGGGTGGTGGCCAGGACACCGGTCGCAAGACCGTGGTAGCCGGCTTCGAAGGCCAGGATTCCATCCCTTCCCGTGGCTATCCTGGCGGTCTTGAGTGCAGCATCGACCGCATCGGACCCGGAGCACCCCAGGATCCCGCGGTCCAGTCCAGTGAGCCCGGCCAATCGCTCCAGCAGTGCGATCCGTGTCGGGTCCGGAAAGGCATCCCCCATGGCATGGGGGAGCCGCCCCAACTGGTCCTGGCCGGCCGCGACGACCCCAGGATGCCGGTGACCGACCGACGCCACCCCAAAGCCGGCTGTCAGGTCCACGAACACATTGCCATCCGCGTCCCTGACATTTGCCCCCAAGGCCTCGGCCCAGACAATCGGGTCCGTGTCGGAGACGCCCAGGACCTCGGCCCGGCGACTCCGCCTGGCGGTGATTGCCGGACATTCGCGGGCAGCCAGGCGGTCGACCAGGACCCTCGAACGCTCCCCGGGCACCGTGGTGCACAGGTCGGGCAGGTCCTGACCGGTCAGGAGGGAGGGGGACGACACAGACTGCCTCGGTGTTTGAAGGAGGGTCTATCCGCTGGTGGAGCGGGGCTCCCATTGACACGTCAACATCGTGTAGGGTGAAACCAGAAGGAGGGAAACTGCATGGCCTGGCGGACATTGCTTCTCAACAGCAGTTTCGAACCCCTGGCGACGGTGGGCTGGCAGCGGGCCATCACCCTGGTGTGGGTCGACAGGGTCGACGTGGTCGCCGAGTACGCAGCCACGGTTCGCTCACCGTCCGTCGAACTCAAGGTGCCTTCCGTGATCCGTCTTCGTCAGTACCTTCGCGTTCCGAGAAGAGGGGTTCCGTTCACTCGGCAGAACCTCCTGAGTCGGGACGACCATCGCTGTCAGTACTGTCGGCGAGCGCTGCATCCTTCGGAATTGACGCTCGATCACGTCATCCCGCGTTCGAGGGGTGGCACCCGGTGCTGGGAGAACCTGGTCGCGGCGTGCATGCGATGCAACCGGAGAAAGGGGAGCCGAACCCCCCGAGAGGCGGGGATGACCCTGGTCAAGCCGCCTCGTCGCCCCCCCTTGTTGGCCCCGGGCTTCGGGTTGGTGGCGGTCGAGGATGCCCCCGTCGAGTGGCTGCCATTCCTGCCGGTTCGGCGTGCTTCCTGAGCACTCTGTGGGGCTCGCCAGGGGCGGTTTCGCGGCTTAGCTTTCCGGGAAGCCGATGAGACAGTTCACCTTCAGTGTCGTTCTCCTGTTGGGCCCCCTGTTCCTCGGTGCGGGACAGGTCGGCTGTACCGACGGTGGTGGTGGGAACGAACCGATTGCGACCAGCGATGACGTCCAGGTCTGGCTGGTCAACCCGACGGCAGCGGACCCGTTCTCTGGCATCGATTCCCTGCGCTTGCAGATCAGCCGGGAAGGAGAGGTCCTCTTCCTGGAGACCTTTGAGATCGGGACCACGGCGGAGTTCCCGGACCTCGCCTACTACGGACGGCTCCGGTTCGAACTGGCGGGTCTCTTTGGCGAGAGTGTCGCCAGTCTTGGTCGCTCGGCGGAGGTCGTGGTTGTGCCGGGAGAGGACACCGAGGTCAACCTGTTGTTCCTGCCGGTGAATCGCGCCTATGCGATCGAAGGAGACGCCGCCAAGCTCCGCAGTGACCATGGGGCCGCCCTGCTGCCCAACGGTCGCGTGTTGTTGTTTGGTGGGGCCAACAAGACACGGGCTGTCGCCTTCGATGACACCGAGACCTGGGATCCCGTGAGCGGGAAGTTTCTTCCAGGGCCGCTGCTTCCTGCCGGGGTCCTTCAGCCCCAATGGGACTGGTCCGGTGAGCTGGAGCTCTTCGGTGCGGGGGGCAAGGAGATCATGGCGGGCCAGGTTCCTTCGGATCTCACCTGGCGCTACGACCCGGCCGAGGACGTGGTCGAGGAACTCTCCGGGTTCAACGAGGCCAGGTCCGGCCACTGCTTTGCCTTCTTCAGGGACGAGTTTGCAGTGGCGATGGGAGGGACGGATTCCGAAAGCACCATCGAATCACTGCGGCCGAACAAGGACGACGGGGTCTGGGCCTGGTCCAGCAACACGATGGATGAGCTGACGGCGAGCGCCGTGACCGGGTGCGTTTCGGCGCTGGATGACCGGGTCTTCGTCCAGGGTCTGGAGCAGAACGCCACCGGGGTCTTTGACTACACCGCGGAGTCCGCTGCCCGAAACCCGGAGATCAGCAGCGCCTTTGTGCCGATGGTGACCAGCGCAGAGAGCGTGTTCCTCGACGGCGCCATGCTCATTCCACTCCAGGATGGAGGGGTCTGGGTGGGCGGTGGCCTGAGTCCGAGCTCGGTTCCCTTCACCGAAGGGCGCAATTTCGACATGGCCAACCGGGTGTTTGTCCAGGGCGTGGCCCCCGATGAAGTTCGGGTGGATGGCAGCTGGGATCACTGGATCGAGCCGGACTGGGCTGTCCTGGGATGTGGGAGCCCCGATGGAGACGCCACCCACTCCCAGGCCTCGGTGGAACTGCTCAACCTGGCCACCGGGGATCGTTTCACGACTTTTGAGCTGGAACGCTCCCGTCCGGGTTGCCAGGTCACGACACTCGCGGACGGCTCCCTGTTCGTCAGTGGGGGCTACGCAGTGACCGACGGCGAGGACGAGGCGTCGGCGGCGATCATCGTGCCCTACCAGGAATGACCCGTCCTACTGGGGATTGAACCGGGCCTCCAGCGCTTTTACCAGCTTGCCGTGGATGCCCTCGAATCCGCCGTTGCTGAGCACGGCCACCACGTCGCCTTCCATGGCGTTTGCGGCCACCGTGGCGATGATGTCCTCGACCTGCTCCAGGTAGTCCGCTTCGACGCCTCGGGCCCGAATGGATGCGGCCAGGGCCTCACCGTCCAGTCTTTCGCTCTCCTCGATGCGGCTCTGGTTGTGGGGACGGGCGATCAGGACCTTGTCCGCGCTGTCGAAGGCCTGGGAATAGGCCTCCTGGAAGATGTTCCGGCAGGAGGAGTTGGAACGGGGCTCGAACACCGCCCAGAGTCTTCTTCCGCCAAAGCGCAGGCGCAAGGCCTCCAATGTCACCTTGACGGCGGTGGGATGGTGAGCGAAGTCGTCGAGCACCGCCACGCCACCGGGCTCTCCCACGACCTCCTGTCGGCGACGAATGCCTCGGAAGCTCTCGAAGCCTCGGACCAGGTCCTCTGTGGAGACGCCCTCCCGGACCAGGGCGGCCACTGCAGCCACCTGGTTGTAGAGGTTGTGCTCTCCCACCAGCCGCGAGGTGAAGCACCCGATTGGCTGGCCGTCCCGGGTCACCTCGAAGGTCATGGTGCCCGCCTCGGTGTCTACCCCCAGGACCCGTCCGTCCCACTCCTGGCGGGGCCCGTAGCCCTGGATCGCGCAGGGGGCGTCCTGGCACACGTCGCGGACCTCGGGGTGGTCCCAACGGGCGATGAGCAGACCGTCGGCAGGCAGGCTTGCCACCAGGTCGCGGAAGCTCTCCTTGACGTGGTCCAGGTCCCGATAGATGTCCGCGTGGTCGAATTCCACCGAGGTCAACACGGCTGTGTTGGCACGGTAGTGCAGGAACTTCGGTGACTTGTCGAAGAAAGCGGTGTCGTACTCATCGCCTTCGATGACGAAGTGGGAGCCACGGCCTGCCCGGGCTGTGCGGTCCCAGCCCTGGACCAGACCTCCAACCAGGTACCCGGGTTCCAGTCCGCAGGCGTCGGCCAGCCAGGCTGCAATCGAGGTGGTGGTGGTCTTGCCGTGGGTCCCGGCGAACACGATGCATCGGGCTCTCTCCAGGAAGAGCTCGCCCAGGATGTGAGGAAAGGAACAGTAGGGGAGGTCCGAGGAGACCAGGGTCTGGGCCTCCTCGTAGACCGCTCGAATGACATTGCCGACCACGACCAGGTTGGGTCGGTGGTCCAGGTTCGTGGACACGAACCCCTCCATGATGTCGATGCCCAGGGAAGACAGGTAGGTGCTCATCGGGGGGTAGGCACCGGTGTCCGATCCGGTGACCTGGTAGCCGGCATCCTGGAGCATTCCCGCCAATGCGCCCATGGCGGTGCCGCAGATGCCCATGATGTGCACGGTCTTCATTTCCGGGGGAAGTCCCTCTGTCAGGTGTGCCACGTGTGCTCCGGATTTGCCGTCAGCCAGCGCCGGGTATGGGGCGCTGCGGTCTCGGGAAGGATTCTCAGTTGCTGTTGGAGAAGCTGCAGGTCGTCGGACTCGTCCACGTCCGCCCAGTAGGGAAGAAGGTCGATGCTGAGACCCCGGGTTCGGGCCCGCTGGACCAGTTCTGCGCAGACGCCACCGTGGGACCAGGTCATCTCCGACAGCCAGCCTGGGTGGTGTCGCGACTGTCCGATGCACCAGCAGCCTCCGTCAAAGGCGGGTCCCAGGATCACCTCTGCCTGGCTCTGGATGGCCTGTCGAAGGAGTTGCTCGGGCAGTGTGGGTGCGTCGATGCCCAGGGCCAGCCCTCCCTCGTCGCCCAGGGCGGCCTGGATGCGGGCCCCCAGATCGCCGCCGACCTGGGGCCTCACCGGACCGGGAAGTGTCCCTGTCCATGCGTGGTCCAGGGGGCCCTCCACGTGCCAGGTCGCCGCCACGCCGGCCTGTTTCAGCAGGACGCCCACATCGCTGGCCATCGCCTCGTGCAGGCTCGCAGCGCCCTCTTCGCCCAGGGTCTTTACCAGGCGGGTCTTGACCCGGCCCGGCCGGGGAACCTTGGTGAGCACAGAGACCTCCACTCACCCCTCCCTGTAGTGCCAGACAGCCCACAGGATGCGGCCTCCAGCCTTGAGTGTTCCCCGCAGGGTCCCGGAGATCTTGGAGCGTCCAATCCGGGGTCGATAGGTCACAGGGACCTCCAACACTCGGACGCCTCGCTGCAAGGCCTTCATCTGCATCTCCACGTTCCAGCCCCAGGTCGGGTCCGTCATCTCCAGTCGCTCCAGGGCCTCCCATCGGATGGCCCGGAAGGGCCCCATGTCCGCATAGCGATGCCCGGTCACCCCGGCGATGAGTCGGGTCGCGAGGGCGTTGCCCCAGCGTTGTTGGGGCAGCAGTGCTCCCCTCAGGGCCCGCGTCACCCGCTCCCCCATGACCAGGTCGAATCTCGCATCCAGGATCGGCTCCAACAGGCTGGGCAACTCTTCGGGGTGGTCCGAGTAGTCGGCGTCGAGGATGACGACCACATCCGGGGGGTGGGGTCTCAGGTGGGAGAGCCCGGCGAGACAGGCACTGCCATAGCCTCGTCGAGGCTCTCGCACGACCGATGCCCCCGCCTGTCGAGCCACTTCAGTTGTGCGGTCGGTGCTCCCGTTGTCCACCACGACCACGCCCTCCAGGGTGAAGTCCTCCTGGGGCACGGCGGCCAGGTCCCGCAGCACGAAGGGCAGAGAGGCCTCTTCGTCCAGGGCGGGGATGATGACCACGACACGCATGGTGCTGTGCCTAACCATGGTGTGCTGTGAGGGTTGCCGCCTCTGGAACCGTTCTGGAATATGGTGATCTTGGAGTAGCCATGACCGCGACACGTGCACGGATGGGGCAGTTGATCGCCCTGGTCCTGATGTTCTGGGTGGGGATTCCTTCGGCCAGCGCCTTGGCCAAAGAGACCTCGCCCTTCACTGTGCTGACCGAGGCTGTCGAGGCCAGGGTAGGTCAGTCTTCCCACATCCCACTCCGCGTGGTGGTGCCGCCGGGCTGCAAGGTCTATCGGGACAAGATGGGTGTCGAGGTGTTGGATGCAGCGGGTCTGACGCTGGGGGAAGTCAGCTTCCCACCTGCCGAACGAGCACTTGACCCTGTGTTTGGCACGGAGCGCGAGCTCTATGCCATGGACGTCTGGATCGAGGTTCCGATCGCCCCTGTCACCACGCCGGGCTCCTATGCTCCTGTGCTGGATGTCCGCTGGCAGGGATGCAAGGGCACACTTTGCTACCTGCCCCAGCAGGAACAGGTGACGGCCCGGGTCACCGTGGCCGAGGCCGCTTCCCGTTGGCACTGGCCCTCGCTCATGGGGACGGCCCATGCTGGCGACGAGGAGGACCCGGTCCAGGTGGCCGTGTCCGTGGAGGGGCAGGCACTTCGGGTCGACTTCACCCAGCAGCCTGGCTGGCACCTCACCGAGATGATGACCTTCCTGGAGCTCGCCGAAGGCCAGGCCGTCTCCCTGGGAGAGCAGAGTTGGCCCGAGGCCCACCAGAGGCCGGATCCGGCCATTCCCGGTGCCACGAGAGGGGAGTACGACGGCAACTTCTCGGTCACTGCTGCTCTGCTGGGCCCCGAGGGGG
>CAZMNK010000074.1:14542-26179 GCA_964567625.1 uncultured Enterobacterales bacterium | reverse complement strand
GCGTCCGTTCCCGGAGTGCCCGGGAGGCGCTCAATCTCTCCGGCCTGGTCACCCTGGTCACGGGGGCGCTGCTGGCGGGTGGCTGGGTAGGTCTGCCGGTCTGGACCCCCCTGGCTGGGCTTGCGAGGGCAGCACCTGGCATGGAGGGTTGGGTGGCCGTGGCGACCACCTTTGCGGGTGCCGGGCTGCTCCTCGTCGTGGCACTGAGGCTGATGAATGCGGACAGTCTCGTGCCCCCGAGCCAGACCTGATGAAGACGCTGGTGGGGGCGGAGTGGACCCTGGTCCTCCGGGACCGCCGGGCCTTCCTGGCAGGGATCGCGCTGGTCTTCCTGGTCACCCTGGTGCCTCACATGGCCCACCACTGGTTGGTGGACCTGTCCGGCCTGGGCTCCCGTTCCCTGGAGGCGCTGGACAGCCCCGTCATCGATGAGTCGGTCGCGGTCTCCGGGGCGGTGGGCTGGGCGGTGGAAGGCCCCAGACCCCCCTGGCTGGCTGAGGCCGCAGGGTCTGGTGCACCCCCGGAGGCCCTGGTGCGTTTCTGGACCGAGGATGGGGGCCAGAGCGGCGTGCACTTCGATGTCCTCGGGCTCTTTCCGGGCGCCAGGCTTGACGCGGTGGCCGACGCGGTCAAGGAGGCTGGCTTCCAGGAACGCCAGAAGAGGGCGGAGGCCGTCGGGCTGGTGGGGCCCTGGAAGGAGGTCCTGGACCTGGAGTTCCTCGAACCTCCAGTGGCACCGGTACCGTTTCGCTGGCCCAAGGTGCCTCTGGGGGCAGCCCTGGTGCTGCTGGCTGGAGCCATGGCGAGCCTGAGCTGGATCATGGACACCGTCCCTCGGGCGCGGACCGGTGGCTGGCTGGAGAGCCTGGCGGTCCTGCCGCTCGGTCGCGTCCGGGTGATCCATGCCTGGCTCTTCGTGGCTGGAAGCCTGTCCTTGATCGGGATGGGGGTTGGCTATGCCGGCCACCTCCTGGGGAGCGGTCTGTCCGGTCAGGGGGGGCTTGGGCCCACGGGGTGGCTGATTCCTGTGGCCACCCTGTTGCTGGTTCCTCCCCAGGTGCTCGCATTCCTGACGGCATCGGATCTGCGGGCAGCGGTGATGCGCAGCATGTGGGTCCTGCCTGGCTCGGGGCTGCTCGTGGCCGTTGCCATGGGACTGGTCGTCACCCACCCGGGCTGGGTTCCCTGGGTCCCCGTGGGTGGCCTGGTGGTCGCCTGTCTTGGGCTCATGGGGCCCGGGTCCCTGGCACTGACCGTGGGGCTTGCCGGGGTCCTTGCATGGGGCTGCACTCGGGCCTGTGTGGCCGTGTTGGAGGGGCCTGGTGCCGAAGTGCGCGGGGTAGGGCGGGTCGCCGAGCGTCGAGCCCGGGGCAACTGGTTCCCGGAGGTGGCGCTGCTTGTCGCCCTGGGCATTGCCGCGGTGGTGGCCTGGAGTCCCGGACTGTGGGGAGAGGATGTGGTGCGCGTTCTGCTCACAAGCCACCTGGTCTTCTACGCCCTGCCGGCCCTGCTGGCGCCTCGTCTCCTGGGGCTTTCACCATCGGAACTGCTCCCGCGGCGCTGGCCCGGCTGGTGGGTGATGGGGCTGTCCGCCCTGGGGGTGGGGGCCACCCTGGGCTTTGCCCTGTTCGCCTCGTTGGCCCAGCAGGCCTGGATGCCCCTGGACCCCATCTGGATCGAATTGATCGAGCGAACGACCTTTCCCGTGTCCGGGGTCGGGCGCTTGTTTCTCCTGGCCTTGTTGCCCGGGATCTGCGAGGAGATGCTCTTTCGGGGAGCCGTGCTCGGGCTGTTGCGAAAGGGCATGCCGGCAGGTTGGGCGGTGTGGGTTCAGGCGGCGCTGTTCTCCCTGGCACACCTGTACGGCTTTCGGCTGTTGCCCACCTTTGGGGTCGGGCTGGCGACGGGCTGGCTGGTGTTGCGGACGGGTTCCCTTCTCCCGGCGGTGTTGCTTCACACCCTCCACAACGCCCTGGCGGTCAGCCAGGGGTCTGAGCTTGCCCTCGATCTGGGCGATCCGAGCACTGTGGGGGCGCTTGTTGGCATGGTGCTCGTGGGCCTGTTGGCCCTGGTCCTGGCGGGTCGAGGAGAAGGCCGGTCTTGAAGCAGACAGGGAAGATAGAGGGACCCGGGAGGAACCACATGGGCACACGCCTCGAGGGACAGATCGCGGTCGTGACTGGCGCCAGCCGAGGAATTGGGCTGGCGATCGCCAAGGCCATGGCCCTGGAGGGGGCGCGGGTGGTGATGGCCAGTCGCAAGAGGGAAGGCCTCGAAGCGGCGGTCGCCGAGGTCGATGCGGTGGTCTCGGGTGTGGCCAGTGCCCAGGTGTTGCACGTGGGCCGAACCGAGTCCATTTCCGACTTCTGGAAAAGGCTCGACGCCGAAGGACTCTCCCCCACCATCCTGGTCAACAACGCGGCCACGAATCCCTACTTTGGTCCCATGCTGGGCGCCGGATGGCCGGCCTGGGACAAGACCTTCGAGGTCAATCTGAAGGGTCCCTTTGAAATGTCCCGTGCCTTTGCGGAGCGACGGCTGGCCATCGGGAAGGGGGGTGCCATCGTGAATGTGGCCAGTGTGTTTGGGCTCAATAGCGCGCCGATGCAGGGCA
The DNA here is from genome assembly GCA_964567625.1 of uncultured Enterobacterales bacterium. Classification (GTDB taxonomy): domain Bacteria; phylum Myxococcota_A; class UBA796; order UBA796; family CAJQPC01; genus CAYFPX01. Next base: position 23,565 of record CAZMNK010000074.1, on the reverse strand, counting down.
TCTACGGCATGAGCAAGGCCGCGCTGATCTCGCTGTCCAAGACCCTTTCCCAGGAGTGGGGTCCCGCCGGTATTCGGGTGAATGTGCTTGCACCTGGACTCGTGGAGACCCGGTTCGCCTCCGTGCTGGTCGAAACGCCCGAACTGCTGTCCCATTTCACTGACCGGGCCGCCCTGGGTCGTCACGCCATGCCGGCGGAGGTCGCGGGCATGGTCGTGCACCTGGTCTCGCCCGAAGCTTCCTTCACCACTGGCCAGGTCTTTGTGGTCGATGGGGGTTTTACAAGCGCGTGAGGCCGGACAGACCATCCGATCCGCCGCAACTGGGGCTGGAGATCGCCCGGGGAGCGGTCGTCTACACCGACGAAGGGCAGGGCCCGGTGATCGTCGCCCTGCACGGTGCCCCTGGCAGTACCCGGGACTGGCGCTGGCTGGGGGCAGCTCTGGACGGCCGGGCCCGGCTGGTGCGTATCGGGTTGCCCGGACTGGGGGAGACGCCGCTGGAGACAGAGCCTGGCACGGACTTTGGTTCTCAGGCCTCGCTGGTGTTGGATGCCTTGACCGGTCTCGGCATCGAGCGGGCGCACCTGGTCGGACACTCCATGGGGGGAGGCATTGCAGTGGCGGCCGCGCACCTGTCACCGGACCGGGTCGCCGGGATCGGTCTGCTGGCTTCCCTGGGTCTGCGGGCCCACCACGGGCTTCAGGCCAGCCGGCCCAAGCTCAGCTGGGGACTGCTCTCCATGCCCTTTGTCGGCCGGGCCATCCGCCCGGTCCTGCCGGTGGCCTTCAAGGCCTTTGGATTCCCCGGTGACCAGCCGGTCGAGGCCCTGGTGCGCGTGATGCAACTGGCGGCCAATGTGGATGTGTTGGCCCACGCCGAACGGGTTCGAACCCTGCCGGTGCCGGCCCTGGTGGCCTGGACCGACGATGACCGACTCATCACATCGGACATCAGCCGCGAGCTGTCCGAGGCGGCTCCCGAGGGCCCTCGACTGTGCTGGCCAGAGGGAGGACACTTCTTGCTGAAGACCCGGTCGGTCGAACTGGCGGATGCCCTGGTGGCGTGGGTGGCGACCCCCGAGGCCCTGATCCCAAGGGGTCCCTTGAGCGAGACCTCCTGACGCCCGAGGTCGCTCTCGGCTACGGTGACGGCGTGATCGGGCCCCTGCTTCTTGCCTGTACCGCTGCGACCCCCGACGATTCGGGGACCGCTGACAGGAGTGAGTTCCCCCTGGTGCTGGGGGGTGTGGTTGCCTGTGAAGAGCCGGCCGAGACGGTCCGCTACCAGGACGTGGGCGAGGCCTGGGGGCTTAGAGGCGGTTCCAATCCCGATGGCATTCACGGCGAGGGGGGCAGTGTGGCCGTGTGGGATGTGGAGGGGGACGGAGACCTGGACGTGGTGCTGGGCTTCAATGATGACTGGCCCCGGCTGTACCGGCGAAATGGGGACGGCTTCGATGAGGAGACCCTGCATGAGGCGGGCTTTGGACCCTGGATGGCGGCGACTGCGGACGTGGATGGTGATGGGGACCTGGACCTGACCCTGGGAGGAAACCCTCCGCAACTCCTGTTGAACGACGGGGGAGACCTGGTGCCAGGGGAACTCCCCGCCATGCCGGCGCACCTGGATGATCGCTCGGCGGTGGTCAAGGAACTGGCGCCAGGGGATATCGACGGCGACGGCCTGCCCGAGCTCTACGCGCTGGTGAACACAGGCAACGTCGAGGGGGGGGCCGAGGAACGACGGGACTTCCTGCTACGGAACGATGGAACGGGCACTTTCACACTGGACGAGGAGAGCCTGCCCCTGGAACTCGCGGGGCGAGCCGGGTTCGACGTGGCCTGGTTCGACTGGGACGATGACGGGGACCAGGACGCCTATGTGGTCCAGGACATGGGGCCTCTCTTTGGTGGCAATGTGTTGTGGGAGAACCGGGAAGGCCGTCTGGAAGACGCTTCGGAGGACTGCACCTGTGGGGTCAGCCTGTCGGGCATGGGGCTCGACGTGGGGGACTACAACCTCGATGGTCACCCGGACCTCTTCATTGCGGCCACCGGCGGAAATGCCCTGCTGTCAGGCAAGTCGGATGGGACCTATGTGGACGTCACCGCCACAACCGGTGTCAAGGTGTTCACGGAGGTCTGGCAGATGGCCTGGGGAGCCATCTTCGTGGACCATGACAACGATGGCTGGCAGGATGTCCTGGTGGCAGCAGGCGACATGTGGCTGGGGGATGGGAACCCCCAGTTGCCCGAGACCGACATGCCCGCGAATCTCCTCGTGGGGGACGGTGAGGCCTTCACGGACATGGCCCCCGACCTGGAGCTGGATGTTTTGGGGTCCTACCGGTCGGCTGTGGCCGCGGACCACAACGGTGACGGGGTGTTGGATCTGCTCCTGACGCAGGTCGTGGATGCGCCCCGGCTCTGGCTGTCCGAGGGATGCACCGAGGCTGGCTGGCTGGCGGTCGAAGCGCCCCCGGGCAGTCGAGTCACCCTGGAGGTGGGCGACCGGGTCTACTCGGAGCTGGTGACCACCTGCTCGGCCTACGGAGCTGCTGGTCCGCCCGAGGTGCACTTCGGACTGGGAGATGCAGCCCAGGTGGACCGGCTGGAGGTGCGCCTTCCAGATGGTCGGATCGGGTGGCTGGAGTCTGTGGCGCCGCGCCAGAGGGTCGTGGTCTCCGGGGAGTGATCGGCCGGTTGCCGTCGCGGGATCAGGGGGCTGGCCAGCCCAGCTCTGCAGCCTGGAGAGCCAGGGCCTGAGCATAGGCCGCGTTCGCGGTGCCGGTGGGGTGCATGTCGTCGAGAAAGGCCTCTTCGGGTGTCAGTCCTGCGGAGCGCAGCACCGTGCAGCCATCCACCAGGGGCACTCCTCGGGACTCGGCCAGGCCCTCGAGTGCCTGGAAGTAGGGCACCCAGGAGCGCTTTGCGTCCTCGGGTGCGTCCAGTCGATCCAGCCGCATTCGGTTGCAGGGAGCGAGAAAGAGGGCCGTGACGCCACGTTCGGTGGCCTGGTCCAGGATCCAGGCCAGGTTCTCGCGGTAGTCGTCCAGGGGAACCCGCCGCCGTCCTGTGGCGTAGGGTTCCCGCAGCCAGCCGATGGGCAGGGTCCAGGCGCTTTCGGGGGTGACCGCCCGCCGCAGACGCCGGAACAGGGCGCTCTGCTCCATGACGCCCCGGGCCCGGGTCGATGGGGAGGCGGCGGCAGCCAGCCACTCCCGGTCCACGAAGTGGTCTGTGTTGGCGTCGGACCACAGCATGCCCAGCACCAACAGGTCCGGTGCGAGCGCCCATCCGACCTCCTCCAGCAGGATGCGGACCTGCTCGGTGGAGTACCCGGGCACGCCACCACACCGGACGTCGGCCCGGACGTCCCTGTGGCCGAGTGCCACAGCCAGCTGGCCGTGCAAGGTGTCCGGATCAGCCAGGCCATAGCCGTAGATGCTGCTGTCACCCAGAGTGAGGACTCGGTGGGTTGCATCTGTTGTCGGAACGCTGCGCAGGCCATCGTCTCCCACGTCGATGACCACGCCGCCCTCTCGGAAGCGCCCCGGGGTCAGTCCCCAGATCCGGGTGACGTGGGGCGCCAGGAGCACGGGGTGGGGGAGGATCTCTGATGAAGGGGCGGGCTCGGGAAGCAGTCGAGAGGCCCCCTCGGCGATGACGAGCAGTCCCAGCAACGGCGTGCAGGCGAAAGCCAGCCGGCGCAGCAGACGTCGGGTCTGGCGTCGGGTCCAGGGAAGCACCCTAGGCAGGCTACCGCTCAAGGGGGCTACCGCCGGTTCAGGGATCGACGGTGGTCATCGAGATCGCGTCCACGTCGACGGTGCTGCCCGGCGTTGCCTTCACCGTGAGTCGGGTGTGGAAGACGGGGCGCGCAGGCGCCTCTGGCCCGGTCACCGTGAGGGTGTAGGCCTCCCACGAACTCGTCAGCGCGAAGGTCTCGGTCGTGGATGCCAGGGCCGATGTCCACATCTCCTGGTCCCGGAAGTCGATGGTCACCACAGCGACATCGCCCTTGGAGCCACCGCGCAGCATCAGGGTCGCGCTCACCTGGGACCCGTTCACGGCGGGATTCGGCTGGTGGAACTCTGCGGGGGTCTTCCCGCCGGCCAGCTGGACGTAGTGCTCTCCGTCGTAGGCCGCCTTGGCATCGGCGATGCGGGTATGGCCCCCATCTTCAATGTAGCGCCATCCGTAGCCGCCGAAGGGGGCAGTCTCTTCGAAGCTGCCGTTGGCCACGTCGCCATCTCTTCCGAATCCGCTCATCACGTCGGCGGGATTCGGGCTCCACCCCATCACCGCCTCCAGGTGCTCCGCCAGAACAAGGGCCATTCCGCCGTGGTCGTACTGGCAGCCATGCCACTGTTCGAACACCCAGGGGAAGATCTCGACGGACATGTTCGGGTCGTTTCGTTCCTCGACCACCTCCCCGGTGTAGTTGGCCGTCTCGTCGTAGGACCAGCCCCAGGAGTTGAAGACGACGATGTGGGCGGTGGGGTGGGCCGCACGGAGGTCGTCGAGCAGGCTGTGGTAGGCGGCACGGATCGTCGAGACCGATTTGCCCACATCGTTTGCGCCCAGGTTCACGATGACGACGTCCGCCGGGTAGTCGGCGTGGTTCCACTTCGGACTGTCGCTGTACCAGTGGTACTGGTCATAGCGGCCATTCATCCCGCCCAGGGTCTCACCGCTGGTGGCGATGTTGTGGTAGCTGGCATCAAACATGCGGGCGACGATTCCCGCGTAGCCGAAGTGGCTTCCCACGTATTCGGAGGAACCGTTGTTCTCCTCGTGGTCCAGGGAATAGCCAGCCAGGTTGGAGTCTCCGTAGAACTCCAGGCGTCGGCTCGGCTCCGGGGGAAGACTCACCAGGCCTGGGCCGGTCACCTCCATGCCCAACAGGGTGGCGTTCTTCCCGATGTAGGTCTCCTTGACGAGCTCCAGGGTGTGCTCGCCGGCAGGGAGACCCTCGGCCAGGATGTAGTCCGCTTCCCCTGAGCCAGCCTCGAACTTGGTGGAGCCCAGGTGGTCCTCGTCCAGGATGATGCGAAACCACTCATCCCGGAGGCCGGCATCCAGGGTGACCTGCAGGCCTGTGCCGGCAAATTTCACCAGCATCGAACCCCCCTGCCAGGCGGTCCAGGGTGCGGTGGGGTCTTCGAAATTCCACCGTCCGGTGTAGCGGATGTCGGTGTCGGACAGGTCGATGGTGGTCCGATCATCGCTGGCGTCCAGCGGGTCCGCTCCCAGGGCGATCTCGTCCCCGTCGTTCACCCCGCCGCCGTCGGAGTCGGGGTTCGACGGGTCGGTGCCGATGTCTTCCTCGTCAGCGTCGGAGAGGCCATCTCCATCCGAGTCCACCGGTGGGGTGTCGGTGTCGGTGTCGGTGTCGGTGTCGGTGTCGCTGTCGCTGTCGCTGTCGCTGTCGCTGTCGCTGTCGGTGTCGCTGTCGGTGTCGGTGTCGCTGTCGCTGTCGGTGTCCTGGCTGGATGAGGTCTCCTGCCCGGTGTCAGTGTCGTCGCTCGGCCCGCAACTGAGGAGGAGTGGTAGCCAGAGGAGGTTCACCATCTTGTTTTCCTTGCGCAGCGGAGGGCATCCTGGGAGGAGACACGTCTCCAGGCGCTGGTTCTCGACTACTCTTTTTCGTCCTTCATGCTGAGGCGAATGGACTTGCGTTGTCGCTTCATGATGAAGTCGCGAAGGGACTTGCGGTCTTCGGGGGTCTGGCTGCTTTCCTGGGAGAATTCAATGCCCACCTTGGCCCAGAAGCTGCCTTCGTGATCCGTGACGTAGCGGATGTCCGCTCGCGTGGTGATCGGAGGCGAGTCATCGTCCAGGGAGATGCGGACCAGGACCGAGGAGAGTTCCGGGAGACCCTTGGCCAACTCGGCGGGAATGGAAAGGCTGAGACCCATGGTGGAGATGTCCCGGAGATTGCCTTCGGCCACCTCGCCTTCTTCTTCGGACGAACTGAGGCTCACCGTGGTCGGGGTACTGGTGGGGGGGGCCACCCGGAAGGCTTCTCTCTCGTTGAAGAGTTCTCGGAGGTCGCTGTCCAGTAGCCGGCGATGTTCACGCCAGTTGAGAAAGGTGATGCCCACGCTGGGGTTTTTGCTGGACTCGTCCAACCAGGCGATGCGCCCGTTCATCTCGATGGCTTCTTTCAGGCGTTTGGAGATGACGCGCAGGTCCACGATGTCGCGCTGACGAAGGAGACCCGATGCCCCCGCGGGAAGCTGCACCGCGCAGCCTCCGCTGGAGAGGTTGATCATCTTGACGTTTCTGGCGTGGACCTTGGGGCCGAGCAACTCCAACTCGACGACCCGTATGAAGTCATCTGTGACGCGGTAGTGCTGACGGCGACGCTGCATGGGGTGGGGTCCGAGATTCTGCTACAGCATACGGAATCCGGGTCCACTTGGGCGAGTTGCCGCGAAGAGAGACCGGATCCCCTGGGCTATCCTGCAGCCCGATCCGGAGGAATCGATGACACCCCTGCTTCTTCTTGCCTGTACTTCCGGAGGCGCACTGGATGACTCCGGGGGCTCGTCTTCCAGTGTGGATTTGCTACTGGTCGTGGACAACAGCCCATCCATGGTCGGCGCTACCACCGAGTTTGGCTTGCAGATGGAGGGCTTCATGTCCGACTGGTGGGGGCGGGAACTCTCGGGCGGTGTGGCGATGACCTCGACCACTGCTGAGCAGTCAGATGGTCTCGGGGCGGCAGGTGCTCTGGTGGGACCGATCCTGGACCCAACGGCGGGTGATTTCCTGGAAGACTTCCGGGCGCAGTTGTTCTGTGAGCTCACCCTGTGGGATCCAGCCGACGTGCCCAGTGACCCGGACTACGACCAGACGGACCCCCTCGAACAGGTCAGCCAGGAGTACCTGGACGAACTCTGTGGTTTCGCCGGGTGGGAGAACAACGAGGGTTCCGGGACGGAAGAGGGGTTGGAAGGGATGCTACTGGCCGCCTGTCGCACCCTGGACGAGTTGCCGGAAGTCTGCACCCATGTCATGTCCCCCCTGTCGGCGTCGGACGCCGGATCCAACACAGGGATCTTGCGCCCGGGGGTGACCCAGGTGGTCGGGATCATCACGGACGAGGGGGACTATTCACGTCAGCTCGGCAGCGGTGAGGAGGACCCGCAGGTCTACCTGGACGCCTACGAGGAGATGGGCCTGGATGCGACGATCTCTGTCTGGGGACCGGCCTATGACCCAGGATCGGGTTCCTTGCCCTGCAATACCCGAGGGAACTCGCCATGGAGTGTGGGTCGCTACCAGCAGGCAGTGGAGGCGACTGGCGGCACCTACGTCGATATCCTGGAAGAGGACGGTGGCGACTGCGTGATTGGCGATGGGGAAGGGTTCTGGTCCGCCCTGTTGGACGGCGTAGGGGAGGAAGACTGAACCCCAGGAGAAGGTGGGGGACGGTGGCTTCTGGAGACAGTAGGCTCTGAGAATGGGTCCATGGAGTAGACAGATGAACCGCATGACGCTCCTGGTGACGCTGTTGGTGCTGTTCGCGGGCTGCGATCGCGTGCGGAACTGGTGGAACGTCGACCTGGGGTCCGCTGTGGGAGAACCCTGTGCATCCAGCGGGGACTGCGAACCGGGGCTTTCCTGTGCCCACGATGGCACGTGCCAGGTCTACGGCGAGCCGGGCACCTTCGCCCCGGGTGAGGACTGTGTCCATTCCGAGGAATGTGGCTACGGCTATGTCTGCGCCTCGGACTGGCTCTGTTCCGAAGAGGGTCAGCCGGGAACCGGTGGGGAGGGCGACGCCTGTGTCTCCCAGGAGGACTGCCGGATCGGCTTCAACTGCTCCGACGAGGGGATGTGCGAGGACGCCGGGCTGCCCTACTGGGCCGGGGTCTCCTGCGAGGAGGAGAACTGGAATGAGCCCTTCCGGGTCTTCTTCGAAGTACCGGAACTACCTCTCGCCGGGGAAACCGAGTTCTACCGACTGCCCTTTCCCAATGACGTCCGGGCTGTGGGGGACGTGCTGGACCTCAGTGGTCACCCTGGACCGGGTGATCTGGTCGATGGCGATCCCTTTGGTACGCACCTGGAAGCCCTGGAGGCCGCCGGCCAGGGCTTCGGCCTGAACCCGATGGTGCTCTTCCGTTTCAGTCAGGAGCACCTGGTCAGCTCGGCTGTGGCCTTTGAAGGGAGTGCCGACACAATCTTCTATGCGGATGTCACCGAGGGCAGTGACACCTATGGATTTCGGGACAGCTTTGCCTGGCGCACGGCCCACTACCGGAGCCGGTACCACTGCCGAAACTGGTTGGCAGTCACGGTCTACCCGGGCTTTCCCTTGTTGCCCTTGCACACCTATGCCGTGTACCTGACCTCGGACATCCAGTCCGAAGATGGGGAGCGGGCTCAGCGGGACGAGGACTTCGACGCCGTGATGGGGGACGAGCGCCCGACTGAGGACCACCTGGCCCAGGCCTGGGACGTCTACGCGCCGTTTCGGGACTACCTGGCGGACAAGGGCATCGACGGCGATGGGATCGTGGCTGCTTCGGTCTTTACCACCGGGGATCCCGCGGCCGGGATCCGGTTCGTGGAGAACCGCGTGGAGGAGGCCGCGGTGGACCCGGATCCTCGGGACATCACCCTCTGCGATGCCGGGATCTCCAGCCCTTGTGAGGGAGGAGACGACATCACCTGTGAGGCCGCCAATGGCAGCTACCACGAGATTCACGGTCGTCTGAGCGTGGCTACTCTTCTCTACGACGTCAGTGGCGCGGCCGTCGAGGGGTCCGACACGGTCTGCTTCGGGTTGACAGTTCCCACGGGCCCGGCCCCGGCGGATGGATGGCCTGTGGTGGTCTATGGAGCCGATGACACCGAGAGCTTCCGGGGGGCAGTCACTTCCGGCCTGGCCGACGCCTTCACCAGTGCCGAGGTGGATGGTGGTGACCCGGTGGCTTTTGCGACCCTGACCCTGGACCCCCTGGATCGCGGGGCCCAGAGGGACCAGTTCCAGGACTCCATCGCCGC
>CAZMNK010000074.1:0-14532 GCA_964567625.1 uncultured Enterobacterales bacterium | reverse complement strand
CGCCGCTGTATTGGGGGGATGGCAGGCTGCCGCGGACGTGCATGGGGCCGCCCGGCTCCTCGACACCTGGAGCGATGACGGGGCCCTGACCGGTGACCCGATCGCCTTCAGTGCCACCGCCCAGGTCTTCCTGGGCCGGGGGCTGGGTGCCGAAGCGGGTGTACTGGCACTGGCCAACTCGGATCGCTTCCCAGCCGTCGTGCTCGCCTCGGCGGGGGCGTACCGCACGGACGCAATCCTTCACCAGCAAGAGCCGGTTGAGTTGCTTGCGACACTCCAGCAGACACTGGCTGACAGCACTCTCGACCGCTTCCACCCGGCCGTGAACCTGTACCAGCAGTTCTTCGACCTGGCGGATCCGGTCTGCTCGGCGGAGGCCCTGGTTGCCGACACCCCGTTGAGTCGCACACCCAAGCACGTCCTGCAGGTCTACGGGCTCTGGGATGACCACACGCCCGAGGAGGCACAGCAAGCGCTGCAGCGTGCGCTTCAGATACCCACCGCTGGCGATGTCCTGGTGGACTTTGGCCAGTCGACCACCACCTTGCCCGCCACGAGCAATCTCTTCACGGGGTCGGACTACTACACGGCGGCCTCGATCCAGGCCGGAGGAGGCATGGATGCCCTCCTGGACCCGGAGATTCTGCGCCAGGTGGAGCACTTCCTGGCCACGGCTGTCACCGAGGACGTTCCGACGATCCCACGGTAGGCCTGGACAGGCATTTGCTGGGCCCCGACCGTGGCGAGCCTGATCGCAGAACCGGTGTACTTCGGACTTGCCTCGCACGATCACGCCACCCTTGCGAGAGACGGGTTGCCTTCATTTGAACCATTTGATAGAGGCGGCTCTACCATTTGGTAGAGAGCAGTGAATCAACCGGTTGACACCATCCAGGAACGGATCCTCACGGAGGCCACTCGGCTCTTTGCCGAGCGTGGTGTCGCGGGCACGTCCATTCAGTCTGTCGCCGAGGCCGCCGGCATTACCCGGCCCACCCTTGTCTACCACTTCGGCTCCAAGGAAGGCCTGCGAAACGAGGTCCTGGCCACCCTGATGGACCACTGGCGAAACGAGCTTCCACGCATCATGGCTGCGGCCAGCAACAGCGGGCCCACCGTGGACGCCTTGCTGGGAGCGTTGTTCGCCTTTTTTCGCTCTGATCCCTCCCGGGCTCGGCTTCTCCTGCGGGAGATGCTCGACCGACCGGGGCCGATGGGTGCCCTCCTCCGGGAGACGGTGCAGCCCTGGACCACCCTGCTCACCGGTGCGGCTCGAATGGGCCAGGGCACGGGAGTCGTCCGGAAGGCCCTGGACCCGGAATCGTTCACGGTACTCGTCATCGCCAGCGCCGTGGGCGTGGTGGCGATTGGCGACCATACCGCTGCCTTGATGAACCCCGAGCCCAGTACGAATCAGCTCGAAAGTGAGCTCAAGCGCATGGCTCGGATCGCTCTTCTCAACCCTCGCCATGAGGAAGAATGATGGCCAATTTCTACGAAGACAACGAAGACCTCCGCTGGTACATCGAGACTGGCTACGACTGGGAGCCGATCGTTCGGCTGACCGAGTACAACTGGAAGTCCGAGGATGGTTTCCGAGAGGTGGACGAGGCCGTCGACTTCTACAAGGACATCCTGGGGCTTGTCGGAGGCTTTGCTGCCACCGAGATCGCGCCTCGCTGGGCAGAACTCGACGCTGCTCACCCCACCTTTCAAGATGGCGAGGTGGTCGAGGCACCGGTGACCCGGGAGATCTTCGCGGGAATCGACGGACTCGGTCTGCACGGGATGTGCCTGCCCAGGGAACTCGGGGGCATGAACGCGCCGATCGTCCTCTTTCAGATCAACACCGAACTGTTCGCGCGGGCCGATGTCTCGACCTGTGCCCACATCGGCTTTCATGGTGGGATGGCCCTGGCCGCCCTGTCCTACAGCATGATGGAGGGAACCACGACGCTTCAGTCCGATCCGCCTCGCATCGTGGAGACGCGGTTCGCAGAGGCCATCGAGGAACTCTCCACGGGACAGGCCTGGGGCTCGATGGACATCACCGAGCCGGGTGCCGGTTCGGACATGGCCGCCCTGCGCACCCGGGGGGAACAGGATGCCGATGGCAACTGGTTTGTGACCGGGGAGAAGATCTTCATCACCTCGGGACATGGCAAGTACCACTTCATCATCGCCCGGACCGAGGAGACCGACGACAGCGATGCCCTGGCGGGGCTGCGTGGTCTGTCGATGTTCCTGGCCCCGGCCTATGAGACGGACGAGGATGGCAACAAGCGCTGGCTGGCCACCGTGTCCGGCGTCGAGGAGAAGCTGGGCCACAACGCCTCGGCCACGGTCTCGATCGTGTTCGACAGGACACCGGCCCAGTTGATCGGTGAGCGCGGCGAGGGCTTTCGCTACATGCTGTTGCTGATGAACAACGCCCGCGTGGGTGTGGGTTTCGAGGCCATTGGTGCCATGGAAGCCGCCTACCGAGCGGCCAGTGCCTACGCCGCCGAGCGGCCCAGCATGGGCAAGACCATCGATCGCCACGAGATCATCGCGGACATGCTCGAGGAGATGAGGACGGACATCCAGGTCTCCCGTGCCCTCTGCATGGAGGCGATCTGGCACGAGGAGTTGAGTCGCAAGGTTCGCTTTGCGGCCGACATGGAGGAGCTGTCAGAGGAAGAAGCCGCAGAGGCGGTCAGGCTTCAGAAGCACCACCAGAGGAAATCCCGTGCGCTCACGCCACTGCTCAAGTGGTTCTCCTCGGAGAAAGCGGTAGAGGTCGCCCGTCGTGCCATCCAGATCCATGGAGGCTGCGGCTACATCAAGGAGTACCCGGTCCAGAAGTTCCTTCGGGACGCGATGGTCTTTCCTATCTACGAAGGCACCAGTCAGATCCAGGCCCTGATGGCCATGAAGGACAGCCTGATGGGCGTGGTGAAGAACCCCCGTCGCTTCCTGGCCAAGAGCGCCCAGACCCGCTGGATGGCGATGAGTGCGATGGACCCGATGGAGCGCCGCGTGGCCGGGCTTCGCGTCACGGCCAACCTTGCGATCCGGTTCCTGCTGACCCGGTTGATCGGGTCAAAGCTGCGGGAGCTTCCCTCGACCTCTCCGGGTGACTGGTCAGGACTTCTCCAGGACTGGGACCCCAAGCGGGACTTTGCCCTGGCGCTGTTGCATGCCGAGCGACTCTGTTCCCTGCTGACCGATGCCTCGGCTGCCGAGGTTCTCTGGTCCCAGCAGGAAAAGGACCCTGCACGTCGAGAGTTGTTGGAGCGCTTCCTGGAGCGGGCTGAACCGCGGTCTCGTCACCAGTACCAAGTCATCACCACCACGGGCCCTCGCCTGCTCAGCGTGCTCTCCGGATCCGCTGAGGAGCGCCTGGCGGCCAAGTAGCTGGAGTCCGAGATGTCTGATCGATTGCTTTCGTTGTCCGCCAGTCCCACCGCCAGGAAGGTTGTGGGAAGCCTGGGGATCAAACTGCCGCCGGTGCTCCTTCGGGATCTCGGCCCCTGGGGTGCTCGACCCCTGGAGCTCAAGGAAGTCGCTGTGGGACTGGCCCCTGGCGCAGAGCTGGTCGACGCCATGGCCCAGACCCTGGCCCGTGCCGGGGCCGAGCCCGGTGTTGTGGGGGATCTGCCCCAGGCCTTTGTCGAGGCGGGGGAGGCCTGGTCTCGTCCGGCGCGATCACTGGAGCCGGAACCGGCGGACGGTGAGCGAGCCCACGCCCTGGTAATCGACGCCAGCGGCATCACGAGCCTGGAGGAACTCAAGGCGGTCTACCAGCTTCTTCACCCGCGCATTCGGCGTCTCCGGACTTGTGGTCGGGTGGTCGTCCTCGCGCGGCCTGCCGAGACCCGGAAGACGGTGGAATCGGCAGCAGCACAACAGGCACTCGATGGCTTCACCCGCAGCCTGGCCCGGGAAATCGGGCGCAAGGGCAGCACTGCGAACCTGTTGATCGTCGAGGACGGTGCTGAGGATCGTCTGGAAGCACCGCTGCGGTTTCTGCTCACCCCACGGTCTACCTACATCAGCGGACAGGTGCTCCGGGTGAGTGCTCGGGTGGCCGAGACCCCCGTTCAAGGGGTGAGGCCTCTGGACGGGCAGGTGTTCGCGGTCACGGGGGGCGCTCGGGGGATTGGCGCGGCAACCTGTCGGGCCCTGGCGCGAGAGGGTGCCCGGGTGATCGTGGTCGATCGACCGGACGATGAAGACGCTGTGGCGGCCATGGCTGCCGAAGTGGAGGGCCTGGCCCTGGGCCTTGATGTGACCGATCCGGATGCCGGCGAGCGGCTGTTGGCCCTGGCGGCAGAACACGGCGGACTCCACGGGGTCGTGCACAACGCGGGCGTCACCCGGGACAAGACCCTCGGGGGAATGTCCGAGGAGCGCTGGGACCTGGTCCTGGGGGTCAACCTGGCAGCGATCCTGCGAATGAACGAGACGATCGCACCCGCCCTGCCCAGGGGGGGGAGGATCGTGCACCTGTCCTCCATCGCCGGGATCGCGGGCAACGTGGGTCAGACCAACTACGGGGCGAGCAAGGCGGGGGTCATTGGCCTGGTGCGTGCCCTGGCGCCACAGGTCGCTGAGCGTGGGATTGCGGTCAATGCAATCGCGCCCGGTTTCATCGAGACCCGAATGACCGCCGCCATTCCTCTGGCCACGCGAGAAGTCGCTCGCCGCCTCTCCAACCTCAGCCAGGGCGGATTGCCGGAAGACGTGGCCGAGGTCGTGACCTTTCTCTGCAGCCCCGGTGCCTGTGCCCTGTCCGGCCAGGTCGTGAGGGTCTGTGGTGGCAACCTCGTGGGAGCTTGAGATGCCGCGCGCAGTCGTTGTGGGTGGAGCCCGCACCCCATTTGTACGTTCCTTTGCCGAGTACACCCAGATGGACACCATCGCCCTGGGGGCGCTGGCGGTCCAGGGCATGCTCGAACGAACCCACATTCCACGGGAACACGTGGATGCCCTGATCTGGGGCGGGGTGGTCTTGCCTCCGGCATCGCCGAACACCGGAAGGGAGATCGCGCTCGACATCGGCCTTCCTCCCGAGGTCGAGGCCTACACCGTGACCCGTGCCTGTGCCTCGGGCCTCCAGGCCATCACCGATGCGGTGGCCAAGATCGAACGCGGCGAGGCCCAGGTGATCATTGCTGGCGGGTCGGACAGCACGTCCAACGCAACCCTTCCGATGCCCCAGTCCCTCGTCCGAAAGGTCGGGCCCGTGGCGATGAATCGCAAGGCCGGCCTGGTGGACTGGATCAAGCTCCTCTTCCAGCTCTCTCCAGGAAAGGACCTGCTCCCCCGGCGTCCCAAGGTCGCCGAACGCAGCACCGGTGAGGTGATGGGAGAGGCGGCCGAACGCATGGCCCAGCGCAATGGGGTCACCCGGGAAGAGCAGGACGCCCTCGCGGTGGCCAGTCATCAGAATGCAGCAGCAGCCCTGGCGGCTGGACGTTTCGACGAGGAGCTCATTGCCGTCACCCCTGAAGGCGGAAAGCCCGTGACCCGGGACAGCCTGATTCGAGAGGACACGAGCATGGAGAAGCTCGCAAAGCTCCGGCCAGCCTTTGCCAAGGATGGCACGCTCACGGCGGGGAACTCATCGGCCCTGACCGACGGGGCGGCCTGTGTCCTCATCATGAGTGAAGAGCGGGCCCGGGAACTCGGTTTTCGGCCTCTTGCGGCTTTTCGCAGCTGGGCCTACGTGGGGGTGGACCCGGCAGACCAGCTCTTGATGGGACCGGCGTTGGCCATGCCCAAGGCACTGGAGCGTGCGGGGCTGGACCTGTCGGAAGTGGACATGGTCGACATGCACGAGGCCTTTGCGGGCCAGGTACTCAGCGTCCTGCGCATGCTGGCCTCGGACAGCTTCGCCCAGCAGCGCCTGGGGCGTGAACATGCGGTCGGCACAGTCGAACCAGGCAAGCTCAACCCCTTCGGGGGCTCTCTGGCCCTGGGACATCCCTTTGCGGCCACGGGGGCTCGGATGGTGCTGACGATGGCCCACGCACTGGCGGACTCCGACAAGCGGCTGGCGCTTCTGGGGATCTGTGCAGCCGGTGGCCTGGGTGCTGCGGCGGTGATGGAGTCCATCGACGCCTGAGTCCTCTGCGTTCTCCGGTGGGCGCGACGGGCTGAGATAGGGGGTGTCTGTGACATCCAAGCGATGGTTCAAGCCGGTGGTGGCTGCGGTCGCGGTAGTGGTGCTCTTCCACGTGTTCGTGCACCTGGCGATCACCCGTTGCTGGGGTTGCCGTGGCGCCGACCTCGCCTTGCCCGAGACAGAGTCATTTGGGGTCGCCATCGTGCCGGGCTGCCCCTCGATGAAGGATGGAGGGCTTTCAGCCTGCCAGTGGCGTCGAGCCGTCTGGGCCGCAGAGCTGCACGAGACTGGGGTGGTCTCGGCCTTCATCACCTCGGGCAGTGCTGTCTACAACCGCTACGTCGAGGCAGATGCGCTGCGGGCCGGAATGGCCGTCTTGGGAGTTCCGCTGGACAGGATTCACACGGAGACCCAGGCTCTTCACACCGACGAGAACATGGCCTATTCCATGGCCATCGCGGCCCGGCTGGGTCACGACAGGGTGGCTGTGGCCAGTGACGGGGTCCAGGTGGTCGTCAGCTGCGCCATGCTTCGCATGTGGGGCACGGACTGCCTGTCGCTGCCCATGGACGAGGCCACGGTGGCGGCGCGGATGGCCCAGGGCATGCCATTGATCCGCACACCCCCGGTCAGTGAGGCCACCTGGATGGACCTGTCGACCCGAGAGGCTGCCCGGGCCAGAGTCCGGGGCGACAGGTCGCGCTTGCCCTCACTCGTGGTCTACCTCTGGGGCCTGCTGAGGGGCCTGGCCGGGCAGGCTGCACCGCCGCCGCTCCCCCCGGAAGGTCTGTAGGTCCGGGGATTCTCGGACCCCCGCTCCGGGCGAGGCTACCTGGCGCTCACCGTCTCGGGGTCTGCGGAGAGAAGAAGCACTGAACCGCAGCCCCAGGCTTCCGGTGTTTCCAGCCGGGGACAGGCCTGGGCGAACACGCGGTGGGCTTCCACAGCCCGGCCTGCCCCGGTCAGGCCCTGGGCCAGGGTGGCCTGGGCTCGGGGATCGACCCTGGGATCCGTGGCCAGGAACCCGGTCTCGTCCCACTTTCCTGTTTCCGTGAGCAGGGTCAGCTGAAGGGTGCGCCCGACACTCTGCTGATGGGGCTGGGTCCAGCCGTCGGGCACCAGGAGTCCCAGGGCCTCTTGGGGGTCTCCGTCCCGGCGCTTCAGCCAGGCGTGGTGGATGTCCAGTGCAGACCGCGGTTGGTAGGCGGGTCCGAGAGCCTCGCGGTAGTGATCCGCCCTGGCCAGGTCACTGGCCGACACGGCACAGGTGTAGCCAAGGTCCAGCCAGGCCTGGCGATTCTCGCTTCGGGTGAGGTCGTCCTGCAGCTCGGCCAGGCAGCCCGCAGCGTCGCCGGTGTTCAATGCCGTCGCAGCGGCATTCCAGGAAACCTGCCACGGGGCCAGTGTTCCGGCGAGTACGGTGGTGATCAACAGCAGGGGCATGTCCAGGACAACGGATCGAGAGGTCCGTTTCTTCAGACACCATCCGCACGCAGATCCGCGACCAGGTGCGGGCTAGAGGGCCTTGAGACGCGTTCGCAGTTGTTGGGCACGGCCCGGATGTCCCAGGACCTCCCAATGGTCTGCGGCGAACTCCCAGATGTTGCGGGTCCGATCCATGGCACCGGCCTTGAGTGTGATCTCACCTGCCTGGACGGCCAGCCTTGCCACGTCGATGTCCTTCATGCCGGTCTCGTTCAGGATCTGCTGGGCCTTTGAAAAGTGCAGGTCCCAGGCTGGCCACTCCCGAAAATGACCAAGACAGGGGAGATGGGCCATGTGCACCAGCCCGATGATCGGCTGGCGATGAAGGCGGATCAGGATCTCGAGGCTCTCCTCCAGCCGTCGGCGGGCTTCCCGGTAGCGCCCCCGATCGATGAGCAGCAGCGCCAGGTTGAGCCGGGGATAGGACTCGTCCGGGGATCCGATGGCTTTCAGCCGCTTCAGGGAGCTGCGGTAGGTGGCTTCCGCCCGCTTCATGTCACCCTGGTATCGGAGGACCTCCCCGAGGGCGTTGAGGGTGATTCCCTCGCCCCAGCGATCTCCTTCCTGGTGGTAGGCCGCACGGGCCTGGGTGAACAGCTTGCCAGCCCGGGCCAGGTCCTGGCCCTGGCAGGCGACATCGCCGAGACCACGGAGGCAGCCGGCGGCGCCCACCCCGTCGTGAGCGGCCCGGAAGTCCGCAAGAGCCTGCTTGAAAGTGATGCTGGCCTGGTCGAGTGAACCGAGCCGACGGAAGCAATTCGCCACCTCCTGGCGACAGCGGGCCTGGAGCAGCCGGTCGCCTGCGGCACCTGCCAGGCCCTCACCGCGCCGGAACAGTCGAAGGGCCCGTTCGAACTCGCCTCGGTCCCAGTTGACCAGTCCGAGCGCCAGCAAGGCGGTGGACTGCAACCGGTCGTCTCGGCAGACTGAGCCGCATTCAGCAGCCCGGCGGGCGTGGGCGTCGGCCTCTTCGTGACCGCCGTGCAGGCGGTAATAGCGACTCCACTCCGCCCAGGACCAGCCCCGTTCCGCGCAGTGGGGCGGCTTGCCGGCTTCGTCCAGTGTGGCGTCGAATTCGGCCAGGAGCACTGCGCCCAGCCGAACCTGTCCCTGGGCGAGGCGAATACGGACGGCCTCCAGGAGCAGGGGCAGGGCGTCTTCAAGTCGGCCAGCGGCCACCAGGTGCCGCCCCCGCCGTTCGGGAATCGAACGACCCGGTTTGCCACTCAGGACTTCGGCGCAGACCTGGTGCCATTGTTCCAGGCGGTCGTTTTTCCTGGCTCTCAACTCCAGGGTCTCCCGCAACATGCCGTGTTCGAAGCCGAAGCCCGCCTGGGGGCCCTCGTCAAAGCTTCGGATGAGGTGTTCGCGCAGGAGTTCCTCGATCATTCCAGTGTCGGGATTCGCGCCGACCCGTTCACAGGCTTCCCGCCACTCGGCCCCGGTCACCTTCTGCCCCAGGACGGCGGCGAGTTCCAGGCCCATTCCCTGGGCGTCGCCGTATCTCATCAACAGGTATTCGATCCGCTGACCCCACACCTGCTGGAGGCTGTCTGGAAGGTCGATCTTGGCACCCTTCCGAAGGTGGAAGCCACGGGTGGAGGGCACGAGCAGCTTGCGTTCGACCCAGTCCCCGACCAGTTGAACAGCGAACAGTGGATTGCCCCCTGTTCGCTGCTCGATCTGTGTGGCCAGCCCTCCTTCCAGACCCAGCATCTCGCGCACGAGTTCCTGGCTTCTGGCCGGCGACAGTGGATGGATATCGATGCGCTGTGACAGCCCTCCCGCCTGGATCTCGTCGATCACGGTGGACTCGATGGCCCGGCCTGCCAGGTCTGTGGTCTGAACGGTCATGACGACCAGCAGTGGCAGGGGGGACTTCTCCTGGGTTTCCAGGACCCGCTGCACGAATTCCAGGGTGCTCAGCCCCCACTGGACATCGTCCAGCCAGAGAATGACCGGTCGTGCGGCCCCGCTTGGCCCGGCAGGACCCCGGGCACAGCGCTCCAGGTAGCGTCGAATGACCTCGTACTGTTCCGTGGCACTTGCAAAGCGAATGGTCGCCGAACCGGGACGCAGGAGCTCGGCCAGGGCATGCCAGTCCTCGCTGTCCGTCACTCCCTGGGCTCGAAGGAGTTCCGCCAGCCGCTCGATCAGCGCACTCTCGTCCAGGTCTCCGCAGACCAGGCTTCGGGCAATCATGGGGCCCAGTCCGTCCGAAGACCCACGGATCGGGCTGTGGACCGCGTGTTCGAAGTTGGCAGCCCCCACCTCGTGGGCCCGCTCGCAGAGCCACTGCGCGAGACGGGTCTTGCCGACCCCCTGGGCCCCGTGAAGACAGACCACGCGGGCCTGGCCTTCCCTGTCCACCTCGGCCAGTGCCTCCCAGAGCTGGTCTCGCTCCTTTTCGCGCCCGACCAATGGCACCGGTCGGAGTCCGAACAGGTTGAGCCCGGCACCCAGCAGGGATGGGGAGCGGTCCAGGCGCGGGCGACGCCAGTTCTTGGAAGGCGGTGGTCGTGTCGCCAGGGGGAGACGAGGATCCCGGAGTCCTCCGATCCGGAGCGGAACGGTCGTGTCGTCCTCTCCTTCCCACATGGCCAGGGGCTCCGTGATGACCGTGGCCCAACCCCGGGTGGGGAGCGCGATGGTGTCGTCCTCGTCGTCGTCTGCCGAGTAGAGCGCCGCGGACGCCAGCATTTCCTGCCGGTCCCTGCGTTTGAGTTGAACGGTCTTGGCGTGATCGTCTCTTTCGGGTGCCTCCAGGTGAAGCAGGGCCCACGCTGCGTCCGCTGCCCGGGTGAATCGCTTCTCGATGGGTTTGGCGAGCAGTTGCTTGAGCCACCCTTCAAAGTCCGGGGGCACTGCGTGGACCGGGTTGAGGGGGGGCGGCTGTTCGTAGACCTGGGCCGTCAATGTGTTGGTGGGGGTCTTGCCATGAAAGGGGGGCTTGCCCGTGGCCAGGGCAAAACCAAGGCAGCCGACGGCGTACAGGTCGGTCCACGGCCCCTGGTCCCGCCACCTTCCACTGGCCTGCTCAGGCGCCATGTAGGCCGGGGTGCCGACGGCCTCACCCTCATCGTGAAACGGGGAGTCTCCCGTGAAATGGGCCAGGCCAAAATCGGTGAGGCGCACGGCAAAGTTCTTGCTGTTCAGCAAGACGTTGCCGGGCTTGAGATCCCGGTGAATCACCCCTCGGGCATGGGCGTGGGCCAGGGCGTCGAGCAACTGCACGAGGATTCGACGAAGCGCACGCCATTCCATCTTGCCCCGGTGCTGGCTCAGGCTCCCGCCTTCAATGCGTTCCATGGCCAGCCAGGGACTGCCTTCGACCAGGCTCGAATTCGAAGCGGCGGCCCCTCTGGAGACCTCTCCGTAGTCCAGGACGGGCACGATGTTGGGGTGGTCCAGCCCCACCGAGGACCGCACCTCGGTTCGAAAGGCCTTCAGGTACCAGGGGTCCCGTGCGAATTTGCTCGTGAGCACCTTGATGGCCACACGCTGGCCCGATGGCGGATGTACTCCCGCCCAGACCTCGCCCATTCCACCCCGACCGATGAGACTGTGGAGCTCAAAAGGGGGCAGGAGGATTGGGGAGTCTCTGGACAAGGGTGCCGCCTCGCGCTGGGAGTCTACCGGCTTCAGAATGGAGTTTGGGCGGGAATGGCGGTGGGACCGGCCGCATCCATGTACGCTTTTGGTTGTCGAGGTGTTCTCACCGTGAGGCATGTCCAGGTCTGGTCGAGGTGTGCATTGTCGGGAGTCCTTCTGGGGTCAATTGCTGGTTTTTCCGTCGCCTTTGGCGCACCCTGCCCCGATCCTGGTGCTCCGGTCCTGGTGGCCCAGGTCACCGCGGCCATCCTGGACGAGTCTTCGGGGCTGGCGCCCTCTGCTCGTCGACCGGGGTGGTGGTTCACCCACAATGACTCCCAGGGGCGGGCCGAGCTCTATGCCTTCGACGCCGCGGGGGGCTTTGAGTCCCACCCGGTCGTCGGTGCAGTGGCGGTCGACTGGGAGGACATGGACGCCGGGCCCTGTCCTGGTGGGCAGGGGCGCTGCCTCTACGTGGCGGACATCGGAGACAACAAGCGGGTACGACCACACGTGACGGTCTATGGGATCCCGGAGCCTGGTCCTGGGGAAGTTGCCCGGGTCGCGGCGCGCTGGGACTTCACCTATGAACAGGGCCCGCAGAATGCGGAGACTCTCCTGGTCCACCCGAGCACGGGTGGTCTGACCGTGATCACCAAGGCGGGTTCCGGGCGCAGCCTTGTGGTGCCTTTGCCCGCCTTGCCCCCCGAGGGGGTGGTGAAACTTGCCTCGGTGGGCACCCTGGAATTCACCGGTGAGAGCAAGTCTGAACGAAAGGCGACAGCGGGTTCGTGGAGCCCGGATGGCTCAGCAGTGGCCATCCGTACCTATTCGCAGATCTGGGAGTGGGCCGGCGGTGGGGCCTGGTGGACGCTCCCTCCCCGGCGAAAGGTCGCCACGGCCCGGGAGGTCAAGGGAGAGTCCCTGTCCTGGCATTCCGATGGTGGTTGGGTCACGACCTCGGAGGGAACTCCGATGCCCCTGCATCACCACCCTTGTGCAGGCCCTTGAGCCCAGGGTGAGAGGTTACGGCTCGGTCGATGTGGTTTCTGAAACGGTTTTTGCCTCTGCTCCCTGCGGTTCAGGCGGACGCCAGGACCCGCGAGGCGGTGGAGGACCGGGTCCAGGCATGCCGGGGCGGGACGGTGTCCGACCGGGCTGGGGCCCTGCTCTCGGTTCGAGACGAGTTGCTCTGGCCGGTGTCGGAAGCCTGGCGAGAACGATGTCCCGTGGATGAGGGAGAGTTGGGGTGTGAGATCCTGTTGTTGTCCCTGGCTGCGGCCCACATGGCCGGGGTCGAGGACGTTTCACCGATGCAGGATGTCCTGATCCAGTCCGTGGCTTTTGGTCAGCGGGAGCGTTTTTCTGACGGACCGGAGCCCATCCTGCGCGTGGCCCGAGGCCTGGACAGGGAGCGCAACGATCTCGGGCCCGTGGTGGTCTCGATGACGGGGCACCGGCTCGGGCTCCAGGGTCGTCGGGGTGGTAGCGAGGGCTGGTTTTTGTTGGGCACCCTGGCCTGGATCGCCGGCGAAGTGCTGGCGGAGGACGCTGCGTGATCGCCATTGCCTGGATGTTGTCATGGGCCTGGGCAGGGACACAGCCCTACAAGGCCCCGTTGCCGATCCTGGACCGGGCCGCGCTGGCCCATGTGCAGACCCTCTCGGCGACCTGGCACTCCTGTCAACTCATCGCGGTGGTGGATCAGCACGGCTACGTCGTCACCACGATCCTGGAGGACTGCCCGGAGCCCCTGCAGGCCGAGACCATGAACACCCTGCAGAGATGGGACTTCTACCCGCCGACCGAGGGTGGCCTGGCCCGGAGCGAGGATGTCCTGGTGGACTTCCGGTTCATCAGCGGGGTGGTGGTGACCGACCCGCCGCCTGGCGATGACAGACCTCGGGTTCGCCTGCCCCCGGCGGCAATTCCCCTGTGGCCCTTGCCCCCCAGGCTCACGGGCGACTTGAAGCGCGCAACTCGGGCTGCAGGAGAAGAGGGTGTCCTCTGTGCCATGACCCTGGCCATCGATGGGCGAGGTATGCCCGACGATCTTGAGATCCTGTCCTGCCCGGAAGAGGTCGCTGCGATCGCGGTGAAGCGGCTGTCCCGGTACGGGGTAGGGCTTCTGGAAGCGGAGCCAGGGGATGGCACCCGCTACCTCTACGAGGTCTGGCTCCCCGCTTCCCGTTCACGCCAAAGGGACTGAATTCGCCGGTCCACGCCGGTATCCTGTGAAGGAACTCCGTCCCCGGGGAGTCCCATGGGTCGTTCAGGTGTCGACGCCTGTGGCAGATTTGCGTACCAAGCCGGAGGAACCGTGCGTTTTCTGTGCCCTTTGATCTTGATGCTGCTCCCTGCCTGTTCGGCGTCCATGGTCCCTGAGGCTGGCGCATCGGGCCACGAGTCCCTGGATGGCCTGACCCAGGACGATGCACCCGCCGCTGCGGCAGCGCCCATCCGGTACGTGGTGGAGCCCGGCCGGAGCACACTGGCTCTCCTGGTCTACAAGGACCCGGGCACTGCGCTGGCTTCGCAATCCCACGATCACGTCATCACCGCCCAGGGTTGGACTGGATTCGTGACCTGGAGCCAGGGCGACAACTCGGGCTGCAAGGTGACCTTTGACGTCCCGGTCAAGGGGCTCTCGCCGGATCAGCCGGCCATGCGCAAGCGGTTCGGGCTCGACAGTGTCTTGAGCGATGGCCAGCGGAGTGATGTGAAGGAGAACATGCTCGACAAGGACCAGCTCAATGCCGGGGCCCACCCCCAGATCAAGTTTGTGGCCAAGAGCTGCAGCGGTGCCAGTGGCAAGGTCAACGTCAAGGGCAGTCTCACCATTCGAGGTGTCACCAAGTCGGTCAGTATGCCGATGCAGGTGACCGCAAGCGACGCCGAATTCGCGGCCAAGGGTCAGCTCACAATCAAGGCGACTGACTACGGTTTCGAGCCCTTTTCTGCCGCCTTCGGGGCTCTGAAGAACAAGAACGAAATGAAGCTTCACGTCGACGTCAAGGCCCGGCCCAAGTAGATCTTCGCGGCGATGGGACGCCGCCGAAAAACCGAGCCCTTTGAGCTCCGCATTGAACGCCTGGGCCGGAAGGGTCTGGGCATGGGAGAGCACGAGGGCAGGACCGTTGCGGTTCGATTCGCGCCACCGGGTGCTGTGCTCGAGGTGCGCCCCGCCGGGCGTCGTCGAAAGGTCCAGATCGCCCGGCGACTTCGCATGGTCACACCCCCGCCCGGCGCCGCCAATCCGCGTTGTGCCACCTTTGCCCGCTGTGGTGGCTGCGGTCTCCAGGAACTCGACCTGGTCACCCAGCGTGTCCACAAGCAAGCCCAGGTGG
>CAZMNK010000073.1:0-26227 GCA_964567625.1 uncultured Enterobacterales bacterium | reverse complement strand
GGTCGGGGCTGTAGGATGGCGTCGTGCCTCCTGGACCCTCCACGTCTTCATGACTTCCTGGAGCCCGGGACGGTGGGTGGGTGTCGGCTCGGCTGGTGTCGGCCTTCTGCTCCTGGTGGCGTTCCTGGTCATCCCGCCGCCTCCCCATCCAGCGGTGCTGGGGCCGGAAGCGAGTGCCTGGTGGCTCTCCCGGGTCGATGAAGAACAGCGTTTTGGTCACCACCTCATCTACGGAGAGTTCTGTGGTGGACTGGGGGCGGCGGACATTCGAGTCCGGGGCGAGGCCCTCCCCGAGGAGATGCAAGGCGCCTTCTACGATGGGGTGGGACACGGGCTGCAGCGGGGGGATTGGTCCCTGGATGAGTTGCAGATGGCTGCGCCGGAACACCACCGTGGGTGGTTGATCGACGGGCGGTTTCGGGCGCTCGCCGAGGACCTGGGAGGGGACCCCGATCGTGTGCTTCCCGCGGTGCAGGGATTGCAGCAAGAGATGCCGGGGATCGCGGCGACGAACGGGGTGCGGATTGGCTTGCAGCGGAGTCTGGGCCACGACATGACTCGCGCCCTGGAGACCGCAGGCCGGTACCCGCAGGACTGGTGGCCGGCGTTGTTCGAAGAACTCGGATGGCGAACGGGGAATGACGAACTTGATCCGGGGGTGCTCGTGGCGTCGGTGCCTGGGCCGGCCCGTTGTGCTTTTCTGCACGGGGTGGTTCGTGGTGGTGTGCTGGCTCGACTGGAGGAACCGGCCGTCGGTGCCCAGCTCGTGAACGGGGTTGGCGCCCTGGAGCCGGGGTGCCTCGCCGCGGCCTGGCAGGGCTATGGAACCGGGCTGTACCTGGGACTTGGCCATGATCCAGAGGGCCTCGCCAGGGTCGTGGACGGTCTGCCGGGCGATGTCCGGAGTGCGCTCTCAGGCCCACTGAAGGCGGCCCAGACGACCCAGGACCGCGGGGGGATCTGGGTGCTTCTGGAGTCCGATTAGCCCAGGCGATCCAGGATGTGCTCGGAGAGCTCCAGGTACTGTTCAGCACCCCGACTGGCCGGATCGAAGGCGTAGATGTCCTGGCCCCTGGTCTGGGCCCGGCTGAGGCAGTTGTTCACCCCCACCGAGACGGGCAGCAGCAGGTCTCCCCAGGCCTCTTCCAGCAGGCCCATCACCTCTTGATTGGCCTTTGTGCTTCGCCCATCCACCCGGGTGAGCACCACTCCCAGGATGTCCAGGGTGGGGTTGAGGTGGCTGGCGACCTCGTCGATGGCGTTGACCAGTCCCGACACGCCAGCGATGGCGAGTGCGGCCGGGTTGCACGGAATCAGCACGACATCGGCCGCCACGAGCGCGTTCACCGTGAGGGTGCCGATGTTGGGTGGACAGTCCAGTACGATCAGGTCGTAGTGGGTTCGGGTCAGCTCCAGCGCCTTGCGGAGCACCATCTCCTTGCCGATCCGGTTGGCGATTCGTGACTCCGTGGTGAGCAGTTCCGGATCCATCGGGGTCACGTCGAGCCCTTCGATCACCGTCTGAGTGGCGATCTCCGCCACCTCGAGGCCATTTGTTTGCAGGAAGACCTCGCTCAGGGCGCCACCACCAGCCTCCAGCTGGTCCCGCAACGCCGTGTTGACGTGGGCCTGTGGGTCCAGGTCGACAACCAGCACCTTCTTGTGGGCGAAGCGGGCCCAGGCGGCCGCCAGGTTGACGCTGGTCGTTGTCTTGCCCACGCCCCCTTTCTGGGCGGCCACGGCGATGACCTTTCCCTGGCGGTCACCCCGGGTCAGGGTCTTGGGAGCCTTCTCGGCACGAGGGCGATGGGCGGACTGCAGGGACATGCGCATGGGGCGTTTCCTCTCATGCAGGATCGATCTCTTCTCTTGGCATGTCAAGGGTTCCCTCTCTTGTCAGGATGAGGAGGGACCTTTTCGGGCCAGAACGGCGCAGTGTCTCGAGGTGCTCGGAAGAGGCTCTTTGCAACTATGGAGTGTCAAGGCCCACAACGGGTGGATTCCCTGACAAGCGGGCCCCAACACCGTAGACTCGGGGGCTCATTGTGGGTCCGAGGGGGCCTACTGTGGAGGTCCCGTGGCCGATGTGCAGCAGGTTTTCGAGCGGATCAAGTCCCGCGACATGCATCAACCCACCTTCCACCAGGCCGTCTGGGAGGTCCTGGAAAGCCTGGAACCGGTGCTTGCGGCCCACCCCGAGTTCGTAGAGGCCAACGTCCTTGGACGGATCTGCGAGCCGGAGCGGGTTGTGATGTTCCGGGTTCCATGGATGGACGACCAGGGCCAGGTCCAGGTGAACCGCGGCTTTCGAGTCCAGTTCAACAGCGCGCTGGGGCCCTACAAGGGTGGGCTTCGTTTTCACCCCAGCGTCCGACTGGACATCATCAAGTTCCTGGGTTTCGAGCAGATCTTCAAGAACGCGCTGACCACACGCCCCATCGGCGGTGGAAAGGGAGGAAGCGACTTCGATCCCAAGGGGCGTTCCGACCGGGAGGTCATGGCGTTCTGCCAGTCCTTCATGACCGAACTGCACAGGCACATCGGGGAGCGCATCGACGTTCCGGCCGGAGACATCGGGGTCGGCGGACGGGAGATCGGCTTCCTCTATGGCCAGTACAAGCGCCTGACCCGGTCCTGGGAAGGTGTCCTCACCGGCAAGGGAGAGGGCTGGGGTGGTTCCCTGATCCGGCCCGAGGCCACCGGCTACGGCACCATCTACTACCTGCAGGAGATCCTGGCCGACCAGGGACGCACCCTGGAGGGCCTCACCTGCACGATCTCGGGCAGTGGCAACGTGGCTCAGTACTGCGCGGAAAAGGCCCTGGATGGTGGCGCACGCGTGGTGAGCTTCTCCGACTCAGGGGGCACGATTCACATTCCCGGCGGCGTCGATCGCGACATGCTGGCCTGGATCATGGACCTGAAGAACGTGCGGCGTGGACGAATTCGGGAAGTGGCCGATGCCTTTGGCGGCGTGGAGTACCGAGAAGGCGCTCGTCCCTGGGCCATTCCCTGCGAGATCGCCCTTCCCTGTGCCACCCAGAACGAGGTGGATGGCGGGGATGCCAGGGCCCTGGTCGCCGGCGGTTGTCAGGCGGTCTGCGAAGGGGCCAACATGCCCTGCACCCCAGAGGCGGTCGAGTGCTTCCGAGAGGGCGGTGTGGTCTTTGGTCCGGCCAAGGCGGCCAACGCTGGCGGGGTGGCGACCTCGGCACTGGAAATGACCCAGAACGCCACCTTTGATTCCTGGACTCGGGAAGAGGTCGACGCCAAGCTCCAGGGAATCATGAAGGCCGTCTACCGACAGTGCACCGAGGCGGCGGAGCAGTACGCAGAGCCCGGGGACCTGGTCTCCGGGGCGAACATCGCAGGTTTCCTGGCGGTGGCGCGGGCCATGCTTGCCCAGGGCGTCGTCTGAGACGGCTTCTTCAGGGAGGCATGCAGGTGAAGGGGTAGGTCCGACTGCAGACAATGTCGTTCCAGTTGCCGGGGCCAGCCCAGTTGGAGTGGACGCAGTCCTCGCCCCCCGAGTTGTTCGGCTCTCCACTGTTCCAGGCTGTGCTGTAGGCCAGCTCGGTGCCGTCCCCCCACATCCAGGTCCCTTCACTGTCCTTGTCATCGAGGTGGATCCAGAAGGCACCGGACAGGTACTGGGCGGCCAGGACTCCGACGTCCAGGTTTTCCTCTTCGGTGGGAAAAATCGCCAGCATGTACCCCAGGTCCAGGCAGGCCTGAACCGCGGTGTCCCTGTTCACCGTGTCGGTGCAGAACAACATTCCGTCGTCCTCGGTACAGCCCCAGCACTCTGGGTACTCGTCGGCCTGCCCGTTGCAGTCGTTGTCCACGCCGTCGCAGACCTCCTCGGCGCCGGGCAGGGCAGCTGCATTCTGGTCGTTGCAGTCGCCGTCACAGAGGGTGAACCCGTCCCCGTCGTTGTCGTCGTCCTCCGAGGTGTCCGGGTCACAGTCATTGTCCAGTCCGTCGCAGATCTCTTCGGCACCGGGCCAGACGTTGGCGTTCTCGTCGTCGCAATCCCCGCGACAGGTCATCCAGCCGTCTCCGTCCGCATCGAAGTCCTCGTCGACCAGGTCATCGCAGTCGTTGTCGAGGTCATCGCAGGACTCTGGGGTCTCGGGGCTCACCAGGGGGTCGTCGTCGTCACAGTCGCCGTTGCAGCCAGCCACGCCATCGCCGTCCCTGTCCCAGTCCTCGTCGGTGGCGTTGTCGCAATCGTTGTCCAGCCCATCACACGCCTCGGCGGCCTCGGGGTGGAGAAAGGCGTTGTCGTCGTCGCAGTCCTCACAGGCGCCGTAGCCGTCGCCGTCCCCATCGGGGGCGTCGTCGACGATGCCGTTGCAGTCCTCGTCGCGACCATCGCAGGTCTCGATCGCCCCGGGGTAGACACTGGCGTCGAGATCGTCGCAGTCGACGCTGGTGGAAAAGATCCGGCACCCGGCGTCGTCGGCCAGCACCCCATCTCCATCCAGGTCGTAGCCCTCGTCGGTCACCCCGTCGCAGTCGTTGTCTGCCCCGTCGCAGACCTCCCAGGCGCCGGGGTAGCTGATCGGAACCTCCGGAGCGCAGTCGTCGACATCCGCAAAACCGTCCCCATCGGCGTCGGCCGGTCCATCACAGGCGGCGAGAAGAAGCAGGGCCCAGAGCATTGCGGCTACAGGGTACTCTCTGTTCATGTTCTGGTTGCTGGCCTGTGCCCCGACCTCGATTTCCCTGGGGGTGACGCCCTGGTGGGATGGACCCATCGAGGACACCGGGACTCTTCTGGTCGAAGGGGCCGGCCCGACCCTGGTGATCAACGAAGTCCAGAGCGACAACGATTCGACGATCATGACCCCAGAAGGGGACTTTTCGGACTGGATCGAGTTGTTCAATCCGGGCCTGGAAGCCCTGGAATTGCACCGCGTCACCCTTTGGGACCAGTCTGAGCAGCTCGCCACCTTCGACGAGGGGTTGCTGGAGCCTGGAGAACACCTGTTGTTGTGGGCGGACAAGGGGGAAGAGCGGGGCCATCTTCCGTTTTCCCTGGATGCCTCCGGGGACACCCTCGTGCTGGCGGTCGATGGGGTGATGGTGGACCAGATCGCCACCGGCCCCATGGACGGAGACACGGTCTGGGCACGCTACGCCGATGGCGGTTCCTGGGAGCCTTCGGGACGCCCGACCCCCGGCGGTCCCAATGGCAATGCCCCTGGCGTGGACCTGGATCCCAGTGAGCAGCTCTTTGGCACGGACCGCATCCACAAGGTCTCGCTGACCCTCTCGGATGCCGGACTGGATTCGCTGCGGGCCAGCTCCTCCGAGGAGGTGCCCGGGAGCATCGGGTTTCTGAGCGCGTTCTTCGACCCGGTCAGCATTCGGATCAAGGGGGGCTGGGGAAGTCTGCGGACCCTGGACCAGAAGGCGGGCTTCAAGGTCGACCTGGACGACTACGAGGAGCACCGCATGCGGGGACAGGAGAACCTGACCCTGAACAACATGGTCCAGGATGCGTCCTTTGTGCACGAGTACTTCGCCTACCGCGTGTACCGGGACCTGGATCTGCCCGCACCTCGGGTGGGCTGGGCCGAGTTGACCATCAACGGGGATCTCTGGGGGCTCTACCTGCTGGTGGAGACCGTTGACAACCAGTTCCTGGAGCGCTGGTTCCAGGACTCGACCGGCCCGCTATTCGAAGGTGCCTATGGGGTGGACCTGGAATCGGGACATGAGGACCTCTTCGAATACGACGAAGGCCCGGACCCGGACGATCGCAGTGACCTGACGGAGCTGATCGATGTGCTCAATGGCTCCTGGGACGATGCGACGCTCACGGAGGTGGAGAAGCACATCGACATGGACCGCTTTGTGCGCCTGATGGCTGTCGAGGCCGTGACCCTGCACTGGGATGGCTACACGACGGCCAACAACTACAGGCTCTACCACGACCCCCTCAGCGACCGGTTCACCATGCTGCCCTGGGGCTGTGACCAGACCTGGGTGGACTACTGGTACATGCCCTACACCGGCTATGGGCGCCTGTTCGAGTTCTGCATGGCCGTGGAGCGCTGTACCGACGCCTACAGCGCGGCGCTGGTCGAGGTCGCCGACCGGGTGGATGCCATGGACTTTCAGAGCGAACTGGCGCCGGTCTCCGAGTGGCTGGCGGATGCCATCGCTGCCGATCCACGCAAGGAGGTGACCCTGGATCAGGTGCAGCAGGAACTCGAGGAGACCCTGTACACATTTGAGACCTGGCCAGCCGAGGTTCGGGCCCGGGTGCAGTAGGGACAAGGCCTTCGCCCCAAATCCACTTCGTGTGGATTGGTTTCCATTCTCGATGGAAGAAGCCGGGAAATGACCGGCCCATGGCTGGCATGACCCTTGCGACGTGAGGGAGACAGGAGGTGTCTCATGCTCATGTTCCTGTGGGGCTCAATGGTGGGCCTTGTTCATGCCGGTGACTCCGGCATTCTGCTGACCTCGAGCGACGTCGAGGTGACCATCACCGGCCCCATGGCCGAGCTTACGGTTCGCCAGCGCTTCGCCAACCACCACTCGGATTTTGTGGAGGCGACCTACGTGTTTCCCCTCCACGAGCAGGCCGCGGTGGATGGAATGGCCATGCGTATCGGAGAGCGGGAGATCCGCGGTGTGATCAAGACGCGGAAGGCGGCCAAGGAAGCCTATGAAGAGGCCAGGGACCAGGGAGAGGCCGCGGCACTCACCGAGCAGGAGCGCCCGAATGTCTTCACCCAGAACGTGGCCAACATCCCGCCCGGGGAGAGCATCGAGGTGGTGCTCCACCTGGTCCAGCCCCTCGCGTACGAGGATGGGGTCTACACCTTTCACCATCCCCTGGTGGTGGGGCCTCGCTTTGTCCCGGAAGGGATCGAGGACAGCCATCGCATCACGCCCCCGGTGGTGTCCGAGACCGTGGACACCGGCACGCGGGTGGACATCCGACTGACGGCTGACCTGGATCTCCCACTGGAGTCCGTCCAGGTGGGAACCCACCCCGAGGCGATCCTGACGTGGGCCGACGAGACGGTCCAGGTGGACCTGGGAAATGCGCGGCTCAACCGGGACTTTGTCGTGGAATTCATCGCCGACGTGGATGAACCGGCGGTGTCCTACCTGGCCAGCGACGGGCACTTCTCGCTGCTGCTGGAACCCCCGATGGCGCCCGAGCCGGAAGAGGTGGTCCCCCGGGAGCTCGTCTTCGTGGTCGACAACTCCTGCTCGATGAGTGGCCTCCCGATGAACATGGCCAAGGAGGCGATGCGCACAGCGCTGGAGAACCTGCTTCCCGGCGACAGCTTCCAGGTCATTCGTTTTTCCGAGGTGGCCAGTGGGCTGGCGCCCAGGCCGCTGCCTGCCACACCCCAGAACATCGCGCTTGGCCTGGAATACGTGGAGGCCATGCAGGGCATGGGGGCGACCCACATGCTGGCCGGCATCGAGGCGTCCCTGGACTTCCCCCTGGACCCCCTCCGCCAGCGCATCGTCTGCTTCATGACCGATGGCTACATCGGCAATGAACAGGAGATCCTCGCGGCCATCGCCGACAAGCTGGGCAACGCCCGTCTCTTCGCCTTCGGAATCGGCAGCTCCGTCAACCGACACCTGCTTGACCGGATGGTTCATGAAGGCCGGGGTCACCACACCGTGGTGCTCCTGCACGAGGACCTCCAGGGCAAGGTCGATGACTTCTACGGCCGCATTGCCCGCCCGGTGCTGACGGATGTGGTGCTCGAGTTCGAGGGCATGGCGGTGTCCGAGATCTACCCGAGCAAGCTTCCGGATGTCTTTGCAGGGCAGCCGGTTCGCGTCACGGGCCGCTACACCGGGGAACCGGGTGCGGTGATCGTGCGGGGCCGACAGGGCCACCAGGACTTCGATGCCCGCGTGGATGTCGAGGAGATCCTGGAGGGCGGGGCCCTGGCCAGCAGTTGGGCCCGGGCCAAGGTCGCGGAACTGCAGCGGCTCCAGATCTGGGGCGAGGTCTCGGACGTGAAGGAGGAGATCACGCGCACTGCGCTGGAGTACGCACTGCTCACGCCCTACACCTCTTTTGTGGCTCTGGAGCGCAAGGTCCGGAACCAGACCGGGGAGATCCTCAGCCTGGATGTGGTCCTGGAGACCCCCGATGGCGTGTCCCACGACGCCGTGTTCGGCACGGAGCTTTCCCGACGTCATGTGCGGCCGGGTGACCCACTCCTGACCGTGGAGGCGCCGGAAAGCGCTGTCGAGGTGGTGGCCTTCTTTGAATGGGGACAGCTCGCCACCCTGCGCTGGGACGAGGTCCGCGGACGCTGGTACCACCGCTTCCTGGTTCCTCGGGAGGTCGAGGAGGGCTGGCAGGTGATCCGCATCGTGATCCGGCACGCCGATGGCTCGTTGACCCTCCAGGAAGAACTGATCGAAGTGGACAGGCTGGCACCGGAGTTCCTTGCCGAAGCGGTGGCCTTTGACGGAGCCGTTCGGGTCCAGGTCCTGGTCGATGAACCCCTCCGCAGCCTTCACATCTACCCGGAGGGGCACCCGGAGCTGCGGCGACGGCTGGACCTGCGGGGAGCGGATCCGGGCGAGGAGCCTGTCGAGGTCTGGCTTCCCGGTGACTGGGACCGGGTGGTCGTGGTGGCCAAGGACCTGGCGCTCAACCGGATGCGAGAGACGGTGGAGGTGACCCCGTGATCCCCGCGACCCTGCTTGCTGTTCACCTGGCCACGGCCCAGGTGGGGGGCCTGGCCCCGGCGGAACGGGCCGCTTCCTGCCCGAACTTCCTGATGGGGGCGACCCGTCACAAGGGGGCGCTGGTGGTGGCTGGATTCGATGGCGGTGGCTGTACCTTTGACGGGGAACGCTGGCACCGGGTGGTCGGCCTCCCGGCCACCATGCTCAACGATGTGCTCTCCGACGGCGAGACCTTGTGGTGGGCCACCTCTGCGGGACTTGTCCGCCAGGCCGGTGGGCAGATGGAGGTCCTGCCCCTGCAGATGGGCAGCACGCCCTGGGGAGCCGCCGCCACCCACCACTCACAGGTCACTGGCCTGGCCCGAGGCGATCGTCTCTGGATCTCCGACGTGGTGGGTCCCCTGGCGGTCTCGGAGGGGGGGACCTGGCGGCGGTATCGCACCGCGGTCTGGGGCACCTCCTACCAGACGGTGGCGGCCTGCGGAGAGCAGGCCTGGGTGGGGTCGGAAGATGCCGGAGCCAGCCACTTCGATGGGCGCCGCTGGCGGCACCACGATGCGGAGACCGGTCTTCCGGACGACTGGATCATGGCCGTGGCCTGTGACGGGCAGGGCCGTGCCTGGGCGGGAACCTACCAGGATGGTCTCTGGACCTGGGACGGCCAGGCATGGTCCCAGGTCCCTGGACTCCCCGAGGACTGGATCCAGGCCCTGACCTGGTCTCCCCAGGGACTCTGGGTGGGGACCATGACCGGGCTCTTCTTCCTGGGTACGGAGGGGGTGGAACGGGTGAAGGGACTGCCCCATCCATCCGTTCACGATCTCAAGTGGGCCGACGGGCAGCTGCTCGTGTCCACCGAGAACGGGTTGGCAGTGTACGAATTGCACTGAGAGGGACAGGTCGACAGGAAGCCCTTTCAGACGCCCGGGTGGTAGCGTTCCGGGGTGTGGTGGCTCCTGCCCTTGTCCTGCACGTCGACGCCCATGATCGTGCTGACAGACCGAGCCAGGTTGGCCGAGGTAGTCCAATTCCCGGGGATTCGAGGAGAACCGGGCCCGGTATGGAAGGGTCCCGGCTACAGCGCTCGACCTGTTTCCCTGGATGCCCTGCCAGGGTTTCGGGTGGGGGCGGCCTGGTTTTCTCCCGACCAGTCGTCGTCGGACGCGGTGATCGTGGCCCATGGGCACTTTGGCTAGGGCAAGTCCGGTCCTGAAACCCAGGAACTGGCCGGGTCGGAGGCCCCTGAGCCCCTGGTGGCTGCGCTCCAGGCCCGGGTCGATGGGAAGCCATAGCCTGAGTGCCGAAGATACGATTCCCCATGCTTCCAGTTCTTTTTCTCTGTCTGGCGACGGGCTGCTCGGGGGAAGAGTCCGTGGATTCCGACACTGCAGCGGGCACGGACAGTGAGGCTGGTGGAAACACCGACACTGGAGGTGACAGCGGGTCGACCACCACGATTCCCTGTGAAGACGTGCGTTTCGTGGGTCTGGACGGGACCGAAGTCGACCACACCGAGGACTTCACCAGCGGTGCCTATGTCACCTTGACCCAGGACGGCACGCTGTTTGTCTGTCCTGGTGTCTGGTACACCCACTTGATCCTGGAAGCCTCGGTGGACGTGGTCGGGCTGGGGGAAGGTCCGGAAGACACCCTGCTCTCTGGGGGTGAGTCCGGGAGCGTCGTCGTCGTCGAAGGGATTGCCGCATCGTCCAGCGTAGAGAACCTGTCCATCGACCGAGGGGCCACCGAGGGAACCCATTTCGAGCACCAGGGAGGGGGCGTCACCTGCAAGGGGGAGACGTCGCTCCATCTCAACGCTGTGATCCTGTCCAACCACTTCGCCTACGACGGCTCCGGGCTCTACGCCAGTGATGGCTGCAGCCTGGTGGTGGAGGACGTTGACTTTGTCGACAACCAATCCGAGGACGATGGTGGCCATGCTCGGCTGGAGAACGCCCAGGCGGAGTTTCGAGCCGCGAGGTTCCAGGGGGGACTGGCCCGGGACTGCGGTGCACTGTTCCTCGACAACTCGATCGTCTCCATCCAGGACAGCATCTTCGAGGGGAACACCACCACCGACTCCCAGGGCGGAGGGATCTTGAGCTACGGGGGGACATTGACCGTCCAGGACTCGGTCTTCGAGGGCAACATGGCGAATTCACATGGGGGCGGGCTCTCGTTGCTCGGGGACACGACCCTCCAGGGCGTCCTTTTCGTGGACAACGAGACGAGCGAGGGCGGTGGCGGGGTTCATCTCTACGCGGACCACGGCACCCTGACCTGCAGTAGCTGCAGCTTCTCCGGCAACCAGCCCGACGATGTCTCCTCGACCCATGGAGGTTCCTACCTGTTTGGGGAAGAGGCTGACTTCACCTGTGATCTGGGGGGCTGTCGCTGACGCCCTGGTGCATTCAGCACCCAGGATCTGCCTCCTGGATCCGGGTCTGATTTCGCTGTAAGCAAGGGAGAACTTGGACTTTTCCTCAACTCCCGTTTGTTTTGTCCGAAGGAGCGTGGGAGCAAGATGTCCAAAGACCTACGAGAAGGTCGCTTTGCCGACCTCTGTGATGCCTACCAGGAGCAACTGGAAGAGACTGCTGCAGAGCATCTCTCGGTGGTTGTCCCCACCCGGAAGCAGATCCCGGCGCCACTGCCCGGGCGAACGCTGACCCTGGAGGACGTTTTTGCCTACCATGGCCCTCGAATTCCCCTTCGGCGCCAGGCGGAAGCACGCCTCAGGCTGGATGAGCCCGCCCAGCCCGCACAGATCACCCAGATCGATGGCGAGGACGACCCGGAGTCCGACGCCGCCTGAATGGGCCGATCGACAGAGGGGTCCACCGGGGAATGGAGCCCCTGCTCGAGACCACTGACCCCGCCTGGCCTCCTTGCCTGTTCCCCGGGGTTCCCGGTTCTTCGAGCGGGCGCCGGCGATGATACCGGTCCAGGTCATCCAGGGAGCTGGGAGTGCGCGTCCACTTGCAGATCGCCGGTCGGGTCCAGGGGGTCTGGTACCGGGCCAGCACCCAGGCGGAGGCCGAGCGATTGGGACTCACTGGTTGGGTGCGAAACCTGCCTGATGGGAGGGTGGAGGCCCAGGCCCAGGGAAGGGAACAGCAGGTCGAGGCACTGGTGCGCTGGTGTCACGGTGGTCCCCCCCAGGCGAGGGTCAGCGGGGTCGAGCGGGCGGAGATCCCCGAGCTGTCCGGCGAGCGTGGATTCCTGGTTCGGCGCTAGGGCGTTTCCCTACTCCTGGGCCATTTCCGCCAGGGTCATCAACGCATCGTCGGCTCCCCGGGACGAGTAGAACATCATCGTCATGTCCTCCTCGACCATGTTCACGCAGGGAATCCCGGAGGGCTTGATCCAGGAGGTGACGGTCTGGTCCCCATCCAGCAACACGGGAACCAGGGGGTGGGGGTAGGCCTCGTACCAACGGGCGATGGTGCTCTCATCGGCGTCATCGTACTCGGCGTTCTCGTAGAGCAGAGTGAGCCAGTAGACCTCTTCGTCCCAGACCAGTTGTGCGATGGCCTCGTAGGAGGGGTCCCACCAGACGTTTCCCTCGATCTTGCTGGGGTCGCCCGTGTCCAGGAACTCTGCCAGGTCGTTGCAGGGGGGGCACCACTCGGTGGACAGATCGATGACGACCCGTTTCCCCTGCATGGCGAAGTCATAGAGGTCGACCTCTTCACCAAACTGGTCCAGGGCTGAGAAGCGGGGAAAGATCGCGCCGGTCTCGGGCGTTGACTCCCACCCCGGGTCTTCGATCAGGTCCTTCCGGTGGTTGTAGGGCCATCCCCCCAGGTAGATGACGCTCTCGGCGTCCATGGGGTCCGTTCCGGCGTGGTCCTCGTCCCCGTCCGGGTAGCCGTCTCCGTCGGAATCAGCCGAGAGGGGGTCGGTGCCCATCTCGACTTCCGTACCATCGTCCAGGCGGTCACCGTCGGTGTCCGCCAGGTCGGCATCGGTGCCGGCTGTCCTCTCCTCCCAGCCGGTCAGGCCATCCCCGTCGGCGTCTCCCAGAACGCAGCCAAGCAGGGTGGTCAACAGGGCAGGGGCGAGGAAGAGTCCCATGGCACCAGGGGTCGAGCCTCCAGCATAGCGAAGTGGGGCTTCAGAACGCCAGCTTCACCGGCTGCCGTCGGGTGATGCTGAGGACGTCCATCGGGCACACCTGGAGGCAGATTCCGCACTGGATGCAGGCTGAGTTGTGGTTGGCGAAGACCACCTGGGACTGGGCGAAGCGCTGCACGTCGATCCCCATCTGGCAGTAGCGGGTGCACTCGCCGCAACCGATGCATTTCTCATTGGCAGCGATGGCGATGGTCGAGAACCGCTTGCTGAGCATCTCCATCCAGGCGCGCAGCGGACAGAAGAAACGGCACCAGACCCGGTTGCCCAGGTAGGGGTAGAGGGCGACGCTCACCACGCTGGCCAGCCAGAAGTCCACCATCAGGCCGTACCACTGCTGGGCGAATTCCTTGGTGTTGTAGAGCGCGTCGCTGGCCAGGAATTGCCAGGCATCGTTCAGGATCAACAGGGTGACGGGGACCGCGAGCACCAGGATGATCCGTCCGAAGACCTCGGCCTGCTGGGCGGTTCGTCCGCGGGGGGCCAGGTGCCGCCAGAAATCCCCCAGGGTCTCGGCGAGCCCGCCGCAGCCACAGAGGTAGGAGCAGAAGCGCTCCCCGTTCTTGCGGACATAGAGCGGGATGAGCACAAAGGCGGAGACCATGCCGACCCCCATCCACAGCACTGCCGTGAGCGTGCTGCCTCCGGCCCAGGATGGGGCGTCGACCAGCGACCAGATGCTCAGGGGCCAGGGGATGCTGAGCGCATAAATCTTCCAGGGGCGCTCGATGATCAGCGGGGCCAGCAACTCCGGGATCCCGAACAGGAAGACCCACTGGAAGCCGATCAGGGAGGCGTAGCGCTTCTTCTGTTCTGCCATGGGGTAGCGGGCCCGGGCGCGGAGTCCGAACACCAGGATCAACAGGGCATAGATGCAGGTTCCCCAGAACGAGGCATCCACGGTGCGGAAGCCGAGGTCCACCTGGAGGGTCTGGTGGAGAAAACCCAGCGGGTCCTCGGGACCGAAGGGGTACAGGTCTCGCCTGGCCTTCAGGCAGTAGAACCCGTAGGTGATGGCGGCAAAGGAGACGATCCAGAGGGCCCGGCCAGGAGTCATGTCCCCGGCCATCCGGATGCCCAGCTTTCGAAGGAAGGGCGTGGGGAGCTTGGTGCCGATCTGGACCAGCACCCGGTCGATGGGGACGGACTCCTGGTCCGGACCCGACCCCAGGACGGCTTCGGTCTCGGTGATGGCCGTGGGTGTGGTTCTCCACTTGATGATGGGATTTCCCTGTGCAGCCAGGTCGGAGATCCGCTTCTGGTTCCGAGACTTGGCGCGGTGGAAACCCTCCTGTCGATAGCTGACCGTGACGTCGCCGCCGGCCTCGGCGATGGCGCAGGCGGCCTCCACCGCGGAATCGCCACCGCCCACGACGAGCACCCGCTTGCCGGTGTAGTCGGCGGGGTCCTTGAAGGAGTAGTCCACGTGGGGGAGGTCCTCTCCTTCGCAGCGGAGTCGGCGGACCTGTCCACGCTTTCCTGCCGCCAGGATGATCCGCCGGGCCCTGTAGGTGTTTTGAGCGCCTCCGGTGGTCTCGGTCCCCTCGAGCACCCGGTCCATCAGCCCTGCTTCGCCCACCTTGGTGGTGACCTCGAAACAGCCCCGGGAAGGCTGGACGTTGATCACCTCTTCGGGCTGCTGGATGCGAAGGGTCCGGTCGTCAATGGCCTCGCTCCAGCGGTTGACGAGCTCTTCTCGGGTGGCGTCCTCGAACCAGAAATTCCCGGGGTTCTCGAACTCCCTGGGCTCGCTGAAGATCAGCTTGGCCCGGGGGAAGTTCTGGATGGTGGCAAAGGGCTTCTCCCGCTCCAGCACCACGTGGCTTCGGCCCAGTTCCTGGAGCGCCAGCGCAGCACCGATGCCTGCGGGGCCGGCTCCGATGATGAGCACGTCCAGCACCTCGTCGGTGGTCTCGCCCAGGCTCTCGTGGACGTGGGTGGCCACGTCGTAGCCCTGGCGCAGGGCGGCCTTGATGATCGGTGCATCCGCCAGGTCCCCCACCACGTAGATTCCCTTGACGTTGGACTGGTGGTTTCGGTCGATCTGGGGGAGTTCCCGGACCCCGAGCTTGGGGGAGAACTCGAAGCTGACCTTGAGAACATCCGAGACGGCCATGGCTCAGACCCCGGGTGGCGTCCGCACGACCAGCAGGCGGATCTCGGACATGTCCTCCATCGCGTAGCGCAGGCCTTCCCGCCCCAGTCCGGAGTCCTTGACCCCGCCATAGGGCATGTGGTCGACCCGCCAGGATGGAATGTCACCGATCACGACGCCACCGACCTCCAGGTCATCCCAGGCCTTCTGGATCTTGTAGATGTCGCGGGTGAAGATGCCTGCTTGCAGGCCGAAAGCGCTGTCGTTCACCTCGTCCAGGGCGTCCTCGAAGCGGGTGAAGGAGGACAGACAGGCCACGGGTCCGAAGGCCTCTTCCTGGATCACGGCGCACTGGCTGGGGACTCCCTCCAGCAAGGTGGCCTGGAGCATGGCACCCTCCCGTTCTCCGCCACAGAGCAGGGTCGCACCGGCCTCCGTCGCCTCCTGGATCCAGGACTCCAGCCGCATCGCCTCGCGCTCGGAGATCATCGGGCCCACAAAGGTCTCCGGGTCCTTGGGGTTTCCGGTCTTCAGGGTGCGTGTGGCCGCCACCAGGCGGGTCTTCAGGCTCTCGTAGATCGAGGCGTGGATGAGGATTCGCTGGACCCCGATGCAGCTCTGACCGGACTGGTAGAAGGCGCCGATGACCAGCCGCTCGGTGGCATCCTCGAGATCGGTGCCCTCGTCGACGATGCAGGCGGCGTTGCCACCCAGTTCGAGCACGACCTTCTTTCGGCCGCTCCTGGCCTTCAGCGCCCAACCCACTGCAGGCGAACCGGTAAAGCTCAGCAGCTTGAGCCGGTCGTCGGTGGTGAAGAGATCGGCGCCGTCCCGGCGGCAGGGCAGGATGCTGAACGTGCCCCTGGGCAGGTCGGTCTCGGCGAGGATCTCCCCGATGAGCAGCGCACCAATGGGGGTACGGCTGGCTGGTTTGAGGACAAAAGAGCAGCCCACCGCCAGCGCCGGTGCGATCTTGTGGGCCGCCAGGTTCAATGGAAAGTTGAAGGGGGCGATGAAGGAGCAGGGTCCGATGGGAACCCGCTTCCAGTAGCCGGTCCGCCCGGCAGCCCGGGCGCTGATCTCCATGTCCATGACCTCGCCGGTCATCCGGACGGACTCCTCGGCGGCCACTCGGAAGGTGTCGATCAGCCTTGTGACCTCGCCACGGGCGTCCTTGATGGGTTTTCCCGCTTCGATGCACAGGCTGTCGGCCAGCTCGTCGAATCGTTCCTCGAATCGCCGCACGCAGTGGTTCAGGATCTCCTGGCGTCGGTAGGACGGCCACTTGCGAAAGGCCTCGAACCCGGAGACGGATGCCTCGATGGCCTCGTCGATGGCCGACGCGTCCGCCAGTGCGACCCGAGTGGCCACCTCGCCGGTGTACTTGTCCGTGACGGCCAGGTCTGCGTTGGGGGCCTGGGCTTCATTCGCCAGGTAGTAGGGGTAGGTTTCCTTTAGACCACTCATCGGGACCTCAGATAGCGACCGGGATCTCGCCCAGGCGCCTGGTGAGCTTGTTGTTCTCGCGGTAGTCGATGGGAATGACGACCAGGGCGGGTCGGGGATCGTCAAAAGCCTCCTCGAGGGCAGCCAGCAGATCCCGGCTTCGGTCGACCCGCATGCCCTTCCATCCAAAGGCCTCGGCCAGCAACACCCAGTCGGGGTTCTCAAAATCCAGGTCGGTGTGGCGGCCGAACTCGTTGTCCTGTTTCCAGGCGATCAGTCCGTAGGCGTGGTCCTCCCAGATCATGGCCACGAAGTTCTTCCCCAGCCGTTTGGCCGTCTCCATCTCCTGGACGTTCATCAGGAAGCCGCCGTCCCCGCTCAGGGCCAGCACCCGGCGATCCGGCTGAGCGAACGTGGCACCGATGGCGCCGGGCAGGGCGAAGTCCATGGAGCAGAATCCATTGCTGATCAGACAGGTGTTGGGCTCATCGCACTGGTAGTAGCGGGCCACCCACATCTTGTGGGCCCCGACGTCGCTCAGCAGGATGTCCTGGGGTCCAAGGACCTGGCGCACGTCCCAGAGGGCCTTCTGGGGTGTGATGAGGCCTTCGGTGTCGTCCTGGGAATGCTCCGCGAACTCGGCCTGCATCTTCTTGCGGACGTTCTTGTGCAGGTCGAGGTCCCAGGAAACCGGGTCGTTGGCCAGGCGCTCGTTCAGCATCCAGAGGGTGTGGGCCAGGTCGCCCACGACCTCCACTTCCGGGTTGTAGTGCTCGTCCACTTCGGCGGGAAGGAAGTCGATGTGGACGATGCGCTTGTCGGCCTGGGAATTCCACAGTCGGGGGTGGTACTCGACCAGGTCGTAGCCCAGGGTGATGATCAGGTCGGCCTGTTCGACCGCCAGGCTGACGTAGTCCCGGGCCTGCAGGCCCATGGTGAACAGGCAGTGGTCCGCCTCGCGGCTGACCGACCCCTTTCCCATGAAGGTGCAGAGCACCCCGATGTTCGTGGCCTCGGCAAAGGCCCGCAATTGATTGCTCGCTCTTCGCCGGACACAGCCGTTTCCCGCCAGAATGACCGGCTGCTTGGCGTTCCGGATGAGTTCCCAGACCCGGTTCACCACCTTGTCGTCCGGTACGGGACGTCTCGGCCGGTCCGCTCGCAGGGGGCTTCCCTTGGTGGAGGCGTGGGCGATGTCCTCGGCCAGCTCGATGTGACATGCCCCGGGCTTCTCGGTGGTCGCCAGCTTGAAGGCCTTTCGGACCACTTCGGGAATGTTCTGGGGGTGAATGATGGGCGTGGCCCACTTGGTGACGGGTCGAAACATCGCGACCACGTCCATGTTCTGGTGGCTTTCCTTGTGCTGTCTGCGGCTGTCGGCCTGGCCGGTGATGACGATGCACGGAGCCCGGTCCATGTTGGCGTCAGCGACCCCGGTGATGAGGTTGGTCGCCCCGGGACCCAGGGTGCCGAGGCAGACGCCGGGTTTGCCAGTGAGCCGACCGTAGACATCGGCCATGAAGGAAGCCCCCTGCTCATGGCGAGTCAGCACGAACTCAATGGTCTCCGAGTCTTCGAGGGCCATCATGAAATGGGCGTTTTCCTCGCCGGGTACGCCAAAGATGTACTCGACGCCCTCGGCTTCGAGGCATTGAACAAAGAGTTCAGCGGCATTCATTCGCGTTTCATCCTGGCCTGGAAGGCGGGGTCGCTACGGTTTGGTGCACAGGACACAGGGAGCGGACGATACCGCACTCCCAGGGGTGTCCCACTCAAGGGTCGTTTGGCCTGACCGATGGTGGTTGGGATAGGATGTCCCCCAACGGACACGAGGAATGCTGCAAGCCATCGACCAGGCCATGGAGCGTATGGGTTCGCTGAACTACACGCTTGCGCGGGTCATGCAAGTGGTCAACGACATCAGTTCCTCTGCCCTGGACCTGGTGCGAGTCATCGAGATGGATCCGGTGCTCACAGCGCGGGTACTCAGGGTCTCAAACTCCTCGTTCTTCGGCTTCAATGAACCGGTGACCAGCCTCCGGCGCGCCACGATCATGATGGGCATGAACACGGTGCGGAACCTGGCTCTGGCCGTGGCCATTCGCAATGCCTTCCAGATCCAGGACGATGCCTGCCAGGTCTCAAGCGAGGATTTCTGGCGCTATGCGGTGGGAACCGCCGTGCTGAGTGACCTGTTGGCCCACAAGGCTGAAGTGTCCCGTTCGATCATGGAGGAGTCCTTTGTGGTGGCGCTTCTCCATCCGATCGGTCGGGCCCTGTTCATCCAGCATTTTCCGGCCGAATACCGGGAGGTGATCGCGGTGTCGATGAAGCGGGGGGTGGCCACGGAAAAGTTCGAAACCCGGAAGTTCAGCATCGATCACACCGAGGTAGGTGTCCGCATGGCCGAGCGTTGGGGTCTGCCCGCAGAGGTCTCGGACGGCATTGCCTGCTACCGGAAGCCTGAGAAGAGTTCCCGCGAATCCACCTGGATTCTCAGCATTGCCTCCAACCACATCAAGGAGGCCCGGGTGGGGTTTTGTGGCGACTATGTCCCTCACCCGGTGCCCGATGAGTTCTATGAGAGGCTGGGCCTGACACCCGCGGATGTGGAGACCATTCTGGCTGAGTCGTTCAGGGAAGAGCTTGCCAAGGCGAACGACTTCATCAAGGGACACTGAATGGAGATTCGATTCTGGGGCACACGCGGATCCATCCCGGTGCCAGGGCCGGACACGGTTCGATACGGCGGGAACACCACCTGTGTCGAGATCCGGCATGGAGATGACTACATCATCGTGGATTCCGGAACCGGAATCCGCTCCTGTGGAAACCTGCTCCTGAGAGAACGGGGGGGCAATCTGGACATCCCCCTGCTCATCACCCACACGCACTGGGACCACATCCAGGGCCTGCCTTTCTTCGCGCCCGCCTTCATTCCCGGAAACCGCATTCGCATCTATGGACCCCACAACCACGAGTCGTCTTTTGACCGGGTGCTCGCCGGGCAGATGCAGTACTCGTACTTTCCGGTCAACTTCTCCCAGCTCAAGGCGGACATCAGCCCCCGTACATTGCGGGACCTCGTGAGCTTTCAGATTGGTGGCATCACGGTCTCTCCCAAGTACGTGAATCACCCCATTCCGACCCTGGCCTACCGGTTCGAGGCGGATGGGCAGTCGATCGTCTTCATGACGGATGTCGAGCCCTACCGGGACATCATCTACAACGGGGTGTGTCCGGACGAGGGCGAGCGGGAGGATTTCGAGGAGGTTCAGCGAGCTGTCGCTGATCAGAACCAGGCCCTCATCGACTTCGCTGAGTCAGCGGACATCTTCATCATCGATGCCCAGTACACCAAGGAGGAGTACGAGCGCCAACACATCGGCTGGGGCCACGCCGCCATGGAGGCTGCCATCTCGTTCGCCCGAAAGGCTCGCGCTCGCGAACTGGTTTTCTTCCACCACGATCCCGAA
This sequence comes from uncultured Enterobacterales bacterium, assembly GCA_964567625.1. Taxonomy (GTDB): domain Bacteria; phylum Myxococcota_A; class UBA796; order UBA796; family CAJQPC01; genus CAYFPX01. Next base: position 6,385 of record CAZMNK010000073.1, on the reverse strand, counting down.
CGTTCCGATGACGAACTGGACCGGCTGGTCGGGTTTTATGGGGACGAACTGGGTCGTGAGAAGGGGTGTTCGATCTCCCAGCTCCGGGCCGCAGCAGAGGGCGCGATCTTCAAGGTCTGAGCGCACTCGGAATGATCCCGGGCATGCTCAAGGACACCACCGGGTGTTGTTGATCGGCGATCCCTCTTCGAACGTTCCTATTGGTCGAAGGGATTCCACCAGGACCCTCCGCCGGAGGACTTCACTGCTTCGAATTCGGCGAGGATCTGCTGGGGGTCGGCCACGTCACGGCCCGCCCAGGTGCTGGAGTTGAGCCGGCCCACATAGGCGCGGTAGTGGCTCTCCAGGTTGGTCGCCTTCTTGGTGTAGACCCCCTGGTCTTCTTTCGTCCCCTCGCTGTTGGTGCCCTCGGTGTGGGCGCCCAACAACTCCACCTGGTCGGAGACGAACTCTCCCACCAGGTTGGGGTCCGTCTTCTCGTCGACCAGAAAGGTGACCGGTTGCCCCTCGAAGCCAAGTGCCGTTGGCTTTTCCGGGGTGGGTCCATCCAACAGGGTCGGGCTGTCAGGCAGGCCGAAGACGGCGGCGCCGGTCAGGTAGGCTCGGTGGACCATGGTGCAGTGGCCGCCCAGCCCCTTGCTGAAGGTCTGGACGAAGTCCCCTGGAGCCGCCTGGCTCTTTTCGATCTCGTTGCCGATGTCCGCCTCTTCAAATGCCTGTGCAGCACCGTGGACCCGTTGGTCCCCGCCACGCACCATTTCTTTGTAGTCCCCTCTCCTCCAGGGCGTCTTTCTCAAGATTGAGAATGGACCGGATGCTTTTGTCCGACCCCTCGATCTTCTTGTTGATGTCCACGCCGGACGCAGCCAGGGCCCAGTAGGCAAATGGAGAGCAACTGGCGACGGTCATCTCGTCCTTGCCCTGCTTGAGGTTTGCCATCTCAGTGCTGTCCTTGTTGCGTCGCCCTTTGCCGTGGTGCTTGCTGACGTACTCGACCTTTCCGACCTTCCCGAGGGCGATCTCCAGAGGAGAACTCTCCCCGCCGGATGCTTCTGAGTCGGGCATCTCCTTGTCGTTCTCGGTGACGGGTAGATCTTCGGAAGGCGCTGCGGGATTCCACCAGGCATCGACCATGTCGCCTGCGTGTTCCCCGGCGTTCTCGAAGAACTCCTTGGCACCTTCTCCGAATTCCTGGGACTGCTCGGCGAACCAGTCCAGCCAACCGCCGCCTTCAGGCACATCCTGGCCCGTCTCGGGGGTGTTCTGTCCGCCAGCGGCCGATGGGTGGTCCCCAATTTCTTTGGAGATCGCGTCATAGGCGGAGCCTTCGGTCAGTCGGACCTCCCTGGAGATTCCGGGACCGGCGACGATGAAGAGCGCACCGTCGGCGTGTTGCTCGTAAATGTACCCGCCCTTGCCGCGGACGGTTCGGGGTTCCAGTTGATCCCCTGCGGCCCCGCTTCGCATCTCCTCGAGCGCCTCGGCATTGCTCTGTTCGGGGGGAAGAGAGGCCTGGGAGCCTCCGCTCTGGCTACCGGCTCCTCCGGGCGCTCGATTCCTGGCTGTAGATCTTTGGTTTCCAGGCATCTCCACGTTCCCGTCAATCCGTTGAAACGACAACTTAGCGGAACTTGGGTCCCTGGGGGGACTCCAATTCGCCGATGCAATGGTGCCCTTGCCTCGGACGTGGCCATTCGTCGAAGGGGTTCCACAAGGACTGTCCTCGGAGGGCTTCTTGACCGGATCTGGCCTCTCTTGTGCGGCAGACTCTGTGCGGGACGGAATCGACAAGATTGACCCATCTCAAGGACACCACCGGGTGTTGTGGAACAGGTCACACCCGTCCACTCGCTGGGACCGGTAGGAGGCGTCGTCCGGGTCCAGGAAGTCCAGGCGCCAGATCGATTCTCGGGTGTTGACGTCGATCTCCGCCAGGGAGCCCAGGTGGCTCTCATTGCCTCCCAGGCACCACGCGTGGCCCATGTCGATGAGCACATTGCCACTTGGGAGCTCGTCCGCGTCGCCCCAGACACGTTCATGCCAGCCGGCCTCCGCATAGGAAAAGGTCAGCTCAGCGGTCAGGTTGGGGGTGTCCAGGGTGTAGAGCAGGGCCCGGCTCTCCGATCGACTCCAGCCATTGTCGTAGACCCAGAGCCGGTCATCGTAGACGTCGATGGCGTGCAGGCCGCTGAACCACGCTTCTTCACCCAGCAGGGCGCCGTCGGGGTCGACCAGGGTGAAGTCACCCCCCTCTCCGAGCACCCAACTCATCTCCCCCGAGGTCTCGTCGATGCGCAGGATCACGTTGGCGTGCAGGAGCGAGACGTACACCCCATCCCCATCCTGGTCGGTCAGGCCGGCGAGGGCATTGGCATGGTACGGATCCTGGGCCATCTCGGCGTTGCTGGAGCGGGGCATGGTGCCTGCCGCGTGGGCGTCCCGGTTGTCCCAGCTCCAGGTCATGGTGTCCGAGGCCGGGTCCAGGCGCACGAAGCCGAAGTACTCGATTTCCTCCTCTCCCTGGACTTCGACCAGGCCCAGGATCTGGTTCTCCTGCCACTGGACATCGTGGTGGTAGAGGTGCTCACCCAGCTCCTCGTAGCCGGCCTCGTAGACGATCTCCCCGTCCAGATCGACCAGGATCGGGCGACCTTCCTTGTGCTCTCCGCCCGCCACCAACAGGGTGCCATCCGCCAGCAGTTCCGCCTCGATGTCCGTGGTGGACTCGCCGGACAGGGTGGGGTGCTGCCAGTACCAGCGGATCTGGCCCCCTGGATCCACGATGACCAGGCGATTGCTGTCGTCGCCAGTGCAGGGGGTGCTGTGACTGAACAAGGTGTAGCTGCCGGACAGGGCGTTGGAGAGCTGGTCCTGGATGGCCAGCCTCGGCAGGATTTCGGGCACCTGGGCGGTCCGGATCTCAAAGGTCTCAGGGGTGTCCCCACAGGAGGTCTGGACCGCACACTGGTAGGTGGCCTCGGGCAGCAGGCCATGTAGAGAGAGGGTGTGAGTGGTGGCACAGGTGTCCGTTTCGAGCAGGTGGACCTCCTCGGGAGGGGGCTCGGGGCCCTGTTGCCAGGCGAGGAGCCGGGCGTCAAAGGACAGATCGTGGCTGTATTGATCGCTCTGGTGCACCTCTGCCGCCAGGACGTTCATTCCGGCACGGAGCTGGCTGGAGGCCACCGTGTCGTGGTTCCAGGTGTCCTCGTCGGAGCCGGTGATCTTCTCCAGGGCTTCGGTGGTCTGGGAGAGCTCGCCCTCGGGCAGGTTGTCCCGGAGGACTTCGGTGCCATTCAGGGTCAGGACAATGCCGTCGTCCTTGACCCAGGAGATCTCCAGGTCTCCGTGAAGCTCCGGGTCGTCGACCTGGAACTCCGTCCGGAAGTAGGCGGTCAGTGACGCCTTGCCACTGGTGCCTTCCTGGCTGAGTTCGGTGTTCCGCTCGTCCTCGTAGCCAAGGGGTGCGCGACCCTCCTTCCAGCCGTCCGCCTCGAAGCCGGGCTCCGTCCATCCCACTGCCGGCAGGCTGCCGTCATCCAGGTACTGCCAGTCTGTGTGGGCCGGGATGAACTGGACCCACCTGCCCGGGGCTTCGGTCAGGGTGCAGGTCAGCGTGATTCCGCCCGGGCGGTCGAGTTGTGCGACGACGTGCCGGGAGAGCACATTGGAGTCCAGGTCCTGGGTCGAGAGATCTGTGATGGACCCACAGGGACAGTCGGTTTCCTCTGAGTCGGAGTCCGCAGAGGTGGAGCCGCTGTCCTGGCAGGAGGCGATGAGGCCTGGAGGGAACCACAGGAGCAGGAGCAGGGTCCACCGCGAGGGACCGGGTCGATTCATGGTTCGGAACGACCAAGTACGCCAATGCAGGCATCCACGGTAGAACCGGGCCCTTGTGTGCGGTGTACCCCGTGTCGGGTCCCGGGTTTGAGCAGGGGGTGGAGGGCAGGCACCAGCGCGGCCTCACCGGGGTCAACCAGCGCCGTCTGGCATCCATGTCCATCGATTGGTGCCACCAGGGTGCCGCCCTGGTCCAGGTGGAACCGCAGCGCGGCCGCGCACCCCCCCGGGCCCAGTCCGCCGCAACACGCCTCGTGGAAGACGGTCACCACCAGGTCCGGCCGGGCGGCCTGGAGGGGCCACAACAGGTCGTTCTGTCGTCCATCTCGCAGCCTCAGGGCCACGACCTCAGACTCGGCGGGAAGGTCCGCAATCAGGACTGTTGCAATCTCCCTCAGTTCCTGCCCACCACAGACCCCAGCATCGCGGTATTCGGCCTTGGCGGAGACCTCTGGAAAGGAAACCACGGGACGTTTTGGCAGTTCTTCCTCGTGGGCTCTCACCACCGCCACCTGGGTGACCAGGGCAGCAGTGGGCCACAGGAGGCTCAGTGCCACTGGCGCCACCTTTTCCACGGCGATGCCGGCCAGGATGGTGATCGGCACCGAAGCGGCCCCCAGGTACCGGGGTCGCAGGACGTCTCCCAGGATTGTTGCGGTCAAGACCAGGGAGGCCAGTGCGACCAGGTAGACCTGTGCCCTGCGGCGTCTTCCGCGATCCATGGCGACGATGCCGAACAGGGCCAGCAGTGCCAGGATCGAGAGACCGGTCCAGGCGGGCAGGTCCACCAGGCCTCCCATGCCCGAGAACAGGAGTTCGGGCCACTCAGACAGGGTGGGGGGGACACCGTCGCTGGAGACCCACCAACTTCCGAGCAGCCCGGCTCGCGGTTTGGGTGTGAGCAAGGGAGAGAGCAGGCCGTGGGAAACCAGCAGTGTCGCTCCGGCCCCCCCTGCGGCCAGCAGGGGTGCAGGGGTCACGAGGAGCAGGGGGAGGAGAGGCAGGGCAATGGGTTTGGCCCAGATGCTTGCGGCAGCAAAGATCCCGCCCGCCAGGCCCTGACCGACGGCAGCGAGGGCCAGTCCGACACAGGCCAGCGAGATGGCCAGGGCATCACCGCCGGCCAGTGCGGAGGGGTAGACCAGCAAGGGCGCACAGGCGATGGCCAGGCCGGGGCCCCAGAAGCAGCGGCCCCATCGCTGGCCCAGTGCGGTGCAAGCCAGGACGGTCACGATGCCCGCCATCACCGACACCGCACGGGCCCCGAAGAGGCCCGCAAGAATGGGGTGGAGCGGGTAGGGGTGTCCGCCGATTACCGCGGCGGCCTCGACCCCGGGCCCGTCGGGTCCAAAGGGCCCAGGGCCCAGCCACCAGGCGGCAGCGGCCCGTACGACCAGGGCGAAGAAAGCCAGCAGGAACCATCTCACCAGCGCACCTCGTAGACCAGGCGGGGACCGCCCGGCAACGAGAGAACCCCCAGGGGCCGCAGGTCGTAGAGGGTGTGCATGCGTAGCGCTCGGGCATGGAGGCCACGGCTGGTCCATGCCCGGTGGATACGTTCTTCTCCCCAGCACAAGGTGCCAGCCGGCGGGTTGCGTCGCAGGTGCCAGTGGCTGTTGTCCGCTCTTGGGTCGTCCTGGATCTCGGTACAGGAGGGAGGAGAACCCAGGGGGGGCAGGTCCTGGGTAAAGGACTTCAGAGGCAAGTAGAAACGGGACGCCATCTCCTGGGTGCCCAGGGCAAGCAGGGCCAGGGCGGGCAGGGCTAGCCACCGTCGCCAGCCGCTCCCGCCACAGACCGCGACAGCCAGGCAGAAACCTCCGAAAAGAGCATGCCGGTGGCCATAGTCGTCAAAGGCTGCCGAGGCGAGGTGGACCCAGGCAGCGATGGCCACCAGGCGCCAGCTCCGTGCCGTGAGGGCCAACACCACCAGGACCAGGCCGAGGGGTTCGCCCAGGGGCCCCAGGTAGGCGGTCATCTCCAGGTTCCCAGCCCAGACCAGGTCGGGGGGGTGAAAGGAGGCGGTGTGTTCGAGCAGTGGCCAGGCGAAGGCTGCCCCCAGCACCCCAGTCGCGACCTTGCGTTCACCCAGCAACAGGAGCGCTGGGGCCAGGATCCCCAACTCGATACGGCTCGCGCAGGCCAGGCCATAGAGCACCGCACCTCCCCAGCCTCCCATTGCGAGGCCCAGGACCACCAGGGCCTGGGGAATGGCCACGTTGTAGGCGGAGGCAGACCAGAAGACGTGGGGGGTCGACAGTGCCAGGGCTGCACCGACCGACAGGGCAGCCCGTCCTCCGAAACGGTTCCGCACCCACCAGGCACCGGCCAGTACCGTCACGACCCCTGCCGCCAGGTTGAGGCCGAGCAGCACACCGGGCTCGGAGAAGGCCTTGCCCAGCAGGGCATAGAGGCCGGCCAATGTGGGGTAGAGCCGCGTCGAACCGGTCCAGGGCGCACCCATAAAGGCGGACAGGTAGTCCGCCTCGTGTCCGTCGAAGGTGTGGCGGTCCAGGGGTAGCCAGAGGGTTCGAGCGGCCAGGGCCAG
>CAZMNK010000072.1:0-26320 GCA_964567625.1 uncultured Enterobacterales bacterium | reverse complement strand
CCGGATCTGAAGACCACGGAGGTGACTTGCGCGAGAGAGGAAGTCAGTGACCTGAGCCCTCATCTCGGGGTTGGCCGGGCAGACTCACCACTTTCTTCGCCGTGGCTCCCAGGGGACCTCCTCATCTCCGCTGAGAAGAAGAGGAACCAACCGGGACGGCGTCTACCAGGAGGCCGGGCAGGGGTCCCCGTCCACCAGCCAGTCGTCGACGAAGTTGGCTCGTTGGTCGAAGAACGTCTTCATCTGGGCCACTGCGGCCGAGTGGCGCGCGTCGGAGAAGGTCTTGTGGGGGTCCTGGGCCAGGGCCTCGGCAATCTGGGCCTGCCACTCGTCCACCTGGACCACCAGGGCCTCGGGTTCGTAGAGCGCTCGGGCCTCGACCAGGGCCTCCACGAAGCGCGTGCACCAGGCCTGGTCGGACAGCACGGTCATCAACAACTCTTCCTTCTTCCAGCCCGAGTGTTCGTAGGTGATCGGATCCGTTGTGGCCGAGTCCGGCCAGATCAGCGTGCCGTCGGAGTAGGCCGAGTCCCCCCAGCTGATGTCCAGGTCGTAGGGCAGGTAGACGAAGTCCCGGGAGGGATGATCGTAGAGGTAGTAGTTGATCTGGACCCCAGCCCAGTAGTTGTCCATCGCCGGGATCATCGCCTCCATCGCCCACTCGCTGACCGCCTGGTCCAGGTCGACCAGCGCGGCGATCTCGCCGACGGTGCGGGCCGCCTGCAGAGCCTCCAGGCGGGAGGTGTCCCCGACGTCCTCGTTGGTCTTCAGCTCCGAGCCGCCCTGGTAGAGGTTGCCGTCTGGCTCCTCGAAGTTCCGCTCCAGGTACTCCCGGTCCAGGCGCTCAGGGTTCACGTAGAGGCCGTAGTAGCTCCCGTTGATCTCCAGGCGAGCGTTGTTCGTGCAGGAGTAGGGCAGGCCACGGGCCTTGAACAGGGGGAAGGCGAGCCGCTCGTGCAGCATGGTGTGGTCGTACCAGGGGGCATCGAGCACGACCTTTCGCAGGCCGTGGAAACGGCCCTGGGGGTCCTCCTCGTTGAAGGAGATGACGAACTGCAGCTTGTCGCAGGTCCAGGACCAGTTGCCCTTCAGCCGCACCTTGGCCGGCACCGTCTCCCCGTCGTAGGTGAACTCCGCGGGGTGGTAGTCCTGGCTGCCCGTGCTGCAGGCGTTCTGGAGCGCGGTCCAGGCGGTGGGCTCCAGGGTCAGGCCAAACGTGGGCAACTCGTCGGGGTCATAGAGATCCGAGCAGCGTTTCGGCCAGGTCTCCACCTCGTCGACGCCGCCCAGTTGCTCGGTCTCGACGCCCCCGCTGTCCGAGTCCAGCGGGGTTCCAGTGGCAGAGTCATCCGACGTCGGGAGGCTGATCGCGCCCTGCCCGCAGGCCGTCAGCAGTGTCGTCAACAGCCACGGTCCCACCACGTTCAATTCCTCTCCACGTCACACCAGGGACGCCGGGCCCAGTGTCCCCCAGCAAGGGGCCACTGGCGACAGCTATCGCGGGTCGCTGCTGTTTCGTCAGCCAGGACCGTGTCCCCGAGACGCCGGAGTACGGCCGCCAGGGAGAGGGCCCGCTCCGGTACGAAGGCCTGGCGTGGCGCTGCAAGATTCAGGGTCTCTTCCCGTGGCACAACCAACGCTCTCCGCTTCAACAGGACCAGTCCATGACCAGTCGCACAAGGCTCCGGGCGACCACGCGAATCGAGGACAGGGACACCCACTCGTCGATCCCGTGCAGGTTTTCGCCGTCGGGCCCGAAGACCACGCAGGGCACGCCGAATTCCCCGGCGAAGCGGGCGTCCATGCCTGCGGTGTCTGCCGCCAGGCCGGGCGGTGAACCGCGCTCAGCCCCGATGGCCGCGATGGCGTGTTGAACAAAGGGGTGGGCCGGATCCTGCATCCAGGGCGCCCCTTTCCAGCCAGGCCAGGTGATTCGCGGGGGATGCTCCTGGAGCCAGGGGCTGCTGGCGGCCTCGGTGACCGTCCGAGTGATGCTCTCGATGACGTCTTCGGTCTTCTCGAAGGGCAGGTAGGACACCCGGCCTTCGAGCACCGCCTGGCCCGGTACGGTCGAAGGCCAGTCCCCGGCGGTCAGGGCGCCCAGGTTCAGGTGAACCGACTGGCCCTGGGCCCCTGGCAACCGCTCAAAGGGTTCCAGGTGCAGATCCCGGGCACGGGTCTCGTCGAGCTTCCGAAGGGCCTCCACGATGGGAATGACCTCGAAGAGGGCGCTCACCCCGTGGTGTCCCAGGGCGGCATGCACGCTGTGCCCATCGATCTCGATGCGGAAGTAGAGGATGCCGGGGTGGCCGATGACCAGGTGTGACCAGAGGGGCTCGGGGATGATCATCGCGTCGGCCGTCTCCCCCGCCAGGAAAGTGGCCAGGGTGCCGTGGGTACCGCCGCCTTCCTCTTCCACCACGCTCTGGAACACCAGGTCGCCCCCGGGTTCGAAGCCCACCTTCTTCAGGGCGCGAAGGGCCGCGTAGATGGCCAGCCAGCCGCCCTTCATGTCCAGCCCGCCTCGGCCATAGAGCCGATCGCCCTCGATCTCTGCCCCGAAGGGGTCACGGGTCCACTGACTCCGGGGCTCCTCCGAGACCACGTCCACGTGGGCATTGAGGATGAGGGAACGTCCCGTCCCTCGCCCCTTCCAGCGCCCGATGATGTTCGGCCGTCCCTCGCTGCGCCAGGGACCCTCCACCGCCGACGAATGCTTCATCAACTCCTCGTCGGGAATCAGCACCTCCCGGATGCTCAGTCCGAGCTCTTCCATGCGGGCTTGCGCCCAGACCTGGGCCGCCCCCTCGTCCCCGATGACCGAGGGGACCCGCACGAAGTCCTGGAGGAGTCCGACGGTCTCCTCGAATTGGGCATCGACGGTCTCGAGCGCCTGCTGCAGGAGGGACTGGGAATCCATGGGGCTCAGTCCTCCTTCCCGAGGACCCACTGGCCTGCCCGCTGCAGCAACAACCAGTCCGACTCGGGGTCTTCGATCTTCTTTTCCAGCTCCGGCCAGCCTGTGCCATCCGCCTCGCTGGTCAGGTCATATTCCAGATGGACGGAACTCAGGAAGACACGACCCTTGCCGTGTTCCAGGGCCACGATGGCCGGTTCGCCCGTGGCTTCGAAGCGGCCGACGACATCCACCCGGGCACCCTCCTGCGGGGGAAAGACAGGTCCGCCATAGTAGAGCGCCGTGGTGGTGCTCGGACTGCCGAGGGCGATGGCGTGCCCTTCATCCAGGGTGATGGCCGTGGTGGCGTACTGGGGCCAGGGAGCGATCGCCTGGATCGGTCCCGCGGGCACCCCGGGAAAGAGGTCCAGGTCGTAGGGGTAGGGGACTCCTGCCCACTCGATCTCCCGGGCCGCGTAGTAGCTCCCGGCGCAGATCCCCAGGTAGCCGCCGCCCTTTTCGACAAATTCGACGATCGCTTTCGCGCCGGCCTCGTCGATGTCCATGACGTAGTGCTCGGCCCAGCCCCCCGGCATGTAGAGGGCCCGAGCCTGCTTCTTGAGCCGGCCCTGGTTCAGGTCCTCGGCGGTCACGGCCCGGATGGTGAAGCCGGCACTCGAGAAGGCCAGGGAAGCGGCCGTGACGCCGGAGCCATAGCCGCCCTCACCGGCGTAGATGGCGATGTCGGCCTTGCCCATGGGCTCCACCACCAGCTGCACCTCGGTTCGCAACGCGCTCTCCGGGGTGAAGGCGGGGTCGTTCAGGTAGACCTCTCGCGTGGGTCCCACGGCGTTCAGTCGTCGCCCTGGCAACTCCCGGTAGAGCTGGGCATAGGTCGAGGACAGCGTGTCGTAGGGCCCGAGGTGTTCGGCGGCGAGCACGAGCACCGGTTCACTTTTCTCCAGGTGCACCCCCTCATCCCCGGGCTCGGGCGTGGGGAGCAGACGACCGTAGACGTTCAGGGGGATCCTGGCCTCGGACCTCAACTGGGGGGCTGGCACCGAGGTCGGGTCGCTGTAGAGCACGGCCACCCCCTGATCCATCGCGTGCCAGCCGTGCCGGCTCGACCAGTCCACCGCCTGGACGAAGCGCGTGGAGAGCCCTGCATAGGGCCCCACATGGGGAGCGACCGCTTCGACACGGGACGGAACCACGTAGAGCTGCACAGAGTCGCGGATGTCCGTGCCGGCCTGGGCCAGGGACGAGAGAAGGACCAGCATCCAACTCATGCCAGGACCTCCGCCAGTGCGGTCTCCATCCGGTCCAGTGCCTCGTCCAGGGTGGCGTCCTCGATGACCAGCGGTGGGAGCAGACGGACCACGTTGCCCAGGACGCCGGCGGTCAGCACCACCACGCCAGAGCGACGACAGGCGGCTGTCCAGGCCTTGGCCAGGGCAGCATCCGGCTCCTTCCCGCCGGGGTGCACGAGCTCCAGGGCCCGCATGGCGCCGATTCCCCGAACCTCGCCGACCCGGTCCGGGTGGGCCTTGCCCCAGGTCTGCAGGCGAGCCTCGATCCGGGCTCCAAGGGCCCGGGCACGCGCCACCAACTGCTGTTCCTCCATCGTGGCCATCGAGGCCAGGGCAGCGGCACAGGCCACCGGGTTTCCGCCATAGGTGCCGCCGAGCCCCCCGGGCTGGACCGCATCGAGAAGGTCAGCACGCCCCACCACGGCGGACAGCGGCATTCCTGCGGCCAGGGACTTGGCCAGCACGAGCAGGTCCGGCCGGACGCCGGCCTGTTCGATGGCAAAGACGGACCCTGTACGCCCGAATCCCGTCTGCACCTCGTCGACGATCAGGACTGCCCCGGTGCGGTCGCAGAAGGCCCGGGCCGCCTGGAGGAACTCGGCCGGAGCAGGCACGAAGCCTCCCTCGCCGAGAACGGGCTCGATGATGACCGCGGCGAGGCTCTCCTCGTCGACGTAGCCCTGGGTGGCCCCCTCCAGAAGCTGGCTGCAGGCCACCTCGCAGGAGGCTCTCTCCAGGCCGATGGGACACCGGTAGCAGTAGGGGTAGGGGATGCGGACCACGTCGCTGCAGAAGGGACCGAATCCACGCTTGTAGGTGGCGGTCTTGCTGGTCAGCGAAAGGGTCATCAAGGTCCGGCCGTGGAAGGCCCCTTCGAAGCACAGCACGGCGGACCGGCCTGTCGCATTGCGGGCGATCTTGATCGCGTTTTCGACTGCCTCTGCGCCGGAATTGAACAGGATGCCCTTGGTCGGCCCCGCCCCGGGAAAGAGCGCCACCAGCTTTTCCACGACATCCAGGTAGACCGTGTAGGGGAAGACCTGGAAACAGGTGTGCAGGAGCTCATCGGCCTGGTTCTTCAGTGCCGCGACCACCCCGGGAGGGCAGTGTCCGCTGTTCAGCGTGCCGATCCCTGCGGCCAGGTCAATGTAGGTTCGACCTTCAATATCGGTGATGACGGCACCGCGGGCGCTGGCGGCAAAGGCCATCTGTCCGGAGCCGAGGGCTCTGGGCAGGAGCGCCTCGTACCGTGCGCTCTGGTCGTTGTTGTCTCGCCCGGAACCGGACACTCTTGCAACGCTCCCTTGCCCAGGATCATGTGGCGGCGAGTATATTCGCACCCGAGCCTGCGTCCTGGATTGGGACTTGAGCGCCTTCTTCTCACCTTCCGCCACCCCGCTCGGACTGGAGCATCGAGAGACGGTCCAGCTTGCGGCCTGGATCGGCGTCGTGGTGCTGCTACTGCTGCTCGCCCGGCTCTCCACGCGATTTTCCAAGGTGGAGAACTCCGACGACTTCCTGCTGATGGGGAGAGGGGTCGGGTTCTGGCTGTTCTTCGGGGCCTATACCGGAGCGGCCATCGGTGGCGCCAGCATTGCAGGCTTCACCGGAATGGGCTTTGACGAGGGCATCTCCAGCTTCTGGATCCTGCTCGTCTCCGGCTTCACCGTCCCTCTTTTCGCCTGGCTGTTCGGGGGGAATCTCAACCGCTTCGGTCGCGAGAAGTCGGCGTTCACCCTGTCGGACTTTCTTGTCCATCGCTATGGCCCGGCGGTGCGGCGCCCGGCGCTCTTCATCACCTACCTGCGCCCGGCCTTCATCACCGGCCTCCAGTTCCTGGCCATCGGGACACTGCTCCGTGTCGGATTCGGAATGGGTACGTCGAGTGGCGTCCTGATGGGGGCAGTCATTGTCCTCGGGTACACCCTGATTGGCGGTCAGTACTCCGCCATCTCCAGTCAGTGGCTGCAGTCTCTCCTCCAGGGGTTGGGAATGCTGCTGTTCCTGGTGTTCGCCATCCGGCTCCATGGGGGTGTCTCCGAGGCCGGCGATGCGATGGTCACCCACCTGCCGGCGGTCTTTCTGGACGTCTACAGCGCGGATTTCTCCTGGATGAGCGTCTGGCTGATCTCGATGGGGGTCTTCTATTTTGTGGATCCCTGGCTCTTTCAGTGGGCCTACATGGCCAAGGACCCCCGCACCTCGCGGAACGCCCTGGTGGCGGCTGCGGTGGCCTCCCCCTGGGGCGCGGTCTCCTTTCTGGGGGGCATGTTGCTGGCAGCCGCAGTCGTCAGCGGCGACCTGGTCCTGCCTGCGGACATCGATCCGGACCTGGTCTACCTGACCTTCGTCCAGGACCACCTGGGGCTCGGTGGCGGTGCTCTCCTGCTCGTGGCCTACCTGATGACCGTGCTGTCCTGTGCCTCGTCCTTCCTGATGAATGGGGCCACCATCTTGAAGACCGATCTGCTGGACAGCGTGCTCGGGGCCGAGCGGGTCCGCGAACGGCCCTTGTTGTTCGGGCGCCTGGCAATCCTGGCCACGGCCCTGTTCGGGGTGGTGGCGGCCCTCTGGGTTCCTGTGCTGGTGCCGTTGTGGATCATTGGCCAGAGCCTCGCGGTCAGCGGCCTGTTCTGGCCTGTCATGGCGGCGTGGTTCTGGCCCCGTGCGACGGGGACGGGTGCCCTGCTCTCGATGGCTGTGGGCGGTCTGACCAGCTTTGCCTGGGCGCTCTGGGCCTGGCATGACCAGGGGTCGGCTTCGGCCCTCGTCATGGGCCTGCATGCGGCCCACGTGGGAATGGTCACCTCGCTGATCGCCCTCGTGGCCGGGAGCCTCCTGACCCAGCCCGGCCCCGAGGAATCGCCGGAGGCGACATCCTGGGCGCGACTGTGGAAGATGAATGACATGTCCGGAGAGGCCCCATGAAGTGGACGCCTGCGCAACGACGCGTACTCGTGGGGATCGGCTGGGGTGCTGTCTGGCTGCTCTTTGTCGTCTTTCACGGACTCTTCTTCACCAACCGGCTCGAAGCGCTTCTCTGGATCACCCTGGTCAGCGTCGGACCCATCTGGGTGCTGACAGCCCTGGGGGGCATGGTCGAGCTGAGGGCGCTGTTGGCTCGGTTCCGTGTGCTGGGCAGCGAGGAGAGGGAATGAGTCGGGTGACCGCCCTGCTGGCGGGTCTTGCCGTCCTGGGCATGGCCTCTCCTGCACAGGCGGCGGTTTCCGAGGTGGACCTCCTGGTGATCCCCGCCAAGCAGCCGCGCTGGGTCTATGGGATGGGCACAGTCCAGCTCAGCGCCTGGACCGCCGGCTACACGGCCTGGGGCTCTCTCGGGGCCAGCGTGGACCTGCTCCTGGGGCCGGACTTCGACCTGGCGCCCTCGATGCTCTATTTCGAGGTCGAGCCGGTCCTCAGCATCCCCAAAGTCCTGGGAAGACCCATTCCCCAGGGCTACGGCCTGACCGACGCGGGCCTCACCGTCCAGGTCAAGAATGGACTGGTGAACGAGCGCTACCAGCCACTTCCCCTGAGCCTGGCGATCGGGCCCAGCCTGGAACTGGGGGGCACCTGGATCGATGGGCTCAGGCTCGACCTGATGTGGCGATTCTGGATGCCCTACACCGAGTCCTACGAGATCGCCTATGTCGACGTCGATGCTTCGATCGCCGAGGCCTCCTACGACGACGTCTGGCCCATCAAGCCCGGGCTCTCCGTGGCTGTGAGCTGGTTCCACACCTGGCAACTCGGGCCGACCGAGGTCTTCACCCGGGGGATGGTCGATGTCTGGCAGCAGGCCTTTCGGGAGGTGGAGCAATGGCCGGAGGATCGTCCCGGTGAGCATTATGCGGGGCCCACCTGGGAGGTGAGCTCCTCTTCCTGGCGAGTCCTGGCCCAGCCCCAGTTGGGACTCCGGTTTGGAAAGACCCTGGCCTACAGTGTGGCCCTGGAGGTTGAGTTGGCCCACCAGGCCTACCTTGTTCCCGAGAGTGATCTCTCGAGCTGTGTGGATCCCATCAACTCGGACGAGGGCAGCTATTGCCTGCGAAGGGACCCCTTCACGACCCAGGTGGGACTCCTGGCTGGCCTTCGATTTTAGGAGACAACATGGCTGTCCGCTTCCTGACGATCGGCGCCTCTTTGTGGGTGCTTTCGGGCTGTGGCGGAACCGGGGACCCCATTGGGGATGACACGGGGACGGTGGACACCGGCCAGGCGACGGAGGACCCTCTCCAGCCGCTCACCCAGGCCGATGCGATTCTCTGGGGAGATGCCCCGGGGGATTTCGCCGGGTCCGCCGTGGCCTTTGTGGGGGATGTGACGGGCGATGGCCAGGGAGACCTGTTGGTGGGTGTTCCGGCCGATGAAGAGGGTGCCACTGGGGCAGGAGGTGCCGTGCTTGTACCGGGTCCCCTGGCCGGTGAGCACAGCCTGGGAGAGGTCGGCTTCCTGCTGACGGGCTCTGGCACGGAGACGGCGGGACTCGCTCTCGCCGCCCTGGGCGACCCTGGCCAGGACGGCGTAAATGACTTCGCCGTTGGAGCCCCCTACAGCGATGGCAGCGGCCTCCAGCGGGGTGCCGTCTACCTGTTCCAGGCACCGGTCAGCGCCGGGGGTGCACTCGACGATGCAGATGCCATCGTCCGTGGCGGGTTCAACTACGCACTGGCGGGCTGGTCCCTGGGGGGTGGAGAAGACCTGGACGGGGACGGGGTGCCCGACCTGCTGGTCGGTGCCAAGTGGCAGGGGAGTCCCGGAAAGATCTACGCGGGCGCGGTCTATGTCTTCTACGACGTCGGCTCTGGCGAGACGAGCGTGCTGGATGCCGATCGCATCCTGCAGGGGACGGCCGCCAACGATGTCGCAGGGCAGTCGGCGGCGTTGATCCAGGACATCGATGGCGACGGCCTGGCCGATGTCCTCATCGGTGCGGTGTGGCACTCTCCAGACGGGGATCGAGAGCATGCGGGTGCGGCCTACCTGGTCACCTCCAGCCAGCTCGAAGCACTCGGCAGTGACCCGGCATCCCTGGAAGACGCCCATGCCTCCTTGATGGGCGAGAATGCCGATGACCTGGCGGGCTGGGACGTGTCCAGCGGTGGAGACATCAACGGGGACGGTGTTGGAGACCTGTTGATCTCGGCCCCTGCCCACAGCGAGAGCGAGGAACTGGACCAGGCGGGGGCGACCTACGTGGTCCTGGGCCCGGTGGAGGGCACCGTGGAGCTGGCGGAGGCGGATGTCCGGATCCTGGGGGACGAGTTGCTGGAGTGGTCCGGCATGGCTGTCACCAGCGCGGGAGACCAGGATGGCGATGGCGCCACAGACGTGCTGGTGGGGTCCATCTACCGCTCGACCGGGGACAGCTACATCGCCGGGGGTGCGCTGTTGTTCACGGACCTCGAGGGGGGGGATGTGACGCTCTCGGAAGCGACGCGGACCTACGCCGGGGCCCTGGAGAACGACGTGTCCGGCTGGGATCTCGATGGCGGTGCGGACATGAATGACGATGGGCAGCCGGACATCGTGATCGGCTCCAGCGGTGCCGACCAGGGAGAGAATGCCGACGTGGGTGCCGTGCACCTTTTCTGGGGACCGCTCGTCTCGCCCTGACACCATGGCCACCCGCCAGCGATAGAGGCAGGACCGCATGCTGACCCTGTTCCTGGCCTGTACCTCCAGCGCCCCGACCTTGCCTCCTGGCGGGTCTCGGCCGGACATTGTCCTGGTGAGCATCGACACCCTGCGCGCGGACCACCTGGGCTCCCATGGATACGGCCGCCCGACCACTCCTTTCCTGGACGAACTCGCTGCACGAGGCACCCGCTTCGCCCACGCCCGCTCGCCGTCCCCGTGGACCCTGCCGACCCACGCCACCATGCTCACCGGGGCACTGCCCCTGCACCATGGGGCCGTCGAGGATGACCAGGGCCTGGGCTCGGAGTGGACGACTCTGGCCGAGGTGCTGGACCAGGCCGGGTACCGGACCGGGGCCTTCGTCACGAGCTTCTTCGTCGGGCGTTCCTATGGCCTCGACCAGGGCATGTCCCGCTTCGAGGAATTCGGGATCACCACCAAGAAGCGGAACCTGGAGGCCACGGTTGACGCGGAAGAGGTGGTGGCCGAGGCCATGGCCTACCTGGCCGAGGCACCGGGCCAGTCCCACTTCCTGTTCCTGCACCTCTACGACGTGCACTACCCCTACGGTGCGCCGGCGCCCTGGAACCGGCACTTCGACCGACCGGGTACCCCGGATGACCTCCGCTACAAGACCTACTTCCATTACCTGGAGAACCCGGTGGCGGCAGAGCAGATGGCGCACCAGGTCGCCCAGTACGACGAGGAGATCGCCTATGTGGACGACCAGCTGCGCCGGTTCTCCAGGGCTCTCCAGGACGCCGAAAGGCCCGCCATTCTCGTCGTCACCTCGGACCATGGAGAGGAGTTCGGGGAGCGTGGAAGCTGGGGCCACGCCCACACCCTGTTCCCGGAGCAACTCCGGGTTCCCCTGATCTTCGCGGGCCCGGGTGTGTCGCCGGGCACCATCCAGCAGGCCGTGGGCACCCAGGACATTGCCCCGACCCTGGCGGAGCTGGGCGGCACCTCCCTCCAGGCCGACGGCGTGTCCCTGGTGTCGGCCCTCCAGGGAACGGAGCCCGCTGCTCGCGCCTTCCTTGGGGACACCTCTCGGTTCGACACCAACCGGCTGGGGCTGTGGCAGGAGGGTCTCCGGGTGGACTGGGACGCAAAGGCCGACACCTGGTCGCTCTACGGGGATCCGGACGAGATCTCGGACCTGTCCGCCACGAGACCGGGAGAACTCGCGGTCCTTCGGAAGGCACTTGGAGCCTCGCTGCCAGTGCCGTGGCTGTCCGAGCCCGGGCGGCTCAGGACCAGTGGCGAGCTGGTGATCGGGGGCGTGTCGGCAGGCTCGGAAACCGTGCTCACCACGACCACCGCCCTGGCCGTGGTGCCTGTGGATGCCAAGGTCTGGCACGAAGAGGCGGGTCCCTGGAGCACGAGCGACCCGCCCCCGGAGGGTGCGCAGGTCCAGCACCGGGGCCGTGGGACCGACCAGGCGGTGATCAGTGCCGAGGACCGGGCCCGGCTCGAGGCCCTTGGCTACATCCAGGAATGAGACCCTGGGGTCCGATCAGCCGGGGTCGGATCCGTCGTTGAGCGCCCAGTCGTAGTCCATGAATCGCCGAGGACAGCCCAGTTCGGCGAGTTGGGTGAGCTGGCCGGCAAGCTCGGGCTCCGCGAACTGGGCTGCAAGCGTGCAGGGGTCGAGACCTGCGGACCAGGTTTCGAAGTCCCGTGCGTACCAGTCGAAGAGGGCGCTGAAGACAGCCTCGTCCTGTTCCACTCGCACGCCACGGGTGGCGTCGTTCACCCAGAGCCTCATCTGTTCATTGAGTGCCTTCCCCAGCCCGTCCGCGGGGTAGAGGCCCGCCCGGAGCGGTGGGCAGGACATCGACGCACAGTTGAGCGCTGCGTGGTCCCGGAGGTCCAGGTAGGCGAGCCGCAGGCGCTCGTGCTCGATCTCCCAGAGCGACACCCGGGAACTCCTGACGTCGAAATCCGTGCCCATGAAGAAGCGCATTCCGGGAATCGGCAGCAGGCCCTTCACGTCGCGCACCGACGCCGGGCGACCTCGCTCCAGGACCTGGAAGAGGACCAGGGCGTTGTAGGCATTCAGCCAGAAGGCGTGGGCTGCGCGGGTGGAACTGCCCTGGACCGGGCACTTGGTGGAGATGTGCTCCAGGAAGGCGTCCAGGACGCCACGTTCCTGCTCCAGCAGGTCGTAGTCCACCAGGCCCTGGGGCGTGACGACGCGCTCCAGCAGTGCGGACCATTCGTCTGCCGCTGCGTGATCCCGGACGACATCCCGGGGCCCGAGACTCTCCCTGCACCCGGACAGGACCAGCAGCACGACCAGGAAGAGAGGCCTCACAACAGGGCGCTTATTGGGTTCAGGGGGTCGCTGCCCGGCTCCCGCGTCCGGGTCGGCCGTGGTACCAGGACAGGTCCCGGGGAGTGGTGGATTGAAGTTCCTCCGTTCGAGTCCATGGCTGTGTGCTGCGATCGTGGTGGGCGTGGTGCTGAGAGGCATTCCGATCCTCCTGTGGCCAGGCCAGGAACCCATCCGCGACGAGTGGACCTACGTCATGCTCGCCAAGGGCATCCTGGCCGGCGAGGGCATGACGGCGCCGAAGGGCTGGCTCTGGGCGCCGGCCTATCCCTACCTGCTGGCCCTCTTCAAGTGGGCCTTCGACGGTGCCCTGATGGGGACCGTGACCTGGCTCCAGGTCCTGGCCGGCGCGGTCGGCGTGTGGATCAGCCATGCCCTTGGCGCCCGGTTGGCTGGCCCCAGGGCGGCCCTGGTCGCGGCCTGGCTCTACGCGCTCCACCCCACCCTGGTCTTCTACGCCGGCCGGATGTGGAGTGAGAGCATCTACTCACCGCTGCTGCTGGGGGCGGTGCTCAGCCTGCTCTGGGCCCGGGAGGGCCTGGCCGAGCGAGGCCTGCTGCCCGGTGCCCTGGTGGGTGTGTGTGTCCTCCTGCGAGGTGTGGCCACGTACATGGGGCCCATCTTCATGGTGGCGGCTGTCTGGCCTGCTCCTGGAGAGAGTCTTCTGGATGGCATTCGGCGGCGCGGTGCCCATGCCTTCCTCGTGCTGTTCGCCATGCTGCTGGTGACAGCGCCCTACTCGATCCATGCCTCCCACCGCCATCACGGCTTCATCATCTCCGACGCCACCCTGGGCCAGATGATGTACCTGGGAAACAACGACTTTCCGCCGATGACCTTTGACCTGGGCAACGGCAGCGTCCGAAACCACGTGCGAGACGCCTGGTTCGAGACCGGGCGGCCGCACTGCAACGAGGACCTGCCGATCACGGCCAAGGATGCCTGCGAAGTGGCTCGGGGAAAGGCCTGGATCCGGGCCAATCCGGGTGAGTTCCTGGCCCGGATTCCCCTGCGCACCGCCCAGCTGGTCAACCCCCACACCTTCCTGACCAGGCACCTGCGCTGGGGTCGGTGGTACCGCCTTCCCTTTGTGGTGAAGGAGGGCCTCTGCCTGTGGGTGGTGCTGTGGAGCTATGTCGTCCTGGTCGGGGGCTCGGTGGCCGCATGTGCCCGCGCTCGGGGCCCCTACGGCATGCTCGCTGTCGCCATCGTCGGCTACCACGTGGCCGCCATTGCGGCTCTGGCGGGATTGTCCCGCTACCGCCTGCCCCTGGAGCCCCTCTGGATGATCTTCCTCGCGGGCGCCATTGCGGATCCCCGGGGCAGTTGGGAGGCCCTGAGAGCCTGTCGCGTCCGGTCCGCGCTCGCGGTGACCTGCACCCTGGTGCTCCTGGTCCTGATGACCTGGTTCCTGCCGGCGGGCATTCCCGGTTTCTGGTAGCCGAGCACCCCAGAGAACCTCCTCCGACGGATGGTCGGGGTTCACCGGGAGGGGTCGGTGCAGGCGAAGGGGAGCCATTCCCGGCGGTCAGGATGCTGTCACCCGCGCCCTTGGGTGGCCGGTCCCCTGGCCGATGCCGTAGACTCTGAGAAGGTACCCCCCACAGACCATTGATTTATCTGCTTCTCCTCTCCGGTTGCGGTGACTTCACCCGCGACACCAGTGACACCGCCCAGGGCTGTTCTGACCCGGCGGAGTGTCCGCTTCGGGTGAGCGACCCCGTTGTGGCGTGTGGTGACACGGGGAGCACGGGTGCCAGCGCCCTGTCCGTCGAGCAGGTCGGCCTTGGGACCCTGGGCGTGACCCACGTCAACTTCCGCACGGGTTGTTGCCCGGACTTCTCCGCCACGGCCAATGCCAACCAGGGGGAGAGCCGTGTCGACGTCTACTACTCGCTGACGGACGACACCTGTGAGTGTGTCTGTCAGCTCAGCCTGAGCTACACCCTGGACAAGGTAAAACC
This sequence comes from uncultured Enterobacterales bacterium, assembly GCA_964567625.1. Classification (GTDB taxonomy): domain Bacteria; phylum Myxococcota_A; class UBA796; order UBA796; family CAJQPC01; genus CAYFPX01. The sequence goes on along the minus strand of CAZMNK010000072.1, from coordinate 12,175 downwards.
AGGCGACTGGACCGTGGCCGCCGGTTTCGACGTGGCCCTGGTCACCGTCGAGTAGGAAGGCCCCAGATGCCTGGGCCCAGTACCGGCTAAGTTGGCAGGGCACAGGGTGTTCCCGCCTGGAGGAGTCGTGTTCCTGTTTTCGTGCCTGCTGGCCTGTGGCGCACCCGGTCCGGGTGGGGGCTCCGGGTTGGACGACACGCACACAGCAGCCACGGACACCGTGGACACCGCGGACAGCGGACCTGGCCCCGAGGCCCTCTCGCTTCCCGCAGGTGCGGCCTCTCACCTGGTCTGGATCTCCCTCGACACCCTGCGACGGGACGCCCTTGGCCGCTATGGCGGTGCCGAAACCCCCTTCCTGGACGGCCTTCTCTCCGACGGGGTGAGTCTGGACGGCCATCGCTCCTGTACCAACTGGACCTTGCCGGCGATGCTCTGCCAGTTCATGGGGCGCTCGCCACTGGATGCGGGCTTCTACCCGGGCTTCAACCCGGACGACACAAGCCGGGATTCTCCCGAAGGCCTCACGACCCTGGCGACCGCGCTCAACACCGGTGGCTTCCAGGCCGCCTGGCTCAGCGCCAACCCCCTCCTGTCCGACGCCTTGCCCGACCTGGCCAGACCGGAGGCGCTCACCATTCGCGAGCACGAGGTCGCCAAGTTCCTGACCGCCGAAGCCCTGGTCCTGGCAGGCGCCCTGGACCAGAACAGTGAACGCTGGTCCCTGATGGTCCACTACACGGACACCCACACTCCCTACGTACCGCCAGACTCCTACCTGGACGCCCTGGACCTGCTGGAGCCCTGTCCAGTCGACCTGACCGACAAGAGCGTGCTCATTGAGCTGGACCAGGGCACCCTTGACCTGTCGGATGCGGAGATGGCGCTGGTGCTGGCGCACCTGGAGGCCCGCTACGCCGGAGCGGTGCAGTACCTGGATGACGAGCTGGCCGCCCTGTGGGAAGGCCTGGCCAGTGCAGGCCTGCTGGAGGACACCCTGGTCGTCGTCTCCTCAGACCACGGGGAGCAGTTCTTCGAGCATGGCCTCTTCAGCCATGGCCGCGCCTTGCACGCCGAAGAGGTCGACGCCATTGCGGGCTTCTGGTTGGACGGGTTGGAACCGGCAGCGTGGTCCGGGCCGACTCTCGCCGAGGACGTGGGGGTGACCGTGGCTCACCTGCTCGGGCTGGACCCATTGCCCGACGCCACCGGTGCCCTGGTCGGGACCCGCTCCTCCCAGCTCCCTGGACACGCCTTCTTCCTGGGGCGGATCCGAGTTCCTGCCCACGTCCTGGACCTGGACGGTTGGCGACTGCTGTACGACTGGGAAGGCACCACAGCCCTCTACGATGTCGTTGCGGACCCCGGTGAACAGGTGGACCTGGCTGCTTCCGAGCCCGAGGCCCTGGCGGAGATGACCGAGGCTCTGCAGCCGTTTATGGCCCAGGCCCAGGCCGTGTTTCCGGACCTGGAGCCCGCCGAGGCCCGGACAGGCGACTAGTCTCCGACCACCACGTCCTGCTGGAAACGCTGGAACACCAGGGGAAGGAGCAGGTGCAGCAGGGAGGCCAGGAACAGGAAGGCGATCGTCCCGGTGACGGCAAAGACCACCGGGCTGACGCTGGTGATCCACTCGGGTCGAACCAGGGCGTAGGCCTGGTCCCGGGGAGTCAGGTAGCGGTGGTAGCCGTCCATGCATCCCACGAAGGTGAGCCAGCCGATGAGGCCCCCGACGCCCAGGTTCAGACCCACCACGATTCTCCGTACCCTCGGCCCGTCGAGTTGCTCTGCCGCCTTGTGACCGCCCCGGGCCACCAGCATCTCTCCCAGGATCGCGGTCAGGGCACCCAGCAGCACAAAGGTGTCGATCCCGATCATGGTGCCCATGGCGTGGCCGGTGACCGCGTAGGTGCCGTGGACCAGGGCATTCAGGGGAGGGACGGACAGGAGAATGGAGCTGAAGAGCATCGCTGCGGTCCACCACTTGGCGGAGACCAGGAAGGACCGCACGGTCTGGTAGGGCCGCGACTCCCGGCTCATCACCAGGGCCCCGATCTCCCAGACCACCCGGAAGAGGATGATCATCTCGGTCATGCTCACCACGAAGGCGATCCACTTGACCAGGTGGCTCTGGGGCAGGTGGTAGGTGTGGTGGGCGAAGTTGGTGAAGGAGTTCAACAGCCCCAGTCCGAAGAGCGCCCAGGCCATGTGGCAGTGTCCGTAGCCCTTGTCCCCGGAGAGCTTCTCCCCCAGGTAGAGCAGGGAGCCGTACATGAAGAGATTGAAGCTGCCCACCAGGGTGCCCGTGGCCTTCCACTGGATGCGTCGGTCCACCACCGGATCCGAGAAGATCTCCGGCAGCAGCCAGAGGTGCTGCTCGGTGAAGGTCCAGAGGAAGAAGAGACAGCCGACCCCCCACATGGTCACGTAGACCGGTCGCTGGAAGAAGCCAGGTCCTGTGATCCGGAAGAAATTCCAGGCAAAGAGCAGCCAGCCCAGGACAATGGGGATGGAGAAGATCGGGTGGAAGCCCATGTACTCCCGGCCCGAGGTCACCCCCAGGGAGAGGCTGACCAGGATCCCGGCCCCGGCGATGGCCCAGCAGACCAGCTGGATGCGGGTGCGCCAGCGGTCCCCGTCGGTCATCCTCCCGCCCTCGTCCTGGAGGTAGCGGTGGACCATCGCCAGGCCCGCCAGGAAGATCCAGGAGGCGGCGAAGACCGTGTGGAGGGGGCGCAGTGCCGTGAAGTCCAGGCCCAGGGATCGGAAGGTGCCACTCCAGCCAGGCACGCTGTAGAGCACGGCCAGGAGACCTGCCAGGAGGTTGATCCCCAGGGCCACCAGCGCTCCGCGTATGAGCAGCAGCGTGGCATAGCGACGCCCGGGATCAGCCAGTGCCAGGCCCGGCGCATCCCAGCCCCCGGGACCTGCGGCAGGAGCGGGATTGTCCTGAATCGTCGAGGAGGTCTCGTTCGTCATGGGTACTCCCACCAGGGCAAATCCGACCAGGTCAGGGTCCTCTCTGGCGGCGGAGAGGTTCTCTGGGCGATCTCGTCGGCGTTGGCATGGAGCCAGCCCAGGAAGTCCGCGACCTCCTGTCGCTCCTCCCCGGAAAACGGCGGACTCGGAGGTGGCATCCTGGGCGGCTTGCCCTGCTCCAGCACCTCCATCAGTGTGTCCGTGGTGCCGATGGAAGCCAGTGCTGGGGCCCCGACCGCGGAGACCACGAGGCCCTGGTGACAGGACAGACAGGGGCGACTGGTGACGGTGGCGAAGCCGCGCTGGACCTGGGGTGAGGCGTTGGCGATCACCACTTCACAGGCGGCGAGGAAGTCCTGGCCCCCTGCGGTGGCCGTCTGCCGAGCCTGCCCCTGTCCGCTGCGGTTCATCTCCTCCAGGAAAGCCTGGATGGCCGCGATCTCGGTGTCGGTGACCGGAAAGGGGGGCATGGCTCCCGAGCCCTGGACCATCAACTGGGTGAGGCGGGCGGTGAGCAGGGGCTCCTGGAGTCGGCCGGCCAGGTTCGTGAGATCCGGTCCCAGGAAACCCCCATACCCATAGAGCTGGTGGCAGGCCTGGCAATTGTGACGATGCCAGAGTTCGGCCCCCTCCAGAGCGGGTCCTTCCAGCTGCACCAGGGAGGGCTCGTCGCTGTAGACCAGGTAGGTCTGTACTGCAAAACAGGCTGCCAGCAGGAGGAGAAGGATCTTCCTGGCGCCTGGTGGCATCATGAGGCGGGCTCCGGAGGCGAGGAACGTAGTGCTTTCAGGTGCCGGGTGTCGCCTTTTCACTCTCCAGTTGACCCCTCGCCGAAGGGGGTCGAGCGATGGTCCGGCGGCCCCCTGGAAAGGCTGGTTATGATTGCCGCTCAGTGCGGGGATGTTTCGAGAATGAGGATGGCTGGTACGGTCCTGCTCGGCGCACTGCTGGCCTGTGCCCCAGGTGGGTCCGATTCCACCTCAGCGCCACCGGTCCCTGTCGAGACCGGATCTTCCGGCGAGGACACCAGCACCCCCCTTCTCGACTTTGGCGACCAGCGCCCCCGCAACCTGTTGTTCATCGGGATCGATACCTTGCGAAGGGACCGGATCGGCCGCTGGGATCCTGAGCAGAAGGGGTTCACGCCGTTCCTGGACAGCTTGCTCGACCAGTCGGTGGTGCTGGCCAATCACAGGTCGTGCTCGAACTGGACGCTTTCCAGCCTTTTCTGCCTCTTCACGGGCAAGAGCACCGTGGCACTGGGAGTCGAGCCGCTCTCGGGCGACGACCAGGCCGCACAACTGCCGGACTCCCTCAGCATTGCACCCCGTTGGCTCGCGAATGCTGGCTACCGAGCCATGGCTGTCAGTGGCAGTCCGTACCTTGTGCCCGAGTGGCTCACGACCGATGGCTTCGAGTCGGTCAAGTACCAGGACCGGGGCAACCCCACATGGGCCTCGGCCGAGTGGATCACCGACCGGGCACGGTTCAGTCTCAGGGATCTGCAGGACACCGGGCAACCCTGGTACCTGCACCTTCACTTCATGGATCCCCACACGCCCTTCGACGCCCCGGCGTCCTACCTGGAAGAAGTCGGTGTCGGCGACCTGCCCGAGCTCGGCTTTGACGTGACCGACCCGGCCAGTTTTGGACTCCTCAAGGCTCGCTACGACGACATGGACCCACAGGCCCAGGCCGACGCCTACGCCCACGTCGACACCCATTACCGGGCTGATTTGCGGTACATGGACGATCAACTCCAGGTGTTGTGGCAGCACTTCGAGGACATGGGCGCCCTGGACAACACCCTGGTGGTGTTCTGGTCCGACCACGGCGAACAGTTCTGGGAGCACGGGGAGATCCACCACGACCGGTCGCTCTTCGGCCAGGAAAACCGCGGTATGGCAGCCTTCTGGTCTCGAGATCTGTCGTCGCCCCAGGACTGGACCGGCCCCACCGTTCACCAGGACATCTTCCCCACCATCCTGGATGCCCTGGAAGTTCCTGGCGAGGTCCCGGTCTCCGGCGATGTCCTTGGCACCCGGTCCTCGGGCAAGGTCCGAACGGCGTTTCGATACAGCAGCCCCGATCCGCCTCGCATGGCAGCCGATCTCGACGGTCTGCGCCTGCACTACGCCTGGGATGGCAGCAGAGCCCTCTACGACGCAAGTTCCGATCCGGACGAGGTCAACGACCTCTACGATGTGGAAGACCCTGGGCTTGCGGTTCTCTGGGAGCACCTGGATTTCGAGATCGACCAGGCGCTCGAGTTCTTGCCGCACCTGGAACCGGTGGACCGGGGCCTCTGACCCGGCGTGTGAACCGAGAGGAGTGTCACCCCGGCCCAACTGTCTGGCACACTCGTTGTCATGACCCTCTTGCTCCACCTCCTCGTCTTGACTTGCAGCTGCACCGATAGCGACCCGATCGAGTCGGCGAGTCCGGACACCGACACGAGTTCGACGGACTCGGACCCTCCGGGGGACTCGGGGGACGCTACAGACACCCAGGACACCGCCGCTGAGCCAGAGGACGACCCGATCTGCCAGGTCGCCGGGAAGCCCGTGGATGTCGTGCCGTCGATGGACCTGGCGGATCGGCTCCCTGTGCTGGGAGAGGCGACGGAGTTGAGCGTCGCCCTGTTGGGGCGTTCCGATCTCATCGACCAGGGGTACGAGACCGTGACCATCTCGCTCTGCTTGCGGCCGGATGGTGGCGCAGCGGCAGTTGTGGCGGGACCGGTGGAACATCCCCTCACGGAGCCACTCCTGGAAGCGCAGGACTGGATCCCACCGGAGTTGGGTCTGTACGAAGTCTGGGCTGTGATCCGGCTCGAAGAGGGCAGCGCCATCCTCACGGACACCCGGGAGATGTTCGCCACACAGAGCCGTCTCCATTTCAACTTCTGGAGCTACCAGGACGACCAGCGCTGGGCGACTTCGATCCTGATGCCCGAGAGCGAGGATGAGGAAAAGGAGTGGCAATACGCCGGCGTCCAGGTTCTCGACTGGGCCTGGGGCTTCACCTACCCGGAGGAGTTGACCGCCGAGGAGTACGCCACCATGTGGCAGGATTTCCCGGGTCGGCTGGATGGCTTCGTGGTCGACGAGTTCGGCAGTGGTGAGCCGATCGACCAGGTCATGGGCGAGGCCCTGCAGAGGGTCGAGGAGGCCCAGCCCGAACTCTTCATCGCGGCGTACTCGACCGGGCTCGTCGGGGACCAGATGATTGCGGGCTTCGAGGCCGCTGACCTTGTGATGGCGGAGACCTACGCGGCAGACTGGCGGGGATACAACTCCTTCGACGACCGCTATGGCCCCTTTGTGACCGGCGGGGTCGATGACCACGGGCTCGCCGTGGTCGGGCTGTACCTGGCGACTCACCTGCGCGAGGTCCGCCAGCAGGTCGCCTATGTCCGCACCGTGTTCCCCGACATGCCCGGGCTGGCTTTCTTCAGCGAGCCCCGGAGCGAACACCTGGGAGAGTCCATCGACCAGGTGCTGTGGGACTACTACCTCGGGCCTGCCCTGCTGCCGGTCGTGGACGGCCAGGCCGTGTCGGTGCGCAACCTCGGGTCACTTCCTGCCCGAGATGTCGTGGTGATCTACGAAGACGAGGAGGGCCAGGAACTCAGCCGCAGCCAGGTGGAGAGCATTGATGCAGGGGCGACGGCCATCCTGGACGCGCTGGGCGACGCCGCTGGGGTCCGCTTGCTGGAAGCTCCCGAGAAATACACGGTCATCGAGTACGTGGACCCGACCACCTTGCCTCCCCCGGACGCCGATCGGACCCTGGCGGCGGAGACCTGGCGAGACGCGCTCCTCACCTCGAAGGACGTCGTGACCCCGTTCTCCGGTCGTCCGGCGTTGACGGTGTCGGTCAACGAGGAGGGAGAGACAGAACAGGCCACACTCGACCTGCCCTCCGCCGCCGCGGACGGTGTCGTGGTTCTCAGCTTCGACCTCCAGGTCACCGAGGCATGGTTCTATGGCTCGGTGGGGGTGGGGGTCGGCAACGACGACGCTTCGTTGGGACTGAGCCTGGGCCGCGGAGACGACGACAATGACCTGCCGGGAGACTCCCCACGCTTGATCCTGACCTGGCAGGGAGCAGACGGGATGACGGTCACCGACATCTCGCCCCCCGGCCTGGTGCTTGGCGAGGTGTACACGATCACCGCGGCCTACGAGCCGAGTGGCACCATCCGTGTCCTGCTCTTCGACAGCGCCGGCGCCCTGCTCTGGGACAGTGACGCGCTTGCGGTGAACGGACCCCTCGACCTGGACAGACTGGTGCTCGACGTGCGGGACGGACCCAACAGCGTGGTGGAGTGGGACCCCGACTCGGACCTGGAACGGGCACGGCTCTTCGGCACTGGCGAGAGTCCCTACGCCATCGAGGCCTGGGTGTCCGGGGTCGAGGTCTGGGCCTCCTGGGTGCCCTGAGCCTGGACCCGTTCCGGCCAATGACCCGGACGTGGCCGGCCCCAGGAGGTTGGACCGCGCTGACGGTGAACCCGTTGCACCAGGCCGGGATCTGCGGTCAGGCCTGGGGTTCGACCCAGGGTGCCACCAGGGCGCGGAACACGGCTCGGGACTCTGCCACCGCCTCGGGGTTGTGGTGTAGCGAGGCGTGTACGGCGAGCCCATCCATCCAGGCCATCACCGTGCGCACCACCGGGTGGGCTGGCAAGTCGTCAGAGAGCCCCATGGCGTCTCGGAAGAGGGTCGCGGCGGCGGTCTCAAGGCGGGTGGCGACAGCAGCCATGTGCGACCGAAGGTCCGGGTCCGTGCGGGCCACCACGACGAGTTCGAACCAGGCCATCAACTCGGGTCCCGAGTAGATCGACCACAACGCGTCAAGCACCCGGTCCAGGCGCTCTGCCCCTGGTTTTGCCCCGGCCAGCACTCGGCCGAGACCCTCGATGCGCAAGGTGAAAAGGTGCTCCACTGCACCGGCGAAGAGCGCAGCCTTGGTGGGGTAGTGGTGCAACTGGGCACCTCTGGAGACCCCGGCCTCGCGGCAGATCTTGGCGCTGGTGGCCCCCCGGTAGCCGTGCCTGCACAGACACACCACCGTCGCGTCCAACAGCGCGGTCCGGGTCGTGGCCGTGCGTTCGGCCTGGGTGCGTCTCATGGTGAAAACCGTCCAGCCTGAATGTTTTTAGTGGTTCTCGAACGGGCGGTCAAGCCCGTTGGGAATCCTGTCGACCGGCGGGGGAGACGGAGGGAAGGGCCCCGTACCCAGAGGGCTGGCCCTCGAGCGAGATCCCGTCTTCCAGGTACGCAGGGTGCTTCATCGTGTCCTTCGGCGAGCCCCCCCAGTGCCGTAGACTTGGGGCAGAGGTGGACCCTGAGCCTGTTGCTCCTCTCCTGGCTGGCCTGCGCTTCCCCGACGATACTCGTCGGGGACACCGCCTCCTCGACTGGCAACACCGACACCGGCACCGTCGACACCAGCGCCGTCGGCGTGGAAACGCTGCCCAGGGTCACCGCCGATGCCGCCGATGCCTTTTTCGACGTGGACCAGGTCCACACCGTCGAGTTGTTCATGGCCGACAAGGCCTGGCGTGACATTCGGGACAACTCCTACGACGAGAACTGGCACAAGGCGACGTTTGTGTGGGGCGACGAACGCGTCGAAGAGGTGGGGATTCGCGCGTTTGGCAACAGCTCTCTCACCACCACCAAGCCCCCGCTGAAGATCGCCTTTGACCGCGTCGTGGACGGCCAGCGCTGGCGCGGGCTGGAGCAACTCAAGCTCGACAACGCCCGCACGGATCCCAGCTTCCTGACCGAACGCCTGTCCACCGCCATGTTCCGCCGAGAGGGGATTCCCGCCGCCCGCACCGGGTGGGCCCAGGTCCAGGTGAACGATGAGCCTGTCGGCTTCTACATCTCCCTGGAGTCCATCGACGACCGCTTCCTGCGTCGGTGGTTTGGCAATGACGACGGCCCTCTGTGGTCGATCAACGACCTCCGGGGGCACGGTCTCCTGCCCCTGGACCACCCCCTCCGGTACTTCAAGACCGAGACTGGGGTGGCGTCGGACGGCCAGGATCTGCTGGAACTGACCCGGATCGTCGAGCATGGGAGCGACGAGGACCTGGCCGCTGTGCTCGACCTGGACGCCTTCTTCACCGAGTCGGTCATCCGCTCCCTACAGGGCTCCTTTGACTCCTTTTCGGCCTGTGGCAACAACTTCTACCTGTACAACGATCCTGGGCTGGACGCCGATCCCGAGGACCTGCATGGAACGTGGCGCATCATCCCCTGGGACTTCGACCTGGACTACGGGGTCTGGTACGGCGTGGAGCACGCCGTGATGGACCCCTGGGCGCCCTGGGAGACCTCGACGAACGCAACGAATGTCTACTATGGGGGGGACTACACCGATCCGATCCACGTTCGGAACCAGGCGATGGGTCGAGATGTTGCCACTGAAATCGCGAGACTTGTGGCCGGCCCTCTCTCCTGGGAGGTCATCGACCAGGAGATCACCGACACCTACGCCCTGATCGATTCCTATGTCCAGGAGGACTCCCTGGGCCACGGACCGGGCCTGTTCAACGCCATTGCCGACCTTCGGATGCTCCTGCACCTGATGATCGCGAACCAGGTTGGCGAGGTCTCGGCCTGTGCACCGTTTGCACAGGAGGCCGTGCCCGTGGCGGACCTGTCCCCGGCTGGCACGGTGGGTAGCTCGGTCCTGGTGACAGACGGCTGGAGTTGGGGGCCCGGCGAACTGAATTGTGTACTTACGAACTCGGCATGCGTCGGGTTCGATGTGGGACACGAACACTTCTGTACCGGACTCTACGCCGCCGCTCCGAGCGAGGTCACCGTCCAGGTCCCCGAGGGCTTCACCGTCCTGCGGGGCAGTGTGGGTCTCCAGGTCCACTACGAGGACCACGGAGATGGGGCCGGATTCGAGGTCTGGCAGAACGGAGAGCAACTGTGGGCCAGCGACTGGCTCATGAACTATGACCCTGCCCAGGTCCTGGAGGTCAGCGTGCAGGCTGGGGAGTTGACGTTGATCACGACCAGCGGTGAGAACCAGGTGGGCGATGGCACGGCGTGGTTGGACCTGAGGGTGGAGCCGCTCTGATCCTGGCCTGCTCATCGGGTAGACCTTTGGCAGCGGCCGCGGTGTTTTCGGACCTGTCGGGCCGGCACGCATCTCTCCGACGCGAAGAGACAAGGCGGTGATCGCGTTGTCTGGGAGCTTTGACCCGGTGGGGTGCTCTCGGTGTCACCACCCACCTTCTGGCATGATGGGGTCGTGAGACGGCTCCTGTTGCTCCTCGAACTGATGATTCTGAGTGCTTGCTCGGGCAATGGAGAGGACTCTGCCGGGGGAGCTGACGACAGCGGAGAGGTGTCCTTTGACGCCGACGCCGACGGCTACGACGACCTGGCATCGGGTGGGACTGACTGCGACGACGAGGACGCCACCGTCCATCCCGGAGCGGAGGAGACCTGGTACGACGGGGTCGACGCGGACTGCGATGGCCACAGCGACTACGACGCCGATGGGGACGACCACGACGCCCTGGAGTACGACGGCGATGACTGCGATGACAGTGACCCCGCCGTCCACCCGGGAGCGGAGGAGACCTGGTACGACGGGGTCGACACCGATTGCGATGGCCATAGCGACTACGACGCCGATGGGGACGACCACGACGCCCTGGAGCACGACGGCGATGACTGCGATGACAGTGACCCGGCTGTCCACCCGGGAGCGGAGGAGACCTGGTACGACGGGGTCGACGCCGATTGCGATGGCACCAGCGACTACGACGCCGATGGGGACGGTCACGACGCCCTGGAGCACGACGGCGATGACTGCGACGACCAGGACAGCGCCGTCGCCATCAATTGTGAAGAATCAGCCTACCCCCTCGACTACTACGCGCCGGCCGGTTCTGCCCACGAGGTCCCCGAGATCTCCTCGAACCTGTCGGGGATCACCTGGAACCCGTCTACGGGCACCTACATGGCGGTGCTCGACAGCAACCGCCGCCTGCACGAGTTCGACGCGACCTTCTCGGAGTTGCGGGAGATCGAGCTCCAGAACGTCGAACACACGGACACCGAGGACCTGGTGTACCTGGGGTCTGACGGCGCGGACCACGAGTACGCCATCGTGGCGGAAGACGGGACGATGGTCATCGGAACCATTCCCGATGACGGGAGCACCACCCTCGACCTGGCGGAGTTCCAGCTTGTCACCTACGCGCCCGAACCGGACTCGCGGAACCAGGGTGGGGAAGGTGTGGCCTACGACGCGGCCACGGAGACCTTCTGGGTCTGCGTCGAGAAGAACCCGATGACGATCTACACGTTCAATCGACCGGAGATGGCCACCGACATTTCTTATGAATCCGGCCTGGCGGTGACCGAACCCTTCGATGCGGAGGCGGCCCTGGGTTCGGACATCAGTGACATCTCGAGTTGCTACTACGACGAGCGGACCGGCCGGTTGCTGGTCCTCAGCCACGAGGCCTCCATGGTGCTGGACGTGGCCTTTGACGGGACGGTTCTGACCCGGCTCGAGGTGGACATCACCACCGATGGGCAGAACAAGCCGGAGGGATTGGCCCTCAACGACGACCAGGAATTGGCCCTGGTCGGAGAGCCGAACAATGTGAGGATCTATTCGTACTCGGGGCCATGACCTGGAGGCCACCGATGACGGACGGGTCCTCCGAGGCCAGGGAGTTGGCCTGACCGGGTGACCTGTGACGGGTTGGACCCGGGGAGGGGGTTCATCACCCCGGGGACTGCACCTTCAAGATCGAGGGCTGGTGCCTGAGACCACGCCCGATCGGCTTCTTCTCCTGACCAGGCCGAAGCAGGTCAGCAACAGGCCCCAGGCGGCGACAGGCGACCCGCCACCGGCTCCGGCCGAGCACCCCTCACAGCCCTTGTCGGTGTCCTCTCCAGTGTCGCCGGTGTCGGTGGTGCTGGAAGTGTCGCCGGTGTCGGTGGACGTGTCACCCGTGTCGGAGGACGTGTCGCCCGTGTCGCCGGCAGTGTCACCGGTGTCACCTCAGCATGGCACCGCACGGAAGTGGTCACCTGGGCTCAGGCCTCTAAAGACTCGTGCAGGTCGCAACTGTAGCTTATACAGAAACCTCTAATATGGGCCATGGCTTCGGCTCCGGAATTATGGTGCGTCTTTTAGTTTACGG
>CAZMNK010000071.1:0-26748 GCA_964567625.1 uncultured Enterobacterales bacterium | reverse complement strand
TCCAGGCGCCATCAAAGGAGGTCTCGATCTTGGGGCGCCCGTTGTCCAGGCGGGTCACGGTGCCGGTCGGCTCGTCGGGCACCAGGCAGAGACAGCCTGCCGTGTGGGCATAGCTCTCCATCAGGGCATTCACGGCGGATCCCTGGATGGCCCAGCTCGAGGCCGTCATCGCCGGCGTCGCAAAGATGCCCTCCAACCGGTAGCCGCCCAGGCCGGTCTGGGGAGACTTGATCTCCTCGCTGTCCAGGAAGGAGGACTGGGGCACCCCGCGAAAGCCCAGGACCGGGTCGGCAAAGATCGCTGCCACCGGGGTCTGGGGCTGGAGGACGAGGTTTCGACCCACCTGGGACCCGCCCAGGCCGCTGACCTGGAGCAGGAGGGGGGAGTGGATGGCCCCCGCGGCGAGCACGAAGCGGTCGGCCTCGATCCGAAAGCGGGCCAGGGGGCGCTGGTCCGCCTGGTGGATGATGTCTCCGACGGCAGCGACGACACGGTCACCGGACCACTCCAGGGCGGACACCCGGGCATCGGCCTGGACGAGTACCCGGCCGGTGGCGATGGCCTCCGGAATCCAGGTCAGGGCCACCGAGCGCTTGGCGTCAAAGGCGCAGCCGAGCATGCAGGTGCCGGCGCCCACACAGCCGACGCGGTTGTGGCGAAAGGACTCTCCCGTCAGGCCCAGCTTTCTTCCGCCCTCCAGCAGCAGGGAGTTGTTCCGGTTGAGCGTTGGCTCCGGGATCGGGTTGGCCCCCAGGGCCTCGGCACAGAGCTCGCCGACCTCCAGGATGCGCTCGACGCTGTACCGGGTCAGTCCCCGGTGATCCCGCCAGTATTCGGCCACCTCCCGGGGGATGGGGACCACGTCGGCCATGTTGATGACCGTCGAACCCCCGACGGCCCTGCCCTGGATCACGGAGATGCTGCCGTCTGCGGTCGTCTGGCTGCCTCCGTCCCGGTAGAGCAGGGGGTACATGTCCCCTTCCCGCTGGTTGAAGTCCGCGCGGCTGACGGCCGGACCCTCCTCCAGCACCACGACTTCCTGTCCCTGCTGAGCCAGCAGGCCGGCGGCCACACCGCCACCGGCACCGGACCCGATCACGCACACCTGGGTGCGCTGGGTGAAGCCGCCGCTGACCTCGGTCCCCCGGCGAATCAATTGGCCTCCATGGGCCCTGGGTAGCCGATGGCGGCCCAGCTCTCGGGGCGGGCGTAGTGGGTGAAGAGCACGGCCTTGTTCATCGCCGCGGCGATCTGACGCCTGGCGCCCACCATGGACTTGGCCCAGCACTTCAGCACCTGCTGACGCTCCGGGATGGAGAGCCGGGAGAAGCGGGAAAAGCGCAGCCCTCCAGGCCAGTGCTCCAACACGCCGAGGGCCAGCCGCATCTGTTCGGACAGCACCGGGTCGCCCTGGGCCAGGAAGTCGTCGATGGCTTCGGCGGCCCAGGCGGCGTCCTCGGGGGTGGGAAGCAGGGCTTCACCGAGGGCCACCAGGGTCTGTCGTCCGGAGGACCCCAGGAACGGACTCTCCCGTGCGTCCATGGGACGGTGTCCCCACAGGTGGGCGCTCACATACCCGGCGCCGAGCAGCACCCCGCCTCCAAAGAGCTGTCGCCGAGTCAGCGGTAGCATCGACTACTGGAGCTCGGCGTAGAGCGTCAGGAGGACCTGGCAGGGGTCGTTTTCCAGGAGCGGGCAGCGGTCCTCGGTGCCCTGGGCATCCTGGAGGTTCAGGGTGGCACTTCCGGACCCGGCGGTGCCGGTCTCGTCGGGGGTCAACAGCCCGGCCACGATCATGTCTGCGGTGCAGTCGCCGTAGAGTGACTCGTTGAGCAGCACGTCCTCGATGAGCGAGTCCTCAAAGGCCACGGCGCCGTCTCCACCGTCCACTGCGGTGACGGCCATGCCCACAAAGGGCTCCCGGAAGCTGACCTCGTAGGAAAGGGGCAACTCGTCCGACCCCGGGATGTAGACCAGGTCCTCGAAGGGATGGCTGTTCTCGGGCCCCTCGGGCATGAACAGCGCTTCGAGCGCACCATCCAGGCAGCCGTCCTCGGCCTGGGTCGTCCAGAACTGGTAGTCCCCGGCGGAGAAACCATCGGCGTTGGAGGGGGGCTCTCCCCCGTCGCAGGCCAGCAGGAGCAGGAGGGCGAACATGCTCCTGTCACTAATCGAGTAGTCGCTTCAGTGCAGCCCGGTCGATCTTGGCGTTGTGGCGGGGATCCAGGGGAATGGAAGCCACCTGGGTCACCCTGTCGACCCCGGTCCGTTCGGCAAGCATCTCCTGCCACCCGGGGGGAGGATCCTGGACCTGGCAGGCCAACACTGCCTCGCCACCGATTCCCACCAGGGCCGCACGGTCGACCCAGTCCTCGGACTCGGCCGGGGTCTCGACCAGGTAGGGGTGAAGGTCCCCGACCTGGTGGGCCACTCGTCCCACGAGCCAGACACGGTTCAAGGGGTCCAGGTACCCGGTGTCGCCGGTGCGATGCCAGATCCGCTCACCCTCCCGCAGCTTGTTCTCCGCCGTGGCCTCGGGGTCTTCGAAATAGCCCGGATTGACGTGGTCTCCAGCCACCACGATTTCGCCAATTTCGCCCCCGGGCAGTGCCGACAGGGTTCCTGGCCGGGTGACCCGGAGGTCGATGCCCGGCACCGGCCGTCCCACGCAGGACCCCCGCCCCGCTCGCTCGCCGGCGGCGGTGTCGTCCAGGATCTCCCGGGCGTCCAGGGTGGCGATGGGCTCCGCTTCGGTCGAGCCGTAGACCACCTCGATTCGGGCCTGGGGTGCAATGCGAACCAGGTCTTCCAACAGCTCCGCCGGCACACGGGCACCGCCGGTGAAGAGCTTCTTCAGGTCCGGGAGTTCTTCACCGGCTTCCCTCAGGGCCCGGGCGATGGGTGCGTAGAAGGCGGGGGACCCGGAGGTCGACGTGCATCGGTGTTCTCGGAGTTGTCGAATGACTCTGGCGGGTTCGACGGCGGCCACCGCCCGCAGGTCTGCATCCGGGAGCACACAGGTGGCTCCGGCAGCCAGGGAATTGAGCAGGAAGACCGGCAGAGTGGGCAGATCGATGTCCTCGGGGCCCAGGCCCATGTGGTCGGTGAGGACCCGGTGCTGGGCTTCCAGAAAGGCATGACTCCGCCCGATGACCTTGGGCGCTCCCGTGGTTCCGGTGGTGAAGGTCAACAGGGCAGGCTGGTCCTGTGGGGCCTCGTCAAAGCCCGCGAAGGGGCCGGAGAGCCTGTCCAGGCGACGGTGGGGCAGGCAGGCAAACCCGGTGGAAAAGTAGTGGTCCAATCCCCGGAGGCTTCGGTGCTTGAGGCGCAGTAGCTGCGCCAGCGGGGAGCCGATGAACCCGGCGAGACCCAGACGATCGAGGGTCTGAGCCACGTGGGGAGCGGCGGGGTCCACCAGCACGATGGTGAGCAGGCTTCGCAGGCAGGCGACGAGCGCCAGGTACAGGGGGATGCCCATGGGTGCGAGGACCAGCAGGCGATCCCCTGGGGACAGACCCTGGCCGCGCAACCCTCCGGCAATTGCGGCGGTCCGCCGGGCCAGATCCTCAAAGCTCAGTCGTGCGCCACCAGGCTCCAGGATCGCGGTCCGGTTTCCAGAGGCGCTGGCGTGATCCGCCAGGCGCCGGGTCACGTTGGGGGTGGTCACAGGTCCCGCCGGAAGAGTGCGTACTCTCGAAAGACCGTGCCGCCATGGGCGCTGATGGCGCGGGAGTTGGAGCCCGCCCACATCAGGGCGTGCACGCCGTGTGTGAACCCCTTGCCTGCAGCCACCCGGTGCAGCTCTCCGACGAGCCAGGCGCCGAGCCCCCCGCGCTGGGCATCCGGGTGAACGGCCAGGGACTTCACCAGGAATCGGCCGCTGCCTGGCGCCAGGTGATCCGCCACGCCAAAGACGAACCCCACGGTCTTCCCGTCCTGTTCGGCGAACAGCACCATCTCCGGGTCGACCACGCCGAGCAGTGGCTGGTACAGCGCCTGGAGTGCGGGAAGGGGAAGCGGGGTGAAGGCGTGTGCCCGGGAAAAGGCAGCATGGGAGAGCCGGTGGATCTCGTTCAGCGTGGTTTCGAAGTCCGACATCGGACGCAGGCTGACCCCGGTGATGCCCTTGGTCTCGCCATAGGCCGTGGCCTTGTCATTGGCGCACAGGGCCGAGGCGTAGCGGGCGACCTGGGTGTAGCCGGCCTCCTGCCAGGGGAGGGGATCGGCCGTGGGTTCGCCAAAAAAGGGAGCGTCGTCGTGGGGGCCGAGATTGGCCCGGTAGGGGAACCAGGTGGCGTGCTCCATCGGGCCCAGGGCGGCGGTACAACCCTGTTCTCGCAGCCAGGCCTCGGCGGCCCGGATGGCTGTGGCCTCCGAGGCCTCCCCGATGCAGCCGGTGGGGGCCAGGCCGGGATTGATGGTCGCGATCACGCCATCGATCCGGCTGGCCGGTCCAAGCTGCTGGTAGAGGAGGAGACGATCCATGTGCGGGGCCCTATCCGAGGGCCAGCCAGGCCCCCAACCCCGTGGCCAGCGAGGCCACGAGCCTCCGGCCGGCAAAGGGCGCCCGCTCGATGGCGGCAAAGATCAACAGGCCGACCAGGCCCCCCACCATCGTCACCGCGATCGGGGGACCCTGGCCCAGGACGAGGTCGGGCAGGGTGGGAACCAGGGTGCCCAACACCACCGCCGGGGCCAGGGGCCAGCGCCGGGAGCGGGCGATGAGGCTCATCAGGATCGCACCGGCCACCGCGTTGGTCACCAGGAAGGGGGCGTAGAGCTGGGGGTCTGCGGTGTGAGCCAGGGCCAGGGTCATGGCCAGCGGCCCCGACCCGGTGGCAAAGACGTCGTCCAGGTCCGTGTCGACTCGTGGCATCCGGGCGAGCAGGAAGAGCAGGTAGACCGCGGCCGGTGGAAGCCACCAGGCGCTCCCTCCCAGGGCCCAGGAGAGGCTGCCGATCAGGAAGACCGTGACGCTCCCCGCCACGGTGAAGTCCGCTCGCCTGGCGGTGATGAGCAGCAGGACCAGGGTCACCAGCATGCCTTCGATCCAGGGAGCCAGCCCCTCCAGACCCAGGCTCAGGGTGCGATCGAGGGCCAGCCAGGCCACGTAGGGGATCAACAGGTTGTCCGACCCCCTCACGGACACCGCCTCGACCGAAGTGGTCAACGAGGCCACCACCAGGGTCACCAACAACATCGCCGGCCAACCGGGACGGCCCGCAATCGCCAGGCCCACCAGGACCAGGGCAAAGGCCAACCCGAAAAAGGTGAAGCTCCCTTCCAGGCTCCGGTCACCATCCAGGACCTTGTACCGCACCTGGCCACGGTGCTTTCCCACCAGGGCGGCACCGGTGTCGGCCACGGCCATGACCGCCAGAGGCACGCAGTAGAGCAGCTTGTCGCCATCGGCGAGCAGGAAGAGACCGAGCACCGCAAAGGGGTAGTAGTAGGCACCCGAGGTTTGGCGCTCGACGTCGTGCACCGAGGAGAGCCACCCGGTCACCCGACCCCCGATCAGGATTCCGGCAAAGGCAAGGCTGAGCGCTGCGACGGTCCAGGGACTCCGGATCATCCAGGGCACGCCGAAGACGATCACGCCACTCCCCATGTGGGTGAGCTTTCGGGTCCACTCGGTGGGGGTCTGGCGCAGGCGCTTGAGGGCTTCAGCCGTCCCGAAGAGCGCCAGGATCGCCGTCGAGATGAACAGTGCGCCCGGGAGGTCGGCCTTCAGAGCCTCCAGCCACGCGACGTCCACGGGTCTCACCTCCGATCATCCATCGTGGCGGACAGGACAGGGATCGTGTAGATCGAGCCGCCCCACCTGCTCCTGGGACCATGTCACCCGTTCTACCCCTTTCCGTCCTGATCTTGGGTTGTACACCCCAGGATCCCGATGATGGGCCTGCAGCAGGTGACGTGGTGGAGTTGCCTGTCCTCGCGGTGACGAGCCCTGACCGGGGCGCCTTCTTTCCCTCCGGGGCGATGGTCCAGGTCGCGGGCACCGCCAGTCGTGGCACCCACGCGCTGCAGCGGCTGCTCGTGAACGGGGAAGAGATCCCCCTGGAGGGCGACGGTTCTTTTTCGGTGATGCTGACGCCGGATCCGGGCGTGAATGTGCTCGGCCTGCGACTTGAAGATGTGGGCGGTGAACGAACCGTGGATGGCCGCGCCTTCTACGCCGAGGCAAGCCACGACAGTGGGGACACCATCCAGGACGCCGTCTGGATGCAGTTGGGGCCGGAGTTGCTGGACGACGACCAGCCGGATCTCGATGACCTTTCCGGGGTCCTGGAAGTCGTCCTGCTCGATCCCGCTGTCGCCGACACCCTGGTGGGCGAACGCTTCGTGACCGAGGATGGCATCGAACTCGAGCCGACAGCACTCTCCATCCAGGGCGCAGATGTCGACCTGACCCCGGCAAACGGGCGTATAAACGCCGAGATCACCCTCCATGACGTCTGGATGGACTTCAACGCGGCCTACAGCTTCTACAGCACGACGGGCTCGGCGTGGATGGACCAGATCGTGCTGACGATGGGCATCGAGGCCCAGGTCAGCGGCAGGGGCGTCCAGGCAGAGGTGGTCGACGCGGAGGCCACGCTGGTCGGCTACGGCCTGACGGTGGACTGGTTTCCAGACTGGTTGGAGGACGACCTGGCCGACTGGACAAAGGAGACACTGGAGGAGAGCCTGGTGGACAGTGTCCAGGACATGGCAGGCGAGGCCCTGGGTGGGGTCTTGAGTGCCTTTGCGGTCCAGTACGAGGTCGCCGAGGGGGTTGAACTGGGCCTGGAACTCTCGGGCATCTCCAGTGACCGAGATGGGCTCTACATGACTTTTGACGCCTGGTCGAAGGGCTCGGGCCTGTCCTTGCCCTCCGGGGCCGGGTCTCTGGGGACCTCGGCCTCCGGTCCGGAGTTTCCCCTGTCGGACCGGCCCTTTGCCGTGGCGCTGGACGACGACCTGGTGAACCAGGTGTTTTTTGCCTTCTGGGCCAGCGGTGCGGTCGATCACCTGACCTATGGCGTGCTGGAGCTGGCGTTTCTGGTGGGTGAACCCCTTCCTCCACCCCTTGGACCCGTCGCCCAGGTGGTCATCGACCTGGGGATGCCCCCGTCCGTTCATGCGGGTGAAGGCGAGCTGCCATTCGTGGTGCGGCTGGGCGAACTCACCATGGACATCACCCGAGAAGACGGCGTGCGGACGATGGCCTCGTTGAACTTCGCCGCGGACGCCGACGTGGCGCTGGATGACGAGGGGGCGCTGGTCGTCACCCTGGATGACCGGCCGAAGTACGTGCCGGTGGAGGCGGGCATCCTGGAGAGTCCGGAGGGGCTGGACCCCGGGGACCTGGCGTCCCTGTTCCGGCTGATGACCCCGACCCTGGTGGGGTCCATGAGTGACCTCATTCCGTCCTTTCAGCTCCCGCCGCTGCCCCTCGATGCCATGGGCGACATCGATGCCCTGGAGGGAGCGACAATGGTGGGCAGTGACGCGACCCTCGGCCTGGAGAGCGGGGGGTGGTTCCTGCTCGAGGCGGACCTGGTCGCCGGCGACTAGTCCTCCTTCAGCGCGACCTCCTGGCCCGCGATCCGGGACCCCTCTTCCATACACAGGATGCGCACCTGTCCCCTGGCGCAGAGCCGGTCGTCCTGGTCCCGCACCTCGGCAGCCCAGACCTGTGTCCGGCGTCCTTTCTTCAGGGGGGTCGCGGTGGCGATGAGTCGGCCTTCGCGGGTGGCCCTCAAGAAGCTGGTGTGGTTGTCCAGCCCCACCGTCGAACGCCCTTCCAGCAGCGCGTTGACTCCTGCCCCCACGGAACACACGGTCTCCACCATCGCCGCATAGACCCCCCCGTGGACGAGACCATAGGGCTGGTGATGCTGGGGGCCCACGTCGATCTCCGCCACGACGCGTTCCGTGGTGACGTCGGTGAAGCGCAGCCCCAGGATTTCCTCGAAGCAACCCCGGTGGGCATTGACCAGTTCGGTGATGTCTGCAGGCAAGCTCATGTTTCCAGATGCTACCGTCTCGACTCTGGAGACATTCAAGATGTTGCTCTTCCTTCTCGCCTGCTCCGGTGGAACCACCGGTACCGACACGAACACCAACCCGACCACCCCGGACGATTCCTGCGTCACTGACGCGGACTGCCAGGACTGGGAGATCTGTGGCGACGAGGAGGAATGCGTCGTCGGGGATGACAACGAGAGCCTGGAAGACGCTGAGGGCATCCTGTGGGAGCAGACCGTCACCGGTCACCTGCAGACCGAGGGGGACCAGGACTTCTACAGCTTCGCGGCCGATGGGGGCGAGTGGGTACGGATCGACACCGAGCCCAAGGGCAACGAGGACGAGATGGACACCTATGTCACGCTCTATGACCCCATCGGCAAGGTGCACCACGTGGAGGACGATCACGCGTGGGGCAACGTGGACGTCTACGACACGGTCCTCTACACCTACCTGCCCGTCGGCGGAACCTGGACCATCGTGGTGAAGGACGTCAACGGGGTAGGGGCGACGAGCAGCAAGTACGACCTCCGCCTGCAGGAGGTCTCCAACGTGGTCGAGGAGACGGACAGCTTCAGCGACCCCGGCTACGAGCTGGAGGTCACGAAGGCGGGTTCGATCTGGGCCGTCGGTGTCCTGCTCGAAGAGGACGGGGACGAGGACTACATCCAGCTGGATCTTCCCTGGGAGAATTGCCCGGTCACCCTCGTCGGCAGCGAGGGGGAGCGGGGTTCGGAGGCCACCCCCACGGTCGAGTTGTTCACCGATGAAGACATCATCCTGTTCCACAAGGAAGGACTGGGCCTGGAGGGCAATGCCTTCTACCCCGAGGTGAACGGGGGCCAGGCGACGATCGTGGCCAGCGATGCCGATGGGGAGGGGTCACAGGACCACTGGTTCTTCGTCTACATCGAAGTGGACGAACAGTACTTCTCCTACACCCAGGAAATCGAGTCCAATGACAGCTCGGAGGAGGCCACGGATCTACCCTTGACCGCCGATCAGAACTCCAATGACCGGGACTTCGAATGGTCGGGTTTCTGGGGCACCATCGGGGAACGTGCAGACGAGGACTGGTTTGCCTTCAATGCCACCGAGGCCTGGTTTCTGCAGGTCCGGGGAGAGACCGGTCTCCGGGGTTCGCTGCTGGTACCGGAGGTCGAGGTCTATGACGCCAATGGGGAACTGGTCGAAGGCACCGTGGACGCGAACGACGAGTTCCCGGATGTCTGGAATATCGGGCCACTGGACGGCGGACGGTACAGCGTTCGCGTCCTATCGGCCGATGTCTCCGACCATGGGCCGGAGATGTACTACACCGCCCGGGTGGACGTCACGAACTACACCGCAGACATCAGCCATTGAGGCCAGGGGGTCGCTAGCGGGAGACCCCGTAGAGGGCTCCCTGGCGTCCCCAGAGGTGGTTGAGCAGGTCCTCGACGTGGTCCCGCGGTCCCAGCGCAGCGTGGATCAACTCTGGAGCATCCTGCAGGTGGCCCTTCTGGTGGATGTGTTTCCGTAGCCAGGTGAGCGTGGGGCCGAATTCCCCGGCTGCCACCTCGTCCCAGAGCTGGGGACGCTCCTCTTCCAGCGCGGCTCCCAGGGAGGCGGCGTAGAGGTTCCCGATGGTGTAGCTGGGGAAGTAGCCAAAGGCACCGGTGCCCCAGTGCACGTCCTGGAGGACCCCTTCGGCGGGGTCGGCCGGGCGGACCCCCACCACCTGTTCATAGGTCTCGGACCAGGCGTCGGGAAGATCCGCGATCGAGAGACCGCCCGTCATGAGGGCCTTCTCCAGTCGATAGCGCACGATGATGTGCAGGTTGTAGGTCGCCTCGTCGGCAGCGATGCGGATCAGCGAACGTTCCACCCGGTTCTGGGCCCCATACAACTGCTCGGGACTGATGGTCAGGCCCAGGTGCTCCTGGATTCGCGGGGCCAGGTACCGGCAGAAGGGCAGACTGCGGCCGATGAAGTTCTCCCAGAAGCGGCTCTGGGACTCGTGCAGGCCCATTCCTGCGGCCCTGCCCACCCCTGTGCCTCGCCAGTCCCTGGGGATGCCCTGTTCGTAGAGTGCGTGACCGGTCTCGTGGACGGTTCCGCCCAGTCCCTTCACCAGGTCCTGCTCGTAGAAGTGGGTGGTGATGCGGGTGTCGCCGGCGCCAAAAGTGATGGTGAAGGGGTGTTCTGCCTCGTCCATGCGACCGGCGGCCAGGTCGTAGCCCAGGGCGGAGATGAGTTCCTGGTGCAGGGCCTTCTGCCCCTGGACATCAAAAGAACCGGGAAGCCTGTCGGCGGGGGGCTGTCCCTCCATGGCGTCCAGCAGCTCGGCGATTCCGACCGCAAGCCGCGCGAACATCGAGTCCAGCATGGAGACGGTGGCACCGGGGTCGAACATGTCGAGGAGGACGTCGTAGGGGTGGCCCTCGTCCGTACGCAGCAGGGAAATGGCCTCCTTCTTGAGGCGCACGATCTCGGTGAGGGGTGCGGCGAACCCGGAGAAGTCATTGGCCTGCTTGGCCAGGACCCAGGCTTCGAAGCCCTCGGCTTCCGCTCGGGCTGTGGCGCGGACCAGGTCTTCTGGCAGCTTGACCGAGCGATCGTAGTCCCGGCGGGTGTTGCGCACGGCGGCCTTGTGAAAGGGTTCCAGCCCTTCGGTGGTCTCCAGGGCGGCCAGGCAGTCGCCAATGGCCGGGTCGGTCAAACGCTGGTGGGCCAGGGCGGACATCAGTTCCACCTGGCGGGCCCGGGCTCCAGCGCCCTGGGGAGGCATCTTGACCTGCTTGTCCCACTCCAGGATGGCGCGTACCCCGTGCAGGGTGTTGAGCTCTTGGAGTCGCTCCGCCAGGACGTCCCAGTGTTTCATTCAGCACCTCGTATGGGTGCGCTTCCTATCTCAGCGGCAGGCCTGGGTCTCCCGGGTGCCGCTGGTGGTGCAGATGGGGGTGCCGTCGTGGTCCAGGGCCTTGGTGCACTTCGTGACCCAGGTCCCCCGGTAACCGCAGTCGGGAAGGCTCCCCTCCCAGCCCTCTGTGCTCAAGTCGCAGTCCTCGAGATCCCCATCGTCATCGTTCACAGCGTTGCATTCCCCCAGGTCCGACTCCCCCTGTTCCTCGGCCCCGTCGCAGTTGTAGTCGAAACTGCTGTCCCCTCGGTCGCCGGTGAAGAAGTCATCCTGGTCCGGGTGGGCATTCTTGTTGCCGTCGTAGCAGTCGCTCTTGTTCGTGACGTAGTCCGTGGGCTGCTGGCAGGCGTCCAGGCTGTTTTCTTCGTCCCCGTAGCCATCCGTGTCGCTGTCCAGGTAGTAGGTGGCGCCGTCGATGGGATTCTCGTCGACCTCGTCGTCGCAGTCCTCGTCCTGTTCGTCACAGTGCTCCGTGGCCCCGGGAAAGATGTCCCCGTTGGCGTCGTCGCAGTCCTTTGCGTTTTCGACCCAGTCCTTCCCGGGTGAATCGCAGACACTGATCGCGGTCTCCTGGTCTCCGTAATCGTCTCCGTCCTGGTCCAGACCCCAGGTGACCATGTCCTTGGCTTCTTCGTCGACCGTCTCGTCGCAGTCCTGGTCGATACCGTCACACGTCTCATCAGCGCCCGGGTGGATGCTGCTGTTGGCGTCGTTGCAGTCCCCTGCGCTGGAGACGTAGTCGCTGGGGGGCTGGCAGGTCTCTGCGATGACGTCGGAGCGACCGTAGCCGTCTGTGTCCCCGTCTCGGTAGAACACCGCCGTCTCGAGGACCTCGTCGTCGGCGTCGTCGGTCAGGTCGTCGCAGTCGTCATCGATGCCGTTGCAGACCTCGATGGCCCCTGGATTGACCTCGTTGTCGTAGTCGTCGCAGTCTCCGTCGAACTTGCTGTAGCCGACGGGCTGTTCGCAGCTGTAGACCGGCGAGGAACTGTTCGCGCCATAACCGTCGTCATCCATGTCGACGTACCAGGCGGCGTCAGGGATGTCCCCCTCGTCGATCTCCTTGTCGCAATCGTCATCCTCGCTATTGCAGAATTCCGGCGCCCCCGGGTAGATGGTCGGGTCGGTGTCGTTGCAGTCCCCGCGCATGTCCACCAGGCCTGGGGCCGCGGTATCGCACAGGCCTTCGAACTCGATTCCGGCTCCGTAGCCATCGCCGTCGTTGTCCTCGTACCAGAGGCATCCGTTGGTGTCGCTGGTGACGTTGACCGCGGGTGTGCAGGCCAGCCAGAACGAGAAGAACAAGGTCATCATGGCCCATCCTACCGGGGCAGTCGCCTGTAGGGCTACCAGGGGTGGGTCAGTTCTCGTAGTAGACCAGTTCCCAGGTCACCCCTTCCCAGGTCAGGACGATGGGGCCGTGGTCTACGGCGAGGGTGTGTTCACCGGCAAGCTCACCCTCGTCGACTTCTACGGTGACCGTGTTGTCGAAGATGCCGTAGTAGACCTCGTGATGGCCCATGTCCGTGACCGTGATGCCGTCCTCCTCCAGTCCGAGTTCGACCTGTTCCGGCAAGAGGTGCGTGTCGCCGATCCAGACCCCGTCTTCGGTCCGGATCGCAAAGGTGCCCAGCTCGGTGGCCGTGTTCCATGTCTCTCCATTGCGCAGGATCCAGGAACTCTCGTCCACGAGAAGCATCATTGGAGCGTCCGAGGGGGCTCCGGCCCATCCGTACTCGCTGTAGTGGCCCTCGGGGGGGAGGTAGTCGGTGGCATGCTCACCGGTTCCCTGGGGGTTGCCCCCGCCTGCACAGGCCCAGAGCAGTGTGGCGATCATTCGTCCACCCAGACGGGGATGTGGTTCCCTTCATAAGGCTCCTGGTCCGGCAGCCAGAAGGCTGGCCAGGAGGGGTCATCACCGTCTTTGGCCCGTTCGGGGTCAAAGGCTGCCAGCCAGATCTGGGGGGTGGCGCTGGTCACATGGCCGTAGTCCCGCTTGGAGGCAAAGGCGAGCCAGAGGATGTCGTCGTCGGGCAGGGGTCCCCAGCGGGGCCAGCTGTTCGTCAGGTCGCTGGCCTGGTTCGCTGCACCCAACCGGATGGGATCACCATCGTCTGCGTCGATCACGTAGAGCGTCGCATCGGGGTCGTCGTAGGAGTCACCAGTGCTGCGATTGAAGGCGATCCAACGGGAATCGGGGGACCAGGCCGGGTAGTAGGAGTTGGTCTCGTCGGCCCAGTCGACGAGCACATAGGGGCTGTCGAAGGAACCGTCGCCCACATGGTCCATCACGGCGATGACGCCGCCGCTAAAGTCCCAGTCTGACCGGTGCTCTTCGGTCAGGACCATGGCCACGCGGCTACCGTCCGGTGACCAGTCCACGTGGGTTGCCGTGCCATCCACGGCGATGTCGTAGAGCGTGGCGCCCGTTGCCCCGTCGTAGAGGGTCAGGGCACCGTTGGAGGACCCCAGCAGGAAGCGTCCGTCGGGAGAGAAGGTCTTGAAGTTGGCGTGAATACCGCTGCTGTCTCCGACCACGTCACTGAGATCGTCGATGCGCTTGATACCCAGGGCACCGTCGCCGCCGTCGTAGGTGAAGGCGACATAGCCCTGTGTGCTGATGGCGTGGCAGCCGACGCATCGACCGGTCTGAGAGGAGGTCAGGTACTCGTTGGCGGGTTCTCCGTAGGGGATTTCCCGCAAGCCAGCGGCGCCGGTGGACCAGTAGATGATCGAGCCGCGTGCGTCCATGCGGTTGACATGGATGGTGATCGGCGAGGCTTCGTGTACTTCTCCGGCAATGCTGGCCGACAGGGCCACCTCGACAGTGCCCCCTGCGTTGGTCGAGGCGATCTGCTGCCAGTTCGCTTCATCCGCCTCCCAGGAGGTGGCGGTCGTGATGACCGAGATGTTCGTGATGCCCGACGTAAAGCTCAGTCGGTAGGCGTCTGCCCCCATGTCCCGCCACTGGAAATGGATGGACGGCGTGTTTCGTGGGATGTTGACGCCATCGGGAGGGTAGGCCAGGTCGCTGGGGTCCAGGGAGTGGGTGGCCGTGGTGTCGAACAGTGTGGGATCGGCCTCATCCACCACCACCTCGTCGGAGTGAATGACGGTCACGGTGGCCAGTCCCTCCAGGCCAGCCAGCTTTGCAAGGACCCAGGTGGTGCCGCCGTTGTTGCTGCTCGGAGTGAACCAGCCGGCTTCATCGACCTCGCCTGCCGATCGGTTCGAGACCGACCACTCCACCACCTCGGCAGCCAGGACATCGCCGTTGTCGTAGGTGGCGAAGGCCTCAAAGAGTGTCGGCTCACCCCCGTCTGGACCCGACACGACCGAGAACTCCGTCGGCTCGACATCGAGCGTGACGGACTGTGGAAAGGTGTCGGGAGCGAAACCCGGGCTGCAGGCCAGAAGGTAGAGAAGTCCCATGGAAGGGCCGGGTGCCGAGAGGGATGATAACCTGTCTTTGGTACCGCGGATGGGTTCATGTCGCCCGGCCTGATCGCCTTGCTTTTCCCGGGTTTGCTGAACGGCTGCACCGAGTACGATCTCGGGGAGCTCGAGGTCCGGGATGTCTGGACGGTGCCCACGTCCTCCAGTTCGTCGGACATCCTGATCGTCATCGATGATTCCGCCTCCATGGCCGAGGAGCAGGAGCGCCTGGGCGAGAACTTTCACGCCTTCACGGACGTGGTGGCCGACGCCTACGCCGACTTCCAGATCGGTGTGGTGACCACGGATGTGGATGTGGCCGACGCCGGACTCTTCCGAGGCGGGGTCATGACTCCGGACACACCGGACCTGGCAAATGCCTTCCTGGATGCGGTCCTGGTCGGGACCGGAGGCTCTCGCTACGAGCAGGGCTACGAGGCGGCGGAACTGGCCCTGGATGACTCGCTCAACCCGGATTTCCTACGGTCCAGTGCTCGGCTGCATGTGATTTTCCTCAGCGACGAGGACGACCAGTCTCCCGGGAGGATCCCGGCCTATCTGGACACCCTGCGGGCGGTCGCAGGAGGGGGAGGGTTGACCGTCCACGCCATCGTTGGTGACGAGCCCGAGGGCTGCGCTTCGGGCATCGGGGCTGCCAGCGCGGGCACTCGTTACCTCACCGCTGCCGTGCAGACCGGCGGCTACATGGACTCGATCTGCAGTGACGACTACACGGAGATTCTCGAGCGCGTGGGGCTCGACGTGGCGGGGCTGCAGGACACCTTCCTGTTGAACCAGGTCGCAGAGCCCGGGACAATCCGAGCCTGGGTCGATGGCGTCGAGATGCCGGAGCGGGATCGGGATGGCTGGCAGTATTCCCCAGGGGACAACGCCATCGTCTTCGAAGGACTTTCCGTCCCACGGGCTGGCATGGAGGTCGTGGCCGAGTACGAACTCCTCCTGGGGGTGGAGACCGACCAGGCTGACGAGACAGGGGCGACCGAGAGCGGTGAAGCGTCCTGACGGAGCGAACGTGACGCCAGTCGTCCTGGTGATCGCTGGCACGGACAGCAGCGGAGGCGCGGGCCTGGCCGCCGACCTCCAGGCCCTCCGCGCTCACGGGGTACGGGCCCGGATCGCCGTCACCGCGGTGACCGCACAGGGAGCCCAGGGGGTGCGCGGGATCTGGCCTCAGACGGGGACTGCCGTGTCGGACCAGATCGCAGCCGCTGGACCCGTGGATGCCGTCAAGATCGGCATGCTGGCGAACCGGGAGATCCTCCACGCCGTGAGACTGGGACTGGAGCACTTTCATGGCCCGATCGTGGTCGACCCGGTGCTCTCGGCCAGTGCAGGAGGGGGACTGCTGGCTCCCGATGCCATGGAGGAACTGCAAAGGTTGCTGCCCCGGGCAGCCCTGGTCACCCCCAACCTGTCGGAGATGGCGGCTCTGGGGGGTGAGTCCTGGCTCCAGGAACACCCGGGGGCGGTCCTGATCAAGGGTGGGCATGGGACTGGCGATCAACTCGAAGACCGGCTCAGGGGGGTGGGTCCGGTGCGAACCTGGTGTCACCCGAGGCTTCCAGGTGAGCACCGTGGGACCGGTTGCCGACTCGCCTCGGCCATCGCCGCTCACCTGGCAAGGGGATGCCTGATTCCAGAGGCTGTGGATGGTGGCATTCGCTGGCTTCAGACCGAGCTTGCCGGTGCCGCGGGAAGTGCGGCGGAGAATTGCTGATCAGGCAATTCACGGTGCCGTTGAACGGTGACGCCTGGCCCGGTCAGGTCAGGAAGGACTTCACCACGTCCAGGGCGAGGAAGGAGCCGATTCCCGCCAGCAGGAGGTCCAGGCCCAGGCGCCATCGCGTGGGACTCATCCGGGCCTGGAGTGCGCGCCCGATGAGGACTGCCACCGCGGCGATGACTGTGACCAGGGCGACCAGAGGGAGCAGGGACGAAGGAAGCACTCCTCGGGCGACGTAGCCGGGAAGCCGGAGCGCCTGCAGTCCGATGACCACCATGGCCACAGTGGCCACGAAGGATTTTCCGGTCACGCCATATCCCTTGAGGGAGAGAGCGAGGGTCGGTCCGGATACCCCGGTCAGGCCGGCAAAGACCC
Organism: uncultured Enterobacterales bacterium; assembly: GCA_964567625.1. Classification (GTDB taxonomy): domain Bacteria; phylum Myxococcota_A; class UBA796; order UBA796; family CAJQPC01; genus CAYFPX01. The sequence continues at coordinate 10,276 of CAZMNK010000071.1, read as the reverse complement.
CAGTGGCGGCCCCCCAGCCGCCCAGGCTCCTGGCCGAGACGTGGACTCTCCGCTTTACCCCGTGTTCCAGGGCGAGCGTGCCCCCGATGAGCAGCACGATCAGACCCTTCAGCACACGGGGATCGACCTGGTCGATGAAGTGACCGGACACCAGCGCCAGCGGCCAGCCCAGTGCCCCCAGACACAAGGCGGCTCGCAGGTCCAGGGACCGGCGGAAGACCCAGAGCTTGACCAGGCCGTTGACCAACATCGGGGGAGCGATCATGGCGATGGCGGTCGGTGTGTCGAAGACCGCCAGCATGGGGGGCAACATCAGCACCCCCCCGCCGATGCCCAGGGTGCTGGAGACCACAAAGGCCAACAGCGTGCCCGCCAGCACCAGGATCAGACCGGCGGTGTCGATGCCAAACAGGGTCAGATCCGGTCGCCAGCGAGCACCACGTAGGCGGCGCCGGCCTGGTTGTTCCAGCCATAGGCCCCGAGCAGAACGTCCGGAGCCCCGCTGGCATCCAGATCCCCGGGACCGGCCACGCTGATACCGGCGTAGTCCCCCTGGCTCTCCCCGAGAATTCGGGCGGTGCTCGCGTCCAGGACCATCGTGCCGACGGGGTCCCCGGTCACCAGGTGGACCAGGCCGGACTGGCTGTCCACGCTGTCGCTGAAGGGCGCCCCGATGAGCAGGTCATCCTTGCCGTCCCCGTCCACGTCGCCTCCCTGGGCCAGGCTGTAGCCGGCCTGGTCGCCGGAGGCCTCGCCCAGCAGGATCGCGTCGGCGCTGGCCAGGTCGGTGGTGCCCGAGGGCAGCGTGGTGAACAGGTAGACAGCGCCCGCCTGGCCGCCGCCGTCGTCCTGGTAGATGGCACCGACCATCAGGTCGTCCTGGCCATCGTCGTTGACGTCCCCGGCCCCGGAAACCGCCCAGCCAGCCCGGTCGAAGTCCGTGCCGCCGGTGAGCAGGGCGTCGGCATCGCCGGCCTCGTTTTCGCCGCTGGGGGGCGTGGTGAAGAGCAGGGCCGCCCCGGCATCTGTGGCGCCGGTGTCGTCCAGGTGGCTGCCGATGACCAGGTCGGCTTGCCCGTCTCCGTCCACATCTCCAGCATTCGCCACGGCGATGCCCAGACCGTCCTCGGAGGCGCTGCCCGTCACCCACCCGTCGGCGTTGTCGAGCGAGACCGCCTGGGTTCCGTCCCACCGGAAGCGCCACACCTGGCCTGCACCGTCCTCATAGGGTCCGCCGATCACGATGTCCTGGCCTACCAGTGCAACGCTCCAGCCCGCATAGGCTCCGGTGTCGGCACCGCTGTAGAGTGCGTCCGCACTGGCCAGGTCGATGGTGCTGACCGGCCCGAGCACCACTGCCGCCGCACCGCTGCTGTCGTATCCAGGCAGACCGACGACCACGTCGGGCTGGCCGTCCCCGTCCAGGTCGGTCCCGCCATCCAGGGACCAGCCCGCCTGGTCCCCGGCCTCTGTTCCTGAAAACACCGCCATGCTCTGGCCTTGCAGGTCGCCGCTGGAGGCCGTTCCGGGCAGCACGTAGACTCGCCCCTTGTCGCTGGAGAGGCCATATGAGCCCACGAGCAGGTCCGGGGACCCGTCTCCATCCTGGTCTCCGGCGCCAGCGACGGCCACGCCTGCAAAAACCTCGCTGCTGGCCCCCTCGTAGCGGGCGTCTCCGTCCGCCAGGCCCACGTCGCCGCTGAGACCGCAGCCAGCGGCCGTGCCATCGCAGTTGTCGTCGCCGTTGTTGCAGACCTCTTCCCGGTCTGGATGCACCGTGGTGTCCTCGTCGTCGCAGTCCTCGCCGTTGATCACCGTGTCCGGGGGCTGGTCGCAGTAGGCGGTGGCGGTGTCGGGATCGCCGTATCCGTCGTGGTCGTTGTCCTCGTAGTAGACGGTCTCGTTGGAGGGGTCCTCGTCGACGGCATCGTCGCAGTCCTGGTCGAGCTTGTCGCAGATCTCCACCGCATCGGGGTGGATGGTCTCGTCCCCGTCGTTGCAGTCGCCGGTCCTGGTCGCCCAGCCCTCGCCGGGGTCGGAGCAGTGGAGCTCGCTGACCAGCTCGTTGCCCCAGTCGTCCCCGTCGTAGTCGGCCCAGAATGTCACCTGGTCGGTGGCATCCTCATCGATCGCCTCGTCGCAGTCCTGGTCCCTGTCATCACAGGTCTCTGTGGCACCGGGGTGCACATCGGGGTCGTCGTCGTCGCAGTCGATGCCGTCGTCCCAGCCGTCGCTGTCCCCGTCCGTGGGCTCCGTCGGACCGGTGTCGGTGTCTGCGGTGTCTGCGGTGTCGCCGGTGGTGAGGCCGTCGGGTGTGGAGGGATCGCAGTCGTCGTCCTTGCCGTTGTCCGGAATCTCCTGGGCTTCGGGGTGGACCGTGGGGTCCTCGTCGTCGCAGTCGAACCCTGCGGCGTACCCATCCTGGTCCAGATCGGTGGGGCCGTCCTCACCAAACCAGTCCTCAATGGCGGCCTCGAACCCGACACAGCCGAGCAGGCCAGAAAAGAACCAGGACATCACCATCCCTGAGGAGTCAGAGTTCCAGGAGCTCCGTGAGCAACAGGAACATCTCGTCCTTGTGGTTGGCCTGGTTGCGCCAGGTGGTGAAGATCACCCGGCCGGCACCAGCGTTGAAGCTCGCGGCCAGAGGAGCATCCAGGACCGAGTAGGCATCCATGCCCTCCCGGTACTTGATCCCGCCAGTCAGGTGCACGGTGACATCCTCACCGGTGGACTCCATCACCGGCCAGACGGACAGGTCATAGGAGATGTTGATGGTCTCAAAGCCGAGAGAAGAGGCCAGGGCAGTGTCGACGATACTGGCATCGACGTTCATCGCCTCACCGATCTGGGCGTCGTCAGCGACCAGGTCGTCGCCCATCCACTCCAGGGCTGTGGGCCAGACCCGTTCCACGACGTCATAGGCCCAGTCCGAGGCGATCACGATGCCACCCTCGTCCTCCACGTAGGAGCGAATCGCCTCGCGCACGGCGAGCACCGTTTCCTGATCCCCGATGGACTTGGCATAGATGACACCGGCCTCGATGTGGCCCCCGTCGAAGAAGATCATGTCGAAGTTCGACAGGTGTTCGGTGTCCGTGAGGAAGTCGACGATCTCCCCACCGGTCAGGCCATTGACCAGGGTGACGTTGGCGATGCCCAGGGCGTCAAACAGGTCCACGGACTCGTCGTAGTCCCCGGTGATGACCGCCACGTTCAGGTCCCCGCCGACCGTGCAGTTGTCGCGTTCGACCAGCTTGTCTTCGGCCGCCTCGACCCGCACCTTGAACAGGTCCAGCAGGTCCTGTCCGGCCTGGATGCGGATCTCGTAGTCATTGGGGGCTGGTAGATCCTCGAGCACATAGAGTCCCTCGGCATCCGTCCAGGTGACCTGGGTGTCGACGATCTCATCGGCGCTGTTGAGCACGTTGGTGTAGACCATCGCGCCCTCGATCCAGTTGCCGGTCAGCGGGTGGCAGACTCGGCTGGTGATCGAGGCAAGATCAATTCCATAGGCGTCGGGCGTGGCGTGGATCTCGTTCTCGGTCTGGCAGGCGCTGACCAGGAGAAGGGCGGAGAGAGCTGTTGTTACGTGGCGCATCATTTGGTCCCCTTCAGTAGCTGGTGCCGGGCACGACCACGTAGATGTCCTGGGTGTCCAGGAGCACAGTGCCGTCGCCAAACACGTTCAGGGTGAGCTTGTGAATCTGGTCTTCCTCGGTCTCGGCCACGGTGCCTCGGAAGAGCAGCGTGAAGTCCACCACCTCACCGGTGACTGCACCGGTGAGTTCATAGGTGTCGGGCTCGATGTCGACGACGAAGCCGTTGTCATCGCCCTCGATGTCCAGGTTGATCTCGCTGAACCGAACCGAGCTGATCAGGTCCTCGATGGCGCTGGTGACCGTGTTGCGGAAGCTGACGCTGGACCCGCTCCACTCGAACACGAGTTCTTCGTTGACGATGCCATCGCCGTTCAGGTCTGCCAGGGAGCTGGTGGCGTTGGCCAGGGTCTCCATCTGGGAGATGTTGCTGCTCCAGGAGGTTGGATTGACCGACACCCCGATCAGGTAGGCGCCGAAGCTGTTGGTGGCCGAGATCACCGCGCTGGAGCCCGCGTCCTGGGGACAGCCGTTCGGTGAACCTACCCCGGCCCTGTCCGGGTCTCGAAGCTCGGCGTCGGTCGCGTAGACGACGATCGGCATCGCGTAGGCCCGGAAGCCCATGCCTCCCTGGATACCGGAGCCAGACGTGGTTCCCGCCTGGCCTCCGCTTCCTCCGAAAGGATCCGAGCCGGAAGCCAGGAAGGGCTTCACGTCGGTGCTGCTGTCAAAGCGCCCATTGCAATTCTGGTCGTAGCCGGTGCCGGTGACCGCCTGGTAGATGGCCTCGAGAGTGGACTCCGGCAGGTCATTGCCGTTGTGGGTACTGAGGCTGTTCAGCTTGGTCTGGATGGTGGCGGTGTCGCTGGTGACCTGCTGCTCGAGAATGAAGGGTCGGTCGTTGCCAGAGCCGTAGCCGGCGTAGTTGTAGTCATCGAAGGTGGCGACCCCGTATTGCGCGTCCGGGAGGGCAGCTGCGATGGACGACACGATGGAGGAGTACTCGCTCTTCATCGCATTGAGCGTTCCACTCATCGAGCAGGTGGTGTCCAGGAGGAAGGCCACGTCCCCCATCTGGATGTCCAGGGTGAACGTGAAGACCTCCTCGAGTTCCTCCCGTTCCCCGACCTCTACATAGACCCCGGTGATGATCGAACCGGCGTCGTTGGGATCCGTGCCGGCGGAAATCTCGGCGCCGTCGGTGAACCCGTCGCCGTCGCTGTCATCGGAGTAGGGGCTTGTTCCGTATTTGTCCTCCTCCTCGTCATCGATGCCATCGCCGTCGGAATCCGTGTCGGCAAAGTCGTACATGCCGTCGCCGTCGGTGTCCCGAGGCTCCTCCTCGAGGGTGTCGACCCCGGACTCCATGCGGTCGGGGAAGCCATCGTTGTCGGAATCCGAGTCCAGGTAGTCGTAGATGCCATCGCCGTCGGTGTCGGCGGGCTCACCGTTGTAGTCACTCGTTCCGGCCTCGTAGCGGTCGGCAATGCCGTCGCCGTCGCTGTCTTCGTCCTGGTAGTCCGGGGTGCCGTCGCCGTCGCTGTCGGGGGCCTCGCAGGCTTCCCCGATTTCCCAGAAGTCAGAGATGCCATCGTCGTCGTCATCGATGTCTGCGAAGGCGCCGATGCCGTCGCCGTCCTGGTCTTCGCGGCCTTCCTCGGCATCCGGTATGCAGTTGCCGTCCGCATCCAGGTCGAGGAAGTCCGGCACGCGATCGAAGTCCGAGTCCAGGGGGTAGCTGTAGGGATCGGCGTCACCGGCCTCGATGCTGTCCTCAATTCCATCCCCATCGGAGTCGGTGTCCAGGTAGTTGGGCTCCCCGTCCTCGTCGGCATCGTCGGTCAGGTAGTTTGGTTCCCCTCCGGTATCGATGGCGCCGTTTGGATCGGCCTCGTGCTGATCCATGATCGAGTCTCCGTCGGTGTCGACGAAGGTGATGTCGGGTTCCGGTTCCCCGGTATCGACGTCGGTGTTCCCGGAGCAGCCTGCCAACACGAGGCAGGCCAATGACGCGAAATGAACATTGGCCACAGTCGACTCCCCAGCCGAGATCGAGAAAACCTATCTGATTCTGGGGGGGGACCGATGTGGATTTCGCGTCAGGTTCCGGGGACTTCCGTGCTGTCTCCGATCTCGGACAGGCGCTTCAGCGTTTCCTGGCAGGCCTGGTGAACCCGGGTCATGGTCTTGACGTCCAGGGTTTGGGGTCTGTCCTCGATGGCCTGGAAGAGCGCATGGAGTCGTGCGGCCCCGATGGTGGCGCAGCCGCCCTTCAATCGGTGAGCGGCCTTGCGGCGGGTCTCGGCATCCCCGGTCAGGACCCCAGGCATGCATTCGTCGAGGCTCTGCTGTAGCAGGATGCCAAGGCGGCGAATGAGGGCCTTGTTCCCCTGGGTGACCTCGGCCATCCGCTCGAGGTCGATGGGGTCAAGTAGGCTCAATCGGACCTCTCTGGGAGAGAAGGACTCGCCGCCCGCCGAGGTTCCGGCTTGCCGTCTGCCCTTGCGCCCAGAATGCCACAGTTCCCGCGCTGAAGTCCTCGCGATCGCGAGGATCAGCGGCCTGCCACCTGGCGCGGCCCCTGGTCTCCAGGGTTCACGGATGGCCCGGAATTTTACGCCGACCCTAGGCGGGCGGTCCGCAGCATATCTGGTCTACGGACCGCCACATGGACGTGGCCAGCAACCGGGTGGTTGCGGAGGTGGCAAGCAGTTTTCGGCCCGCGGTCAGGCCCGCCCGGCGTGAACCGGGCGGGCCCTTGTGGCGGAGGAGGAAGAGGCTGGCGACCCCTTCCCACTTGAAACCCCCTCTTGCACATCTCATCGTCACAACCTGCCGGGCGTTGAAGCCACAAGGGGCATTTGTTCAGACTTTTCTCTCGATCGCCTCGTCATTCTGTCTTGTAGAACGGGGGTGCGCCTCGATTGAGCCCGGGCGCCAGGGGCATCGCGGAATGCGAGGATCGTCTGCCTGGCCGTGCTCGAGACCTGATCCTTTCAGCGATTTACGGACAACGGGGTTGCTGGCATACCCTCAGGCCCATGAACCCATCTCAGCAGGTGAAGAGCATGGACGACGTGGTCGCCCACATTGGACTGCGGCGGGTGTCGGCTGTAGAGCCCGCACTCTGTGGCACCTGGGCAGTGGCTGTTGTCGCGGCCCTGGATGTCGAGGAACAGAAGTACCGTCGGCAGCTCTGGCGCATCGACCTGGACGGAGAGACGGAGCCCGTTCAACTGACCCGGGGCGAACACGAGTCCCACACCCCACGCTTTCGCAGTGACGGCACCCTGGCCTTTCTCTCCAACAGGACTGCCAGCAAGGACGTCGAACCGGAGGGGCCGGGGGCAACCCAGGTCTGGGCCTTTCCGGACTCGGGTGGCGAACCGGTGCCCCTCACCGACGAACCCCTGGGGGTGACCGATTTCCGTTGTGCCCGTCGGACCGAGGTGATCGCCCTGTGGACCACGCGGATGCCTGGAGTGGACGAGGACAAGTGGCGCGAGACCGCCCTGCATCGATCCAAGAAGGGTCCAACGGCCCTTCACTATTGCAGTACACCCACTCGATTCTGGGATCACTGGCGCCCATTGGAGCGGCCGATCCTGGTGGTCCATGACAGTGCAGGACGGCGGATCCTGACCCCAGACGCCCAGTCCGAATACGAGCACCTGGCCTGGGACCTGTCCGCGGATGGCTCCTTTGTGGTGGCGACGGAACTGAGGATGGGGTCGGATCGGATCCACGATGTCTCAGTGGTCCGGATCGCCCTGGTGGACGGGGCTCGCCAGGTGCTGTTGTCCGAGGACCGGGTCAGCCATGGCGGCCTCTTCTTGTCGTCGGATGGAACGCGGTTGCTGGCGGGTCGCTGGGCCCGGGTCGATGGTCAACATCCTCGCTGCCAGGCCGGGGTCCTGGACCTCGGTTCGGGGGAGTGGCTCCAACTGGCAAAGGATTGGGACCGGGAGGGCATTCCCGCCGGCTGGTGGGACCCGAATGCGATCCTTCTGACGGCCGTGGATCACGGCGACTGCGCCATCTACCAACTCGAGGTGGACACAGACAAGGCTCAACGCTGCACGGGTCCTGGTGCATGGGCCGGAATCCAGGGCGCTGGTCGCCGAATCGTGGGCCTGCGAAGCGACCTGCTGAGTCCACCCGAGGTGCACGTGGTGGAGCCGGATGGAAGGGTGCACAGTCCGGGGCCTCTGGCCGCAGAAGGGGGAATGGCGGACCGGGTGCGCTGGTCCACCCATGTCACCACGGCACCAGATGGCGCGTCTGTCCAGTGGTTCGAAGTGGCGCCACGGGAGGCGAAGGGCCCTCTGCCTGGACTGATCTGGGTGCACGGTGGGCCCATTTCCAGCTGGCAGGACACCTGGCACTGGCGCTGGAATTCCGCGCTCTTTGCCCTGCAGGGCTACGCGCTCTGCCTGCCGAATCCCCGGGGCTCCACCGGCTATGGCCGCGCCTTTGTCCAGGGCATCTGGAACAACCGCTGGGGTGCTGAGTGCTACCAGGACGTGCTGGCCTGTGCCGGGGACTTTGCTGCGCTCCCCGGTGTCGACGGGGACCGGGTGGGCCTGATGGGGGGGTCTTTTGGTGGCTACATGACGAACCAGGTTGGCGCCACCACAGACCAGTTTCGGTGCCTGGTCAGTCATGCAGGCCTGTTTGACTTCACCGCTTTTTATGGCAGCACGGACTTTCCGGCGTTCTGGGCCTGGCAGTTGGGCTGCACGCCCTATTCGGACCGGACGGCTTTCGAGCGCTGGTCGCCGAGTGCAGGCATGGCGGCCTGGAAGACCCCCACCCTGGTGGTGCATGGCGAGAAGGACTACCGGGTCCCGATCGGGGAGGCCCTGGCCTTGTTTGAAGGTCTGCAGTTGCACGGGATCGAGAGTGAGTTGCTCGTCTTTCCGGACGAGGGGCACTGGATCCAGCGACCGGCGAACATCCTGGTCTGGCACCAGACCCTCTTTGACTTCCTGGGGCGCCACCTCAAGTTGCGATAGAAGGGGTGCGGAAGGAGGATCGTCGAATGAAGCTCACTGGACGCGTGCTGCACCTGGTCGATGAACCGACCGCCTTGCGGGCCCAGTTGAACGGCGAGAGCCCGGCGCTCGACGGCCACGAATACATCTACGGCACCAACACCGACGCGATGATCTCCGGTCAGGCCTGCACCCTGGGCTATTCGCCAGAGGTTCTCGGGCCGTACTTCCTGGAGAATTTCCAGGAGGTCGTGAAGCAGGACGATGTCCGGACCGGAGGTTTCCAGGTCATCGTCGGGGGTCATGCCTATGGAAGTGGGAGTTCTCGTGAGGTCGCGGTTGTGGCCCACCAGGGCGCGGGCATCGAGCTGGTGGTGGCCGACTCCTTTCAGCGCATCTTCCAGGAGAACATGGTCTACGCGGGGATGCCCTTCACGACGGACCGTGGTGTGTTGGACCGGCTGGCGGCTGGTGAAGAGGTGGATGCCACGGGCTTCTTTGCGGAGCTGCCCCCCTTCTTTCGAGCGGTGGCCGAGGCCGGAGGGTTGCTGGCCTATGGCACGGAACTGCTCGCGGGCAGGATCACGCCTCACTACCAGGTGAACCGGTCAAGCCGGCCCATGAACTGCGCGGAGAAAATCATCGCTGGCCGTGTCTGGCGGGGCGACGAGGCCGAGGAGGGCATCGGGTCCGTCTCGGCGGGGGAGCAGGTTCTCTGCCGCGCCGGCTTCCGCGGAATGCACGAGTACACCGCGGGCATGGTCGTCGCGCTCTACCAGCAGGAGTGGGGTGATGCTCCGATGGTCGACCCGGATCAGATCGCGGCCTTTGAAGACCACTTCGTGCTCATTGCCCACGACGCTGTGCCCCAGTTTGCCAAGGATGCCCGGCTGGCCCCGGCCATGCGGCTGACCGAGGAGATGGTCGCCGCCTGTGAATCCAATGGCATTCGGCTCCACGGACCCGGTCGCGACTACCCCCCGGGTGTCTGTCACCGGGTCGTCGTCGAGGACTATGCCCTGCCAGGGGACGTGGTGGTCCTCACCGACAGCCACACCCCCACTGCAGGGGTGCTCAATGCCTTCGCCTTTGGTGTTGGCAGCACGGCGATGTCTTTTGCCCTTCGGACGGGTCTGATCCCGGTGACCGTTCCCAAGGTGGTGCGGGTCGAGGTCCATGGGCAGGCCCAGGGCGTGCTCTCGCCCAAGGATCTCATCCTCCACCTCATTGGAGACCCCTATTTTCGAGAGGAACACTGGCGGTCGAGCCCCACGGACACCTGTGTCGTCGAGTTTGGGGGGCCGGGACTGGCCCAGTGGAATGTGGACGAACTCTCGGTGCTCACCAACATGACCGTCGAGGGGGGCCTGATGACGGGCGTGGTCGAGCCCTGCAAACCCATCGTGGACTTCCTGCGGGAGCGCCGTGGACTGGATGTGACCGACATGCTGGTGGCCTCCGATCCGGGCTGCACCTATGAGCGGGTCCTCCAGGTGCACCTGGAAGAGGTCCCGCTCACCGTCGCCACGCCGGGAGACTCCCGGAACCGAGCCCCGCTCTCCCAGCACGATTCGGTGGCCATTGACAATGTCGTCATCGCCTCCTGCACGGGGGGGTCCCTTGCGGATCTCCAGGCAGTGGCGCGGGTCCTCAAGGGCCGTGAGCTTGCCGAGGGGGTGAGGG
>CAZMNK010000070.1:20113-27187 GCA_964567625.1 uncultured Enterobacterales bacterium | reverse complement strand
GCTGGTCCTCGGACAGGATCAGGCCTTTGACCAGGGTCTCTCCAGCATCCAGGTGAAAGGTGGGCAGTCCATAGGCCGTGACCTGTTGAAGAAGGGTCTGCCTTCGAACAAAGCCCCCATAGGGCAGCGTGGGGCAACCACAGGGTTCGATCTCCCCACGGACCTCCCCGATCAGGAAGATCTGCATTTCACGAGGTGCGCGCTCTTCTCCCTTCGGCGCCACCGGCACCTCCACCCTGTCCGGCAGCGGGGGAAGGCCCGTCTCCCGAGGAGGAGGTTCGGCGGGCGTCGAACAGCCCACGAACAGGGCAAGAAGGAGCCCTGGGGCAAGAAAACCCCATCGGCGATTGTCTAGGCCTTGTCGACGCACTGCAAGATTCATGTGGATTGAAGCCTGACGCCTTGCGCATTCATCGTGACCGATGGAGCCTCTACATCTGAGGGAGGGTCCTCATGTTCATCTTGTCTGTCCTGGGAATGTTGCCAGGAACTGCATTTGCGCTCGCACCTGCGGATGGTTTGTTTATCGGTACCGAACCGGCTCGACTTCCGATCTACCACCCCCGCACCCAATCCCAACTCCAAGATGGCGAGGGATGGCAGCGTTTCATCGACTCCGAGGGCACCGGATGGCTGGCGCGCTTCGACGAAGGAACGGGTACGCCCCACCGTGCCTGGGGCCCCGGCATTCCCCTGGGTCCCCTGGAGACAGAGGCCCAGGTCGAGACCGCCCTTCGGGACTTCTTCGCACGGCAACCCGAGCTGATCGAGGTCAGCCTCGACGACCTGGTGCTGGACAGGGCCGGGTACATCGCTCGCACCAACACCTGGTACGTCGACTTCCAACGGGTGGTGGACGGCGTTCCCATCTACCGTTCGGGCATCACGGCTCGCATCAAGCATGGCAACTTGATTCTCCTGGGTGTCGACACCCACCCCGCTGCAGACTGGCTCGCCACATCCCCTGAAATCGGCGAAGAGCTGGCGATCAGCCAGGCCATCGACCTGGGGCCCGCCCCCCAGGCCGACCACGACATTGAAGGGGCGCAGCTCGTGTTTCTGCCCTCGGACCAGGCCGGTGGCATCCACTACGACCTGACCTGGGAGGTCCGCACCCGGACCGCTGACCCGGTGGGCATCTGGGTCAGTCACATCGACGCCAACAACGGGGCGTTGATCAATACCTACAACGAGGTTCGTTTCGTCCAGGGTCACATCGACGCCATTCACGATCTCCGAACCGTGAACGGTGACACGACCCAGTCCAACGTACCCCTGGCACTGGTGAGCAACGGAGACGACAGCACGTACACGGACGTGACCGGCGTCTTCAACCTGGAGACCCAGTCCGACGGCACACTGCAGACGGAGTTCCGTGGCGACTGGCTCCGTGTCAGGAACCAGGCGGGCAGCGAACTGGAAGCGGTCTTCAGCGACGGAGACCACACCTGGGAAGGCGATGGCGACGAGGCCATCGCCCAGATCGACAGCTACATCTTCCTGCACCATGTGCGGGACTGGGCCCTGGAAACGGCGCCTGAGGTGCGGGTGAGCACCGAAGACCTTCGCAGCAATGTGAACCTGGACTCCACTTGCAACGCCTACTACGACGGAAACGTCAACTTCTACCAGAGGGGCAACGGCTGCAACAACACCGGCCGCATTGCGGACGTCAACTACCACGAGTGGGGCCACGGCTTTCACTATTACAGCCTCGAAGCCGGGGTCTTTGACGGGTCGATCTCCGAAGGCATCGGGGACATCATCGCAGCCCTGCAGACCGATGACCCCGTGTTGGCACCGTTTTTCTCCACCAACGGCTCCGGAATCCGTGAAATGGAGAGCGACCGGGTCTACCCCGACGACTGGATCGGAGAGGTTCATTACGACGGCCTGATCTTCGCAGGTGCTGTCTGGGACCTGTGGAACCTCCTGGACGAGGACATTGGAGACAGGGAAGAGGCCCGTCGAATCACCAGCCGCCTCCTGGCCGACGGCATCAAGGGCGGACCGGCCGTTCCAGACGCCTACGACGAGTTCCTCGTGGCCGATGACGACGACGGAGACCTGGGCAACGGCACGCCACACCAGTGCCAGATCCTCGAGGCCTTCCAGATGCATGGGCTGGGCCCAGGCGGCAATCAGAGCCTCATCAGTGTGCTCCATCACACCGTGGAAAACCAGCTTCCACAGCAGGAGGTCTGGGTCAGTGCGGAGATGGTGAACCTGGCCCCGGAATGCAATGAGATCGAGATCACCGGGGGCCTCATCCACTACACGACAGACCAGGGCAACACCTGGCAGGTGGCTGAGATGAGCATGGGCAGCTCCACCACGGTGGGCGGCACCATTCCTCCTCAGCCCGACGGCACCATTGTCGAGTACTACATCGCGCTCGAAGACGCTGATGGCGGGTCCCAGTTGGCGCCTACCGGTGGAGCCATCAACCCTCACAGCTTCTATGTGGGTGAGTTGGTCGAGTTGTACTGCACCGACTTCGAGGATGTGCTCGGTAGTGACTTCGGCCACGAACTGTTGGACGGTCTGGACGAACTCGGTGCCGATGACTGGCAGCTCGGCGTGCCCGCTGGCAACGCCGGGGACCCGGACGAGGCCTACTCCGGCGATCAGCTCTGGGGCAATGACCTGGGCTACGGCAACTACAACGGTGAATACCAGCACGAGAAGCACACCCGGCTCTACAGCCCGCCGATCGATGTCACAGGGGCCGGAAACGCTCCCCTGCTGCTCCAGTTCCGCCGCTGGCTGACCGTGGAGGATGGCTACTACGACCAGGCCTGGGTCGAGGTCGACGACGAGGCAGTCTGGGACAACCACGAGACCAGCTACGAGGTCGGCGACCAACACCACCTGGACGATACCTGGGCCCTGGCCACCTACAGCATCAGCGATCCGGACAATGACGGGTACGTGGAACTCAGCTGGCACCTCTTGTCCGACCAGGGACTGGCCTTTGGCGGCTGGAACCTCGACGATGTGTGCGTCTATGCCCTGAACTCCGAGATCGGAGAGGGCGCTGAAGACGACCCCAACAACCCCGATGGGGACACAGACGACCCCGAGGTGAACCCCTCGGAAGGCTCAAGCCTGAGTGCCGGAGGATGCGGCTGTAGCGCCTCGTCATCGGCCCCTGCCACGGGCTGGCTCCTCCTCCTGGCCGGTCTGGCGGCCTCCGGATGGAGGCGACGACGCTGAGCCTCTGGCTGGCCTGGGGGGCGATATTCCCCTTCGCCCAGGCAGAGCTCCCACCTCCCGACTACCGGGAGGCGTTGCTCGCTTCGGTGGAGGCCGAGGCAGATGCCCTGCTGGACCAGCGCAGGTACGACGAGGCCCTGGCCCTGGTCGCGGACTTCCGAACCCGGGTCATCGATGATCCTCGCCTGGTCTACGAGGAGGGCCTGATTCACCGTCACAGGGGTGACCTGGACCAGGCCCTGCAGCACCTTGAAACAGCCGTGGTCCAGGATCCGGACCTCGGCTTCGCCTGGTACGACCTGGCCGAGGTGCGCCTCCTGCTCGGACAACGGCCCGAAGCACAGCAGGCCTTTGAAGAGGCCGCTGCCCGAACCGAGAACCATCCCAGCGGCTGGGTCGCTCCCCTCAAGCTGGCGGAGATGGCCGCCCAGGAGCGAAAAGAAGACGCCTGGGACCGCTGGCTTCGAGAGGCCTTTCGGCGGGGCTTCTCCCTGGCACTGGTGGCGGAGAATGCGACCTGGGCCGCCCAGTGGCGTGGTCACGCCGCCGACCCGGAACTCGGAGCCAGGCTCCGGCGCCTGGCCACGGTCTATGGTGAACTCGCAGAGCTGGAACGACTGGAAAAGACCCCGTAGCCCAAAAACACCGACGGCCTGCCAGGAAATCCCGGCAGGCCGTCTCTCAGCGACTTGGGCTCAGTGGTGGTGGCCCATGTCCCCCGCGTCGTCATCCGCTTCCTCAGCGACCAGGGCTTCTGTGGTGAGAAGCAGACCTGCCACGGAGGCGGCATTCTGGAGCGCGGAACGGGTGACCTTGGTGGGGTCGATGACACCGGCGTCGACCAGGTCCTCGAACGTACCCGTGCGGGCGTTGTAGCCAAAGCAACCCTCGCCATCCTTGACCTTGGCGAGCACGATGCTCGGCTCACCACCGGCGTTGGAGACGATCTGGCGCAGGGGCTCTTCGACGGCACGACGGACGATGTCCACGCCGAACTTCTGCTCGTCGGAGACCGTCAGGTTGTCCAGCGCGGCCTGGGCCCGGAGATAGGCCACGCCACCACCGGGCAGCACACCCTCTTCAACGGCGGCCTTGGTCGCGTGCAGTGCGTCCTCGACCCGCGCCTTCTTTTCCTTCATCTCGATCTCGGTGGCTGCACCAACCTTGACGATGGCCACACCACCGGCGAGCTTGGCCAGACGCTCCTGGAGCTTCTCGCGATCGTAGTCGGAGGTGGTGGCGTCGATCTGGTTCCGGATCTGGCCCATGCGCGACTTGAGGTCGTCCTCGGTACCGCCACCGTCCACGATGGTCGTGTTGTCCTTGGTGATGACGATGCGCTTGGCGGTGCCCAGGTCGTCGAGATCAAGGTTCTCAAGCTTCAGACCAAGTTCTTCGGCGATGAGCTTGCCGCCCGTGAGAATCGCGATGTCCTCGAGCATCTGCTTGCGACGATCTCCAAAGCCCGGGGCCTTGACGGCAGCACAGTTCAGGGTGCCGCGCAGCTTGTTGACGACCAGGGTGGCCAGGGCCTCGCCCTCGATGTCCTCGGCGATGAGCAGAATCGGCCGGCCGGTGCCATGCACCTTCTCCAGGAGCCGAAGGAGATCACGCATGTTGGAGATCTTCTTCTCGTGCAGGAGGATGTAGGGTTCCTCCAGGACCGTCTCCATGCGCTCCGCGTCGGTCACGAAGTAGGGGGAGAGGTACCCACGGTCGAACTGCATGCCGTCCACGGTGACCAGCTCGGTGTCGAGGCTCTTGGCCTCCTCGACCGTGATGACGCCCTCCTTGCCGACCTTCTCCATCGCCTCGGCGATGATCCCGCCGATCGTGGAGTCGTTGTTGGCCGAGATGGTGCCGACCTGAGCGATCTCGCGCTGGTCTTGCGTGGGCTTGGAC
Source organism: uncultured Enterobacterales bacterium (assembly GCA_964567625.1). Taxonomy (GTDB): domain Bacteria; phylum Myxococcota_A; class UBA796; order UBA796; family CAJQPC01; genus CAYFPX01. Next base: position 22,069 of record CAZMNK010000070.1, on the reverse strand, counting down.
AGCTCCTGGAGCTGGCCAACCGCCGTGCTAACGGCCTTGTCGATGCCTCGCTTGAGGTCCATCGGGTTGTGCCCGGCGGCCACCATCTTGAAGCCGGTGCGAAAGATGGCCTGAGCCAACACAGTCGCTGTGGTGGTGCCGTCACCCGCGATGTCAGAGGTCTTGGAGGCAACCTCCTTGACCATCTGGGCGCCCATGTTCTGGAACTTGTCCTCAAGCTCCACTTCCTTGGCGACGGTGACACCATCCTTGGTGACGACAGGTGCGCCCCAGGACTTCTCGATCACGACGTTTCGCCCCTTGGGGCCCAGGGTGATCTTGACGGCATCCGCGAGGGTGTCGACGCCGACCAGGAGATTGTTGCGTGCATCTACATCAAAGACGATCTGCTTGGCGCTCATGGTGTGAGTCCTTCGGTAAACTGTGTGTTGTGTGGATTCGTTGCGTCAGAGGGCGGAGCTACTCGACGATGCCGAGGATGTCGTCCTCGCGCATAATCAAGCGGTCTTCGCCATCGACCTTGATCTCAGTTCCGCTGTACTTGCCAAAGACGATCTGGTCGCCTTTCTTGACCATCAGCGGGATGATGTCCCCGTTGTCCTTGACCTTGCCACCACCGACAGCCACCACGGTGCCTTCGACGGGCTTCTCCTTGGCGTTGTCGGGCAGGAACAGGCCGGACTGGGTGCGGGTGGGCTCGTCATTGCGCTTCACGAGCACGCGGTCGTACAGGGGTCGGACATTCATGTTTCAGCCTCTCCTAAAGCCGCTGCATCAGCGGATCGATGAGGATCATTGGGAAGGGAGTGAAGAACCTGCCGTGTTGTCACCGACCAAGAAGCCGATTCCAAGACCACAAGCACGCGAGGAACCACACGGCGGCCCTCAACGCCGCCACAAATAAACCCGTGGTGGACACCGTCAAGCATTTGCGAGCATCTTTTTGAATAGAGGAGGAGAACCATGAGCGCCCACGACGCCTTCATGACCGATGCCAACCTCTTCGACTATTTCAACAGCCGGGTCGACGATGCGGTGGTGGCACAGGCCCTGGCTCTGCCCCAACAGGTGACCTACTACCTCTCGCACCTGATGGTGGAGGTCTCCAAGGCCGAACGACTCTTCCGCATCGACTCCCCCCAGACCCTGGCGGAAATGCACCTCCGCGCCAGTGGCAGCCCGCCGGTCAAGGCCATCGGCCTCTACAAACAACTGGGGGACAGGGCGCTCTACATCGGCGGCTATTTCGGCGAGAGCCTTGGCCGGAAGACAGTCGGGATCAACTACTACGCGGACATGGGGGAAGCGGCCTATCAGCGCCTGGCCGGCCTGACCCGCACCAACTGGACCGATCGCGGTCCGCTATCGGTCCTGTTCGGGGACCTGGCAGAGGCCTTCCGCGATTGCCTGAAGGTACTGCGGTCCATTGGCGGAAGGGACCGTGGGGAAGACCTGCAGGACCTTGTTTCCCTGGTGCAGCGCTGGCTGGCCACCCGTGATGACCACACAGAACGGCTCCTCCTGGACCGTGGAGCCCTGCCCAGCCTGTCCCCGAAGGACGAAAACTGAAGGGCTGAGCACCCCCCGACGCCTTGACGAGAGCGCCCCTGGCCCATTAGAGACGCCCGGCTTGTCTCCAGGGAGGCCCCGTGGCACGTATCACCGTCGAAGACTGCCTAGCAAAGGTCCCGAACCGCTTCACACTGGTGCTGGTCGCCGCAGAGCGCGCCAAGCAGCTCCTCAAGGGCAGTTCAACCTTGATCGAAGACGATCGGGAGAACAAGGAGGTGGTCACCAGCCTGCGAGAGATCGCCGCTGGGGTCGTCGCCCCGGACCTGGCCGACTTCGATGAAAACGTGTTGAAGTACTCACTGCAGCCGATTCGAGCGGACGACAACGAACTGCCCCCAGAGGCCGGAGACCTGCCCCCAGAGGCCGGAGACCTGCCCCCAGAGG
>CAZMNK010000070.1:19919-20013 GCA_964567625.1 uncultured Enterobacterales bacterium | reverse complement strand
CTGCCCCCAGAGGCCGGAGACCTGCCCCCAGAGGCCGGAGACCTGCCCCCAGAGGTGGAAGCGGCGCCCCCCGCAGTCGAAGAGGCGCCCCCCG
>CAZMNK010000070.1:0-19819 GCA_964567625.1 uncultured Enterobacterales bacterium | reverse complement strand
CAGCCGAAGAGGCGCCCGCCGCAGCCGAAGAGGCGCCCGCCGCAGCCGAAGAGGCGCCCGCCGCAGCCGAAGAGGCAACCCCCGAGGTTGAAGAGGCTTCTGTCGAGGCCCAGGATCCTTCGCCCGAGGCCCACGAAGAACTGCCCACAGAATTGGGTCAGTAGGAGCCAGTCATGCCCAAGCAGATCGACGAGTCCCTCTTCGACAGCCGCGTTGTGAAGCGCAACATCGACGATGGTCGCATCACCAGCGCCGACTACAAGAAGTGGCTGGCTGGCCTCCCCGACGAGGCCGAGGAAGGCGAGGAGACAGAGACGCGGATGACCGCTCCGGCTCCAGAAGAAGACGCCTGAACCCCAGGCTACTGAAATGCCGCGCCGCCTGGAGGCTCCGACCGGAAGCAAGCTGACCTGCAAGGGCTGGGTGCAGGAAGCCGCGTACCGGATGCTGCTCAACAACCTGGACCCGGATGTTGCTGAGCGTCCGGAGGACCTGGTCGTCTACGGAGGCACCGGCAAGGCGGCTCGAGACTGGCCCGCCCTGGAAGCCATCCTGCGTGCGCTGGTCGCACTCGAAGACGATGAGACCCTGCTGGTACAGTCCGGCAAAGCCGTCGGCGTGCTTCGCACCCATCCGGACGCCCCACGTGTCCTCATCGCCAATTCCAACCTGGTGGGACGGTGGGCGAACTGGGACCACTTTCGGGAACTCGAGCGTGCCGGGCTGATGATGTACGGCCAGATGACGGCCGGCTCCTGGATCTACATCGGAACCCAGGGAATCCTCCAGGGCACCTATGAGACCTTTGTGGCGGCCGGTGAGAAGCACTTCGGCGGGGACCTCACCTCCAGGCTGATCGTGAGTGCAGGTCTGGGAGGCATGGGTGGCGCCCAGCCCCTCGCCGCCACGATGGCAGGCGCCGTCTTCCTGGGTTTTGATGTCGACGAGGACCGCATCCAGAAGCGGCTGTTGACCGGGTACCTGGACGAACGGGCCCCGGACCTGGACACGGCACTGGCCCGGGTCGCCGAATGCCAGGCCAGGGGAGAAGCCCGGTCCTTTGGGGTCGTGGCCAACGCGGCAGAGGCCCTTCCTGCGCTCCTCGCGCGAGGCATCGTGCCAGACCTGGTCACCGACCAGACTTCAGCCCATGACCCCCTTTATGGCTACGTGCCCGCAGGTCTGAACCTGGACCAGGCCCAACGCCTGCGAGAGACCGACCCCGATAGCTACGTCGCCCAGGCACACGCCTCGATGGCCACCCATGTGCAGGCCATGCTCGACTTCCAGACGGCAGGAAGCCACGTCTTTGACTATGGCAACAACCTCCGCGCTGGTGCTGTAGAGGGAGGCTGTCCACGGGCCTTCGACTTCCCGGGTTTCGTGCCCGCCTACATCCGTCCCCTCTTCTGCGAGGGCAAGGGCCCCTTCCGCTGGGTCGCCCTGTCCGGCGATCCCCAGGACATCGCCACCACCGACGATGCCCTGATGGCACTTTTCCCCCAGGACAAGGCCCTCCACAACTGGCTGCTGAAGGCCCGCGAAAAGGTCCACTTCCAGGGCCTCCCGGCCCGAATCTGCTGGCTCGGCTACGGAGAGCGAGACAAGGCAGGCCGCCTGTTCAACGACCTGGTTCGCGACGGACGCGTCAAGGCGCCGATCGTCATTGGTCGCGACCACCTGGACTGCGGCTCCGTCGCCTCGCCCAACCGCGAGACTGAAGGGATGAAGGACGGCTCGGACGCAGTGGCGGACTGGCCCATCCTCAATGCACTGATCAACGCGGTGAATGGGGCCAGCTGGGTCAGCTTCCATCACGGGGGTGGCGTGGGAATGGGGTACAGCCTTCACGCCGGACAGGTCATCGTGGCCGACGGCACCGAAGCTGCAGCTCAGCGCATCGACCGGGTCCTCACGAGCGATCCGGCCATGGGGGTCATCCGCCACGCAGACGCCGGCTATGAACAAGCCGTCCAGGTCGCCGATGAGCGCGGCGTACGCATTCCGGGCCTGAACGAGTGACCTGGGAGGAGCTCAGCGCTCCTCGATGATCTCCAGGACATAGCGCATCTTGCGCTTGCCTCCCGCTGCGTGGACCAGTCTCCGAATGGCGTCAGCGTGTGCGCCCTTCCGCCCGATGACCTTGCCCACATCCTGGGGAGCGACGTTGAGTTCCAGCACGCAGGTGTGCGTCCCCTGGACCTCTCGGCAGAGGACCTGATCCGGGTAGTCCACGATCGCGCGAACGATCTCCTCGACCAGCTCGCGGACCTCCAGGACCCGGCGCTCTCCACTCACAACTGCATCCGCCATTGTCTGTGCCACAGCTTCGAAGCCGTCTCTTACACCACCCAAGGAGACACAAGAAAACGGTTCCTCGCTGAATTGTCCTCTCAACTCGCCGCGGAGTCAAGTTTGACCGCCCCCATTAAGTCGGTCGAAAGCCCAGTTTACCCACCGTTAAACATCCGATGGAACCTAGGAGTGACAGGTCTTGACGAATGTGACTGCGCATCGTGCGTATGTCTATGAACAGGTGCCAATCGGGGCGGAATGATCCGCGCTGTCTCGGTGTCTGTGTGAACGAGGAGCGCCCCATGGGTACCGTCAAGGTCATTCCACACCCCCACACCGCTCGCTGGGAAGACGCCGATTTGAAGCGCCTGGCGAAAGAGAACCGTCGTCTGGCGGTGGAGCTTGTGGTCCGAAAGTACCGCTCAAAGCTCTACTACCATGCTCTCTGCATCGTTCGGAATCCCCAGGAGGCCTATGACGCCGTGCAGGAGGTCTTCATCAAGGCCCTGCGTGAGCCTCGCTTCTTCACCGAGGACTTCCAGATGAAGGCCTGGCTGTTCCGGGTGACCAGCAACCTGTGTTTCAACGTCATCCGAGACAAGAAGCGCCGAAACGGTCTACTGACGAGCCGAAGAGACGAGGCAGCGCCCCAGCATGTTCCCATGTCCGCCTCCGAGCACGTGCTCGGGGGAGAGGTCCGAGACGAGATGCTGGCAGCCCTGGATCACCTGACCCCGGCCCACCGAGAGATCCTGCTGCTTCGTTACTACGACGATCTCTCCTACAACGAAATCGCCAAAGTGCTGCAGGTCAAGCTCGGGACCGTCATGTCCAGGCTCTCCCGCGCACGCACGAGACTGGCCGGCGTGCTGGGCCCGGAACACCCGCTCATCGCGGAAACCCTTTAGCGCGGGCCTGTTGCCTCGAAGGAGTACGGATTCCAGTGACCTCCAGGGATTCTCACTATAGGATCGCCCCAGGTCGCCCAGGCCCCGAGGAGTCCATGGGTTGTCGGCGCACGCGGTCCCGTATCGTCGCCTGGCTTGACCAGGAGTTGCAGGCGCACGAGGCGCAGAGAATCCATGATCACCTGGCGGGTTGCCCCTCCTGCCAGGCCCATGCCAGCTTGCTCCGGGCCACCGAACCCCGACCGTCATGCACCCCCGACGATGTGGGAGAAGCCCCCGTCTTCGACAAACTGCTCACCCGGGTGCTTGACCAGTACGACCACCTCGATGCAAAGGGTCTGGCCTTCCACCGCGAGCACTGGTGGCCCAGTGAAGTCCGGATACCCGCAACCCACGCGGTCGTCTACGCAGCGGTACTGGTCACGGCCCTGGGCTGGGCCTGGGTAAATCACCTGGAGGTGCAGGAAGCCGTGGCTGCCAAGGACCTGCTGATACAGAAACTGGACCGTTCGCGCTTCACCGACGCCACCTCGCCCACGCCGGACCTCTCGTGGCCCGTGCTCCAACCCACGCCGCTCTGGACCACCACCAGTTCTCCGGAGCAGCTCTACACGACCAACCCGGCAACGAACCCGCTGTTCCGCACGGTCGACACGACCCCGTACCGGGGAACTTTCTAGAGCACCGACGATGTGGATGTTCTTCACCTGGGCGGTGCTCGCCCTGGTCGCGTCTCCAGTACAGGCCGATCCAGAAGGGTCGGAGTTGCATCACTCCTCCGATCTGGCGCCCGCACCTGGGAGCCAGGACGCCGCCGAAGCCCTTCAAGAGGCTCTGGCGCTCATCACCTCCTCCTATGTGGAGCCGGTTGAGCAGGAAGCGCTCTACCTGGCGGCCATCAACGGCATGTTGGCGCACCTGGACCAGCTACAGGGCTTCCCAGGGAACGCCAGCTATGGCCCTGACGAGGCGGACCCGGCCCAGGCTCTTTCCCGCGGCCTCCACACGGGCATCGGTGTGGAGCTTCTGGCCGTCCCCGGGCACAGCCTGCTGGTCCTGGACGTCTACGAGGGCAGTCCCGCCTGGGTCCAGGGTCTCAAGCCCAGTGAAGCGATCATTGCCATGGGAGGTGTCCCCTTCAAGGGCCGCACGCCCCCGGAAATGTACAGCATTGCGGCCCGATTCAGCGGACACCCGGTGGACCTGGAGGTCATCGATCTCTCAGGAAGCGCCCGGACCCTCACGGTGGCCCCCGGGGAGTTCCTGGTCCCTGGCGTCCGGATCATGACGGAAAGCTCCCCCACGGTGGTCCGGCTGGCCCACTTCGGCCAGGGTACTGCCGAGGCGCTGGAGGCAACCTTGAAGGATCTGGGACCCGTACCCCTGGTTCTGGACCTCAGGGACAACCCGGGGGGAATACTGGAAGAGGCGGTGGCGTCAGCGGATCTCTTCCTGGAGGCCGATTCCGTTCTGGGACTGGTCCGGCGGCGAAACGAGGTCGAACGCCCCCTTCTGGCCAGGACAACGCCCCTGCATACCGCCAGCATGGCCATCCTGGTGAACGCCGGAACCGCCAGTGTGGCCGAGCTCTTCGCCGCGGCCCTGCAGGAGCAGGGACGAGCGATCCTGGTGGGCACCCCCACCGCCGGCCGAGCATGCGGCACCGATGTACACGAGCTCTCCACAGGCCTGAGAATCCGCTTGCTCGACGCTGCCTACCGGTCTCCCCATGGACGTTCCTGGGCTGGTTCCGGGCTGTGGCCCGACGTGCTGATCGACGTCGTGCCCATGGTGACCACCTCACCGCTGTCCCCCCCGCCAGATCCTCAGCTCGAGGCCGCCGCAAAGGTGGTCGGACCTCGTTGACCCTGACTGTTGCGCAGCAGTACGATCGCCCTCGAAGCACCGACAAGAGAGGCTTCTTGAGGCCGAATTGTCCAGGGACACAATCCACATCCTCCAGGACCTCCGCCGTCAGTTGATGGAAGGTGTCACAGGCCGCCTCACCACAGAGGCGTCTTCTGGCAGGACCGTCGAGGTGTTCGTCCAGAACGGCGAAGTGAAGGCAGCCCATGCTGTGGACGACAAGGAACACCTCCTTCGTCGCCTGGCCGCCCTGGGGCACCTGGACGATGCCCAGGCGGAACAACTCCGCGCCCCTGGCCAAGGGCGCCCGTTCGAGGAAAAGCTCTACGAAGTCCTGTCCAGGGATCTCCTTCTCCAGGTCTTCTTCGACCGCTTCAGGGACAACCTGACGCGCTTTCTCGCCAGCACAGGCCCCTGTGACTTCACCCCGATGGAGACGCTCCTTCTCACCCATCCCCAGGACAGCCACCAGACTGATCATCTCCTTCGAGAGGCTGTTCGAGTGCTGGTCAGGACGACTGGCCTGGAGGCAAATCCACCCGAGACGGTCGTGGTCTTGCCCGGGAATGCCCAGGCTGCCCACGGGAATGAAGAGGTCCTTCTCGCACAAATAGGGGAGGAAGGACGCACGCTTCGTGAGCTCCTGGATGTCTCCCCTTTTGAACCCTACACAAGCCTCGATCTGCTTGTGGACATGCTTCACCGGGGCACAGCGCACGCCTTCGTCCAGACCACGCCCCCGACGGATGCACACGCCAGTTCGTTCTCTGTCGTCGCCGTGCTGCCTGACCAGGAACCCAAGACGCCAGTCACCCCCGGTCTCCGCTCCGCCCCCCCGGTGCGACGACGACCCCTGACCCCACTCACCCCTGTGCCCGGCCGTTGCTACCAGGAAGGCCCCGACCCGGCGGTCGCCCCGGAGGAGCTTGCCTTCTTTGCTGACCACGACCAGGTCCGAGGAGCCCTGGGTGATGGAAGATTCACTGGCACCGTGCAGGAGCGAGTCGATCTCTCCGACGTCCTGACCGCAGGCGGGCCGCGCACAGAGCCAGCGTTCAGGCCAGAAGAGCAGGTGGTCCTGGCGCTCGGCAACGCTGAAGAGCCCCAGGCCCACCAGACCTCCACGGACGAGATCCATCTCAGCTTCTCGACACCGGAACTGTCAGACCTGGAGGCCCGGGAGAAGCTCAAGGTCGTCAATGGCGTCCTCTCTCTCCTGGCGACTGCCTTTGACCGCTCGACCGGCTCCAGTGGCTCCGGCCATACCCGGGTCCAGCAATTGCTGGCCAGGAGTCCTCTCCAGCACGCCCTGCTGTTCCACCAGGTCGAGATCCGACGAAACGGCTCCATCACCCCCGAAACCATCCTGCAGAACCTGAGACTGTTCCCCGCCGAAGAGCGTCGGAGACTTCTCAATTCCGGCCTGCGCGACCTGCTCGATCGCGGGCTTGCAGACGCCTCGGATTCCCTGGAGCCCACCGCACTCGAGGCAATGCTGGCATCCATCACCGGCTACCAGCAGGCCATCGACTCCTAGGCGCCATGGTCCAACGAACCCTCATCCTGGTCCTGATAGCCCTGGCACCATTGGTGCTGGCCTCGAGCGACATTCCATACGACAGCCAATGGCGGACCGCACCGGACATGGCCTCACTGGCAGCCTCGGTGCGTCATGAGCCTCTTCCCATTCGGCTGGAGACCATTACCAGGGCCTGGCTCGGCAGACCCTACAAGGATGGGCCGCTGGGAGAAGCCGGGGGCATGGACCCGGATCCGGTCACCCGGTATGACACCTTTGACTGCCTGACCTTTGTGGAAGAGGCACTGGCCCTTGCACTGGGGAATGACCCGGTCGACGTGGCTCGGGTCCGCAGGGCCCTCCGGTACAGGAGTGGCGGCCCCGTCACTTATGAGAATCGCCGTCACTTCATGCTGGCAGAGTGGATTCCAGGAACCATTGCAGATGGCTGGATGAGGGACGTGACCCCGGAGTTGCCCGGCGCCAAGGTCCTGACCCAGACCGTGACGGCTGACACCTGGTCCTCCTGGTCCCGCCGCAGCCTGTTTTCATTGCCAGACAGCCGACTCCCGGTGGGCACACGAACCCTGCACCATCTCCCTCTTCGGGCCTTTCGAGATGATCCGGGCCTGTCTGCCCGCATCCCGGATGGCGCAGTCCTCTTCACCTTGAGGGTCCTGGCTCCCCATCTACCCATCGCCATCACCCATGTGGGCATGAAAATACCCGCCGAACTACCCACGATGCGCCACGCCACGAAGATCGGCAAGGCCCAGGTGAAGGACCATCCCCTGGACTGGTACCTCCAGAACCTGGAGACCTACAAGAGCTGGCCCGTTGCGGGCCTGATCGTGCTCGAGCCCCTCGAGTACGGTCCTCGCCCGGGTCGGATGCCCTAGCGAGCTAGGGGCCTGACAGGGGAAAGAGCGCAGCCAGGCTCTCCTGGATGTCCGACTCGGGAGGCGCCGAGGCGATCCAGGCAGCCACTCCAGGGGCCACAAGGGCCCGGGCATCCTTGCCGTAGGTCGCGATCCGCTCATCCAGCCAGGTGTCGATGACCTCACCGTCCCCCAGACGAGTGACCAGAGCCGGCAACACCTCTACGGCAAAGTGGGCCTTGTGCTCCACGGCGACCAGGTCGGAGATCGACAGGGACCAGCGTGGCAGTGAGAACTCAACCCGCTCCAGCAGGGCAAGCACAAAATCCTCACCGATTCGCCGCGCCGTCTCCTGGAGTTGTGGCAAAACCTCACCGGGTTCTGCGCCCGGTCGGCCAGAGACCTCGACGTAGACCTTGCTCTTGGGCTCGGTACCACTGGGACGAAGAAGAACCCGGGCATCCCCCCCCTCCAGTTCGAAGACCAGGACGTCCCGACTGACAGCGTCGGTCCCTGACAGGACGCGACCAAAGGGGCCACGAGGATCCTGGCGGTCATAAAAGGCGGAGACTGAGCGGTCGCCCACACTCCGGAATGGGTCCTCCCTCAGGGAGGCCTGGATGGCCAGGATCCGGGAGCGACCTTCAGCACCCCGCATGACCAGGGAGTTCAGGGTGTTGACCACTGCACCCACCTCTCGCCAGCAGTCCTCCAAGAGGTCCACCAGGGTGCATTTGTTCGACTTCTGCCAGGAAGAAGCCTCGGCGAGCAGGAGCGCAGCACCCGCAGCGTCCTTGTCCCGCACTTCGTGGGTAACCAGCACGCCGTGGGACTCCTCGACACCAGCCATGAAGTCCTGGAGCGTCCCTTCCACGTTGTAGAAGCCCCCCACCCGCTCCAGCCGACGCAGTCCCTCCCCGATGTACTTGAATCCCACCAACAGGTGCCCGACCACCCGGCCCCCATGATGACGAGCAACCCGGGCCACCAGGGAAGAGGTCACCTCGGTCTTCATGATGATCGGAGCCCGCCCGGTCGAAGATCGACGAAATCCCAGCAGGTACCGCACCACCAGGGTGCCCAGCTCATTGCCGGTCATGACCCGCCACCCCTCGCCGTGACGCACCACCAGGCCCAGTCGGTCGGCGTCCGGATCGCAGGACATCACCAGGTCGGCACCGAGCTCATCAGCCAGGGCTACCGCCCGGTCCATGGACTGGGGAACCTCGGGGTTGGGAATTCCAAAGGGCACGTTGGGAAAGGCCCCGTCATGGGTGGCCTGGGTCGGTTCCAGGGTGACCTTGAAGCCCGCCGCCTCCAGCACCTGGGCCACGGTGGTGTCCCCAGTGCCATGAAGAGCCGTGAACACGACGTGGCAGTCCCGCCACTCCGGGCGCAGGGACACAGCCACGTTCATCCGGATGTAGGCCTCGTGGAGATCCGGACCAATCTCCGTGATCCAGCCTCCGTCCATGGCTTCCTCGTAGGCCAGGCTCTCGACGTGGGTGACTCCAGCCACCTCGTCCGCCAGGCGCTCGTCCCAGGGGGGCACCGCCTGGCCACCGAAGCTGTCATAGATCTTGGCGCCATTGTCGTCCTGCGGGTTGTGACTCGCCGAGACGTTGAGCCCACCATCAGCCCGCAGATAGCGAATGGCAAAGCTCAATTCGGGGGTGGACACATAGGTCTTGCTGTCCCGGCCCAGGATGTGGACCTTGACCCCATTGGCCGCGTAGACCCCAGCCGCAATCTCCGCAAAATTACGGCTGGTCAGGCCCATCAGTGGATTGGGCAGGTCCGCCCGGTAGACGCCACGAGCATCCTTGTAGGCACGAACGTCATAGGCGATGACCACGGACAGCGGGGCATCCCCATCTGCCTGGGCACGCAGGAAGCGGGCATGCCCCTGGATCGAGGTGGACAATGTCCACCGGTTGTACCGGTTGGTGCCAATGCCCACCGGGCCCCGACGTCCCCCGGTACCAAAGGGCAACACCTGGTAGAAGCTGTCCAGCAGCACGTCCCAGGAACCCGCCGCGGCCAGGGCCTCCAGTTGAGCCACCGTGTCCTGGACCTGGGGGTTTCCCAGCCAGGCCTCCAGGTTTTCAAGAGCCGCCTCGCGAAAGGCCGGGTCGACAGACAGTCCCGCGAATCCCGTGCGGGCGGCTTCCAGGAGGGAGTTCATTTCTCGCTATTCCTCACTCTCACTACCTTCCTCACTCTCACTACCCGTGAAGGACTGGTTCACAAAAGAGGTCAGGACAGCGTTGTCCGCGAGATCCTCCCGAAACAGCGCACCCTCGACCGTCCATGATTCATAGGTGCCGACATCGGTTTCCACGACCGTCATCTCCCAATCAGTCCTGGACCATCCAAAAGCGGGGCCTTCGCCAGGAATGTTGATCGTGCCCGAGGTGGCCGGAAGGAGGTATTCACGCTCGGATCCGTCCTTGCTGACCACGTAGAGATGCACGATCTGGGCATCGGGATCCGAGGTCAGAACCATGTCGTGGGTGGCCCCATCGAAACTGTCCAGGGACGGCGGTTCCTGAAACTCGGCGATAACCGCCACCCCATCCACAACCGGTGCCGCGCTGAGAACCCGTGCATTCCCGGACCCCGGTCCCCCCACCTCCAGGTAGGCGAGAACCTGGGCGGAGCTTCCATCCCACCCGAAAAAGCTGCCCGGCGAACGAGAGATGTACGCGGCGCCTGGGAAACCTCGCCCGAAGCCCACCACGGCCGGGCCTTCCGCCCCATCCCCTTCCAGGGCCATCAACATCGCCGTCTCGGTCCCGTCGAGGCCGGATGGCCAGCCAGGCAAACTCACTTCCACGGTCTCCGACAGTGCTGTCGTCGGCCGCACATCGTGCTCCAGTGAATCTCCCTTGGTGGGGCTGAGACCGCCGTCCCAGCCATAGACGAACCCGTCGACGTTCGACAACAGGAAGTCCAGTGCAGCGCTCAGATCGGCCAGACCCACGACCGCATCTGCCAGGGGAACCGGACCCGCCAGGCTCCACACGCCTGCATTCCCAGACCACACCGGTGTGTTCCACTCCTCGACCTCGTCCATGATCGTGATGTTCCCCGGCAGGCTGACATCCAGGCCGTAGAGGGTGACATCCCGATCTGGAGAGAGAAGCTCCTCGGGTCGCCAGTACAGAGGTCCCCAGGGCAGGCTGCTGCCCGCGAGCCCCAGGACCACGTACCCCGCGGCCTTTTCGTCCTCGGACAACGGCGGGACACCGCTGAAGTCATAGGCTCCCGCCACCTCGGAATCGGTCCCGGACACGCTGGCCTGCTTTCGCAGAGGGACAACGACGTTGCGGCTGACCAGCTCCATCACCGTGATCGGAATGCGGTCGTTCTCCGTCGACCAGCAGGTGATCCAGACCGGCTCCCCGGCGGGGACGTCGAGCTCCGCTGTCCCGGTGACCTCGTCCACGTACACCGTGTTGCCATCGTATCGGACCTTGCCGGACGTCATCGGTGTGCCGTCCTCACCGTGAATCAGCGACACCCGCAGCTTGGGGATCTCCTGCACTGTCACCGCTGCCAGGGCCTCCAGCCCCTCCCAGCTGGCCTGGATCGTGGCCTCTCCCGGGGTGAGCGCCGCGACTTCGCCGGTGGTGGACACTGTCAGGACTCCCTCGTCGGACGAGGAGTAGACAGGCAGCACATCGGTCAGCACATCCTCCAGGGAATGGCTCGCCCGGAGCGTCCACACGGCCCCCGGATCCACCACCATCTCCCGCGGCGCAATGCTCAGGGCTCCAGGAGTGTCCAGGCCGGTGTCCCCGGTCTCCTCGTCGACCTGGGTGTCGGTGTCCATGTCGGAGTCACCCACGGCCTGGGTGTCCTCAGAATCCCTGGTCACCGACACGCTGCCGGTGTCTGAATCCGTCTGGGGGTCCTTGTTGGAGCAACTGGGGCTCAGGACGAGGAGGGAAAGGAGTGTCAGCGTCATGGCACGTAGAACTTCACCCCGGCGGGGCGCAGGGGGTTGTCGAAGTCGTCGACACAGGGCCTTTCCTCGTCGTCTCGACCCACCATGGCGTACCAATAGCCTCGTCGAAGGACCTCAGTGGTCAGGAATTGGACCTTGTACCCCCCCTCCAGGAAGGTCAGGCTGTAGGCGACTTCAAAGGCAATGGTGTCATCTGGGTTGAGGGCCTCCAGCGTCAACTGACCCTCAAAACAGACCGTCTGGTTGGCTGCCGCAGAAAACCGGAGCTCCGGGATCTTGGCCTCGGGAACATCGATGGCCCCATCCACAGGATCGGATCCGGTGACCCGAAAAGGGTCCAGGCCACTGTCCAGCCCGGTGTCGCTATCGCCCGTACAGGCCCCGATCGGGCTCAGTCCAAGAAGCGCACCGCCAACAACCAGGACTCCCCTCCGGGATCGGCCGCTGTTCCGCTTGCATCGCACCCTTCGCACCCCATGCAGTCCGTGAGCACCTCTTCTGTGTATCCCACCAGGGTGGGGGCCTGCCCCTGGGCAAGCACGGCGCCCTCACCGTCGAGCACATCGACGACCACGTCCACGGGGACCCCCTCTGGCAGTCCCGGGTAGCTGTAGGCGCCGGCCAGGCGGTAGCCCAGGACCCGCTGCCCCACACCAGTGACGCAAATACGGACGAACTCCGCATCGGACGGGGGTTCACCCGCCAGGTCCAGTTGCAGGTCCGCCACCCGGTAGTCCGGTTCACCACAGCCACCCACCCCAAGCCACAGGGCGGGCAGCAGCGTCAGCACTCCACGCCATCCTTGGTGCAGTCGTGCTTCTTCAGCACCCACTTGTCCGGGGCCCCGGTGGGCTCGAACCAGGCAATGCCATAGCGCGTGACAAGCCAGTAGGTTCCGGCGACCAGGGAGCCAGCGTCGTCGTCCCCATCACCGTCATCCAACTCGACCCGGAGACACTCATTCCAGTCCTGGGTCCAGTGGTTCGGACAGGCCTCGGTGTTGGGGAATGAACTGGTGAAGGTAAAGCCAGTGGTCTCGGTCACCTCGCTCTCGCCCGGCGCCATGCGGTCATCGGCAAAGGTGATGGGCGGGTCATAGGTGACCGTCTCGTCGATCGGAGGACCCCCGGTCTCGCCTCCCGTGTCCCCCGTGTCGCCGGTTCCTGGGCCGCTCGGCACGGCCTGGTAGGTCGTGTAGCCGTGGATCAGCACACCGTAGAGCGAGTCCGAAGACCAGAGGACCTCCATCAACAGGTCGCCGGTTTCGGCGTTCGTGTGCTCAAAGGTGAAGATGTCCTGGTCGCCCTGACTGGTGGGGTTCTCGGCCTTGTGGACCGCGAGCTCGTAGCCGACCTCGGCATCGTTTGCGTAGGTCCAGATACGATCCGCATCCAGCGGCATGTGGTCGTACATCTGGTAGCCGACGTAGGTGTAGCTGGGCTCACACCCTGCCTGGGTCAGCATCGCGCCACCGAAGAGCAGCAACGCTGCCGCCTGAAGCTGTCGCATCGAATCCTCCAGTCCTTGCCAGACCGACAATACCCGTACCACCGCGGAGGGGTCCCCGACAACCGCTGACCCACAGAGTTCCACGTCCCCCCACAGGTTTGGTTAGCTCAAAGGGGCATGTCCGCTTCTCATTCCCACGGCCCGTTTCGCAATCTCGAAGTCCTGCGGGATCGCGTCCACAATCACTCCCAGCGTGTCTTGTTGGCCCATGCGAGCCACTTTGCCTGTCGGCTGGGGTGCACCGGATGCTGTGACACCGAGCGCACCGTGAGCGACGTGGAATTCGACGCCCTGGCTCGCGCGATCGACCGTCTGGACGACGAGTCCCGAGAGCGTCTGGCCATCCAGACAGGCCCTTCGCCCTGCCCACTCCTGCTCGACGGGGCCTGTGCCGTCTACGAGGAGCGCCCGCCGATCTGTCGTTCCCACGGCCTTCCACTGGTCATGGAGGGACAACACGACGTGTGCCCTCTCAACTTCACCGACCGCTCGATCCTGACCTTGCCCGACGAGGACCTCTTGTCCGTGGACACGCTCACGGCCGTTTTGGTGGCCGTCAATGCCCTCTACTGCCAGGAGACCGGGGGGGACGCCCACCGAAGACGACCGGTTTCTGAGCTCTTTGTGAACAAAGACTGAGAATTCTCCTCAAACCGAGTCCCATACGGTTCGATGAGAAAAGAGACGAACAGGGGCCCCGCCCCTAAGGCGTATCACTACTGACCCGTGCACCTCGGTCCGTATGTGAACGTATACGTTTCTGTCCGGATCGGAGGAGGGTCCTGGACAGGGGGGCGGGGAACCCCTTTGTCGTTGTTTTGGCCCACCGGGCCATTCTACGGGGACGACGACCTCCGGGCTCGAATTCCCAGGGCATTGGCACGGCTCCTGCAACGAGTAATTGCCAACACCGCCCTGTTCGGAGGCCCCCTTGAACGACCGCTCCCTCTTCACCGTCGCTCTGGCCCTCGTCGCTGCTGTCATGACGTCTGCCTGCGCCCAGGTCTCCGTCCCCATCGAGGAATCTTTTTCGGTGGTGTTGCCTGAGTTCGACACCGAGGAACTGGATGCCTACCCCGAAGGCTGGGAGTTCATGGAATCCACCCCCGTGTATGACACAGAGGAACTCCTGGGCGACCTCCCGGAAGAGATCCAGTACGTCACCGACATCCGACTGCTCGAGATCACCCTGAACAGCCCCAAGATCGGCAACCTGGGTGAATGGCTGTCCGACATCACGCTGTACATCTCCACCGACGATCAGCTCTCCGACGATGACCACCAGGTGGTCTACCTGCCCGACCTGCCGCCTGACCAGGCACAGTTCGTCGTGCCCATTACCGATGGGACCACTCTGCAGAGGTTCATCGACACCGGCAGCATCGCCATCATCACCACCGGGACCCTGATCGATGTCCCGACCGAAGAGATGACCATCCCGATCGAACTGTCCGCTGAAGCCGTCATCGCGGTGTTCTAGGGCTCAACCTCTGCTGGACCTCGACTCCTGGACGAATTCACCGATCCCGGTCACCCATGCGGCCTGGGTCGGTTTCTTCGCCTGTACCCGGGCTAGATCGCATCGCCTTCCTGGACGGCGGCCTGCCCTTCCGGGATGTCAAAGGACTCGCCGCAGCCGCAGGCGCGTTCAACGTTGGGGTTGTGGATCTTGAAGCCGGTCTCCATCAACTCGTCTACAAAGTCGATGACCACCCCACGCAGGAAGTCGCGCTTCAGCGGGGCCAGGTAGAGCGACACGCCGTTGATGTTGAAGGTCACATCACCTTCCTGTGGCTGCTCCTCGAACTCCATCAGGTAGGAGTAGCCAGAACAGCCCCCACCCTGGACTCCAAAGCGGAGCCCGTGCCCTTCCATGTCGTTGTCGACAAGGAGCTTCTTGAGGTTCTCCATCGCGGACGGGGTCAGGGAAACGAATGACTGGCTCACAAGGCCCTCCTTGTCGGCTGCTTTACGAAGGATAACCACCCGGCGCCGAGGGTCACCTCACGGTAAACGAGGAGTCCGTCCTGATCACCCCTTCTCCAGATGCATTCGTCGCCCTTGCCAGGGCCCACGAGGGCGAGTCTGTGTCCATTCCGGTCTTCCGGGAGGTGCTCGCGGACCTGGACACCCCGGTGTCGGCCTTCATGAAGGTTTGCGACGGCCAGGCACCCCTGGATCGCCCGGACACCCATGCCTTCTTGCTGGAGTCGGTGGAGGGGGGGGAGCGCTGGGCCCGCTACTCGATCATTGGGTTTGACCCGGCCTTTGTGGTACGCGCCCAGGGCCGAAGGTGCGAGGTGCTCCGGGATGGCTGGGTCCACCGCACAGAAGAACGGGACGACCCCCTGCACTTTCTCCAGGACGAACTGGCCCGCTCCCGGGCCGTGACCCTGGAGGGGCTGCCCCCCATTGTCGGCGCCGCTGTGGGCTGGGTGGCCTGGGATGCGGTGCGGTGGTGGGAGAACCTGCCCTCGCCCCACCCCGCCGAAGAAGACGCTGCCCCCACGCTGGTCTTTGCCCTTCCCCGCTCCCTGCTGGTCTTCGACAACCTGCGCCACCGAATCGCCGTCGTCCAGGTGGTGGCGGTGCCCGCCGGCACGGACCCCAGAGTGGCCCATGCCGGGGCCGTCCAACGCATTGACCGCATCATCGGCAAGCTTCGGGGTCCCCTTCCTGCCCGCCCGAATCAGCGGGGAGAGCAGGTGGCGTTGGATCCGGAATTCGACCAGCCCGCCTTTGAAGCGGGTGTCCGGCGAATCCAGGAGGACATCCGTAAAGGGGACTGCATCCAGGTCGTTCTGTCCAACCGCTTCCGACTGGGTTTCAGCGGTGATCCCCTGGACCTCTACCGGGCCCTGCGGGCGGTCAATCCCTCGCCCTACATGTTCCATCTGCGCTACCCCGAACAACTCGTCACAGGCGCCTCGCCCGAGGTCATGGTCCGGGTGGCCGACGGCCAGGCCTGGGTTTCCCCCATTGCGGGCACCCGACCTCGCGGAGCCGACGAGGCCGAAGACCTGGAACTGGCGGGAGAACTGCTTGCCGATCCCAAAGAGGTCGCCGAGCACGTGATGCTCGTGGACCTGGCACGGAACGACCTCGGGCGAGTGGCAGCACCCGGATCCGTCAGCGTGGACGCCCTGATGAAGATCGAGCGCTATTCCCACGTGATGCACATCGTCTCCGACGTCCGCGCCCACCTGGCCGAAGGGCAGGACGGGTTCGACGCCGTGCGAGCAACCTTTCCCGCAGGCACCCTGTCCGGAGCCCCCAAGGTCCGGGCCATGCAGATCATCGACGAACTGGAGCCAGTGCCTCGCGGGCCCTATGGCGGGGCCGTGGGCTGGGTAAGGGCCGATGGCCAGATGGACCTGGCGATCGCCATCCGGACCGCCTGGCGCCAGGGCGAGCGCTGGTTCCTCCAGGTCGGAGCGGGAATCGTGGCGGACTCCGAGCCTGAATCCGAGTACCAGGAGACCCTCAGCAAGGCAGGCGCAGTGCTTCGTGCACTTGAGCTCGCAGAGCAGGGTTTGTGAGCGTGATCAAGGTCCTCGTCATCGACAACTACGACTCGTTTACCTGGAACCTGGTCCAGTACCTCCAGGTTCTCGGGGCCCAGGTCGACGTGGTTCGCAACGACGCCATCGAGGTGGAAGAGATCGGCCAGCGGGGAGTCGAACGGCTGCTCATCTCCCCCGGACCCTGCGATCCGGATCGTGCCGGCATCTCCCTGAAGGCCATTGAACGCTATGCAGACGAGATGCCCGTGCTGGGGGTCTGCCTGGGCCACCAGTCCATCGGACAGTGTTTCGGCGGGACGGTGGTGCCGGCCAAGAAGCTGATGCACGGCAAGGTCTCCGGAATCCTCCACGAGGGCACCGGTCTATTCGAAGGGCTCCCGAGCCCGTTCTCCGCAACCCGGTACCACTCCCTGGCTGTGCAACGAGACAGTCTGCCGGACTGCCTGGAGATCACCGCGTGGACCGAAGACGGCGAGATCATGGGTCTCCGCCACAAGGAGAAGCCTGTCGCCGGAGTCCAGTTCCACCCGGAATCCATCCTGACCGAGCACGGCATGGAGCTGTTGACCAACTTCCTGCGGGGAACCCTGTGAAAATCGCAACTCTGTTGGAGAGCCTCCTCGCTGGCCAGGACCTGACCTCCCTCCAGGTCGAGGAGGTCTTCGACGCCATGCTCCAGGGGGAGTTGACCGAAGCCCAGATCGCCGGACTGTTGATCGCCCTTCGGACCAAGGGGGAGACCGTCGAGGAGATCGCGGCCGCAGCGCGGGTGATGCGACGTCATGCCACCGCCATTCCCGTGGCCCAGGACCTGGATCCCATCGATACCTGTGGCACTGGTGGAGACCATTCCGGCACCTTCAACCTGTCCACCGCAGCGGCCGTCGTGGCGGCGGCGGCCGGTGCCAGCGTCGCCAAGCACGGCAACCGTTCCGTGAGCAGTCGCAGCGGATCCGCCGACGTGCTCGAGGCCCTGGGGGTCAACCTGGGCCTGGACCCCCTGGACCTGGGGCGGGTCCTCCAGGACGTGGGCATCGCCTTCCTGTACGCCCCCGCCCATCATGCCGCGACCCGTCACGCCGTGGGCCCTCGTCGCCAACTGGGCGTGCGGACCCTCTTCAACGTGCTGGGCCCCCTGACCAACCCCGCTGGTGTTCGGCGCCAGGTGGTGGGCGTGTTCGGCCCGGAATGGGTCGAACCCCTGGGGGAGGTACTCGGCGAGCTGGGGGCCGTTCACGCCATGGTGGTCCACGGGGCCGGTGGTCTGGACGAATTCAGCCTGGCCGGTCCCACCCAGGTGGCCGAGTGGCGAGAGGGGGGCCTTCATCGCTTCGAGGTGAGCCCGGAGGAGGTCGGCCTGACCCCCGCTCCCCTGGAGGCTCTGCGCGGTGGAGATGCCTCGGAGAATGCGGACATCCTGCGGGCCATCTTTGCGGGGGAGACCGGGCCTCGGGCCGATGCCGTGGCCTACGGCGCCGGAGCGGCTCTCACCGTGGCCGGGCGGGCCGGGGACCTGCGCGAGGGCGTGGCCCAGGCCCAGGCGGCCCTGAACAGCGGTGCTGCAGCGGACACCCTGGCAGCCCTGGTGGCTGCCACAAACCCCTGACCTGCCCGGGAACCGGCCTCAACGGTCGAAGAAGGCCCTGGGGGTCGACCTCTCCCAGGCCGGCGGATAGCCGCGCGGCATGAGTCTGTTGGAGCGCATCCGCGCCGAGAAACACCGCTACGACGCCCAGCTGGCCCGGGATTCGCCGGGCGATCCGACCACTGCACCCCCTCCTCGAGACCTGCGCGAGGCCCTGGAGGGAAGCGAACTGTCCTGGATCGCCGAGGTGAAGCGTCGATCTCCCTCCCGCGGAGAGATCCGACCCGACGCTGACCCGGTGGCCATTGCCCGGTCCTATGAAGCCGCAGGGGCGGCGGCGATCTCCGTGCTGACGGACTTCGAGCGATTTGGTGGTTCCCTGGAGGACCTGCGCGCGGTACGGAAAGCGGTCTCCATCCCCGTCCTTCGCAAGGACTTCCTGGTGAGCCCACGCATGGTGATCGAGGCGCGGGTGGCCTCGGCCGACAGTTGCCTGTTGATCGTGGCGATGCTGACGGACACCGAGCTGAGGGATTGCCTGGCGGCAGCCCGTGACCTGGGCATGGAACCCCTGGTCGAGGTGCATGACCAGGTGGACCTGGATCGCGCCCTCTCGACCGATGCCGTCATCCTGGGGGTCAACAACCGAGATCTCCACACCCTGGGGATCGACCTGGCGACCGCAGAGACACTGTTGCCCCGGGTGCCTTCAGACCGGGTTCGCGTGGCTGAATCCGGAATCCACACCCCCGCTGATCGGGATCGAATGCGGGCAGCAGGGGCCGACGCCCTGCTGGTGGGCACCTCGCTGATGACCGCACCGGATCCCGGTGCAGCCCTGGCCCAGTTGCGGGGTTGAGTCCGGCATGTGGATCAAGATCTGCGGCGTACGCTCGGTGGAGCAGGCCTTGTGGGCACAGTCGTGCGGGGCCGATGCCATTGGCCTGAACCTCCACCCCCCCTCTCCCCGCAGCATTTCCATCCAGGTGGCCGCAGAGATCGCCGCAGCCGTCACGTTGGAAAGCGTCCTGGTGGTCGTCCAACCCTCCCCCGAGGCACTGACTGACCTGGTTGCGGACATCTCCCCGAGTTCGGTGCAGCTGCATGGCCCGGCCACGCCAGGTCTGACGGCCTGGCTCGGTGTTCCCGCCTTTCGAGCCTTCCGGGCGCGTCCAGGTGTCCATGGCGAGATCCGCGCCTGGGGACCGGACCGCTTCCTGCTCGATGCCCACGTCCCGGGTCAAGAGGGCGGCACTGGCACACAGGTCGACCAGGCCCTGGCGCTCCAGTGCCGGCCCCTGGGCTCCATGATCCTGGCCGGGGGTCTTCGGCCCGACAACGTGGCCGAGGCCATCGCCACCATCCAGCCCTGGGGAGTGGATGTGGCTTCCGGCGTAGAACAGTCTCCTGGTCAACAGGATCCGGACCAGGTGCTCGCCTTCATTCAGGCCGCTCGAGGGCAGACCGGATAGGCGAACGCCTCGGAGGCCCCATGTCCCGCCCGGACGCCAGTGGACACTTTGGACCCTACGGCGGACGCTACGTGGCCGAGACCCTCGTGCCGCCGCTTCAGAGTCTGACCAAGGCCTGGGAGTCGGCATGGTCCGACCCGGACTTTCGGTCAGAGTTCGAGCAACTGCTCTCCAACTACGTGGGGCGTCCTTCCCTGTTGTACCGGGCCGAGGTCCTGAGCGCCGAACTCGGCGTCCATGTGTGGCTCAAGCGGGAGGACCTGAACCACACCGGCGCCCACAAGATCAACAAC
>CAZMNK010000069.1:3371-27534 GCA_964567625.1 uncultured Enterobacterales bacterium | reverse complement strand
CCCCGAGCCTCGGCCATGCGCCCGATGACCGTCAACAGGTCGACCAGGTCCAGGCGAACCTGCATCTCCGGCGCATCCCGCAGGTCCTCGATCAGCCGCGGGATCGATCGCGCCCCCAACAGGTACACCAGTTCCTCGGTGACGGTGTCTGTCCCCTGGGCGGACTTGAGCTTGGACAGGAGTTCACGGAGCACACCCGCCCTTGAGATCCTCTTGAGGCCGAAGTCCGCCCTCTGTCGTACCAGTCGTGTCCGGCTTTCGTCCCGAGAGACGGTGTCCAGGATCTGAACCGCTCTGTGGACCTCTCGCTGACCCCCTGTCCGGAGCAAGACAGGCAGCAGGTGCTCCAAGACCTCGATCGCCCTTGCAGAGCGCTCCACAGAGTCCCCACCGTAGACGCCATTGCCCAGTTTGCTGACAACCTCCAGGGCCCGGCCCGGACGGGTCTGCAGGCCCGCCAGGAGGGGTGCGCTCAGCCGGCGAGCCGCCTGGGTCTCTTCGCCGAGTCGAAGCAGCAACTCCACCAGGTCCACCACCGGGAGTTGGAGCAGGGTCTTCACCGCCTGATCCGTCAGGGCCTGGATTAATTCCGACCGTTCATCATCGGGGAATTGTTGATGAAGTTGGTCCACACTTCCGATGACGGGGTCCTCGCCCGCCCGGAGAAGTCCACAGAGTCCCTGGCCAGACAGGGGACCGACAAAGACCCCTGCGACCGCCTGGGCACGAGCCTCCCGGTAGGCGGTGTCCGGGTCATCGGTGACTTCCTCCTCTGGCTCCAGTTCAATCACCCGATCGGGCACTGGTTCCGGCCCTGGTTCCGGCTTTGAGGAAATGGCTTCCTGCCGGGCACGGGCTGCTTTGGCCGCATCCAGAAAGGGGTTCAGTTCCAGGGGTCCCTTGACCTCGGGTCGGTTCCCCTTTTCCAGGGCTGCGCGGCAGCTCACAGGGTCCGTGCTGTTCAGCCAGCCGAAGATGTCGAGAAGATCCTCTCGTAGCAGCACCCCTCGAATCAGCACCGCCTGCACACCTCGTTCTCGGAACCAGACCGCCAGTTCGACGCTCTCTTTGAGTTCGGGAACCTCCTTGTCGATGGTGGTCTCGTTGACCGCCAGCATGTAGTCCCGGGCATCCATCAGCAGATCCCCATGGGCCCTGTGGGCCTCGCAGAGCTGCCCGATGGTCCGTTCCGTCAGCTCCAGGAGGACCGGGTGTTCCTGGGGGTACATCTTGAGGCTGCGCACAAAGATGCGTATGACCCGCACCAGCGGGATCAACTCCTTCTGCTGCAGCCGCTTGAGCGCCCCTCGGTCGATGAGAGTGGAGGCCATGGATCCGCCAACAGTCCTAGAAGAAGTCTGCCACGACCTCGCGGATGGACCGCTGAAGGTCCCTTTCATCCGTGAGGGTGCGTGCAAAGGCAGCGTCGCAAGCGGGTCTGGCAGCAACCCCCCTGGCCATCAATTTGCCGGCGTAGATGAGCAGACGGGTGGATACCCCCTCCTCGAGGCCGCGTTCCGTCAGGTTGCGCACCTTTTCCGCCACCTTGACCAGGCTGGCTGCCGTCTCCTCGTCGATTCCGGCCTCAGTGGCTACGATGGCTCTTTCCGCTTCCGGGGGTGGGTAGCGGAATTCCAGGGAGACGAAGCGCTGGCGCGTGGACTGCTTCATCTCCTTGAGCACCGACTGGTAGCCGGGGTTGTAGCTGACCACGAGCATGAAATTGGGGGGAGCGTGTAGCACCTGGCCCAGCTTGTCCACAGGCAACTGGCGGCGGTGATCGGTCAACGGGTGCACGACGACCATCGTGTCATTCCGGGCCTCGACCACCTCGTCCAGGTAGAGCAGTCCACCATGACGCACGGCAGCGGTGGCCGGACCATCACACCAGACCGTCTCCTCCCCCAGGATCAGGAAGCGCCCCAACAGGTCCGAGGCAGTCAGGTCCTCGTGACAGGCGACCGTGATCAGCGGCAGGCCCAGCTTGTGGGCCATGTGTTCCACGAACCGGGTCTTGCCACAGCCGGTGGGGCCCTTGAGGATGCAGGGCAGAGCGGCAGCATGGGCCGTTTCGAACAGGCTGACCTCGTCGCCGACCGGCACGTAGAAGGGAGGGTCTACGACGAGGAAATCGTCCTTGGGTGGAGTAATTGTGCGCATCGCGGCGGGTCTTCCACCCTCTGGGTTCGATCTTTGGAGGTTCCGGGAGGTGACCTCGCCTGGAATGCCCTAAGTGTCGCGGGCCAGAAGGTCCAACGGGTGGAGATTGGCCCGGGTCAACGGAGTGCGGTCTCCAGCGTCTCCAGCGGTGCCCCCAACAACCTTCGCCAGGTGAGGCCTCTTCCGAGTGCCAGGCCATCCGCACCGGTGAGGCGATGTTCCAGCACCACAGCCTCCTGGGTCCGGCCCCTCACCCGGCTGCGCACCCGTACGACGGCGCCTCCCTGGACCGCCGCCTGGAAGTGGACCTGTTCGGCCACGGGGACCATGCGATGTGGATCGAACCCCGCGGTCGAGAGCACCCGAGCCGTCCCCTCGTCGATCCACTCGATGAACATCGGGTGATTCGCGTGGCCCTGAGCATCGACGTGGTGGTGCCAGCAGGTCAGCTCTGTCTCGTGCCACCGCTCAGAGGGGTCCCTGGTGCCCGGATCCAGCTTGACATCGGATTCGTCGACCTCGGTCGGCGGAAAGTCTGCCAGGACCGCATCGCTGGCGGGACACATGGCCCCCTCCTCGTCCACGTGAACCCACCGCTGGGTGGCGTCGGCAAATGGGCCGTCCGGGCCGACCAGTCGAACCTCCCGGTGACTCAGGCTTCGGCGTCGAAAGTCACGGATCCAGGTCTTCCCCCAGAGAGACTCCCCGTCCAACAATTCCCTGTGATGGCGCACAGACATCGCCACGACCACGAAGCCCACGCGCTCGGCCTGGAAGCGAGAGGCCGGCCACCCCGCCTGGATGCTGGCCTGCATCACCACCGTCTGCATGACGCGCCAGACCCCTGCGGCCCTGGGAACGGCACGGGGCCCCACGGCATCGTGAGGCAACTTCACCTCAAAGCCCAGAACTGACATCGATCAACCCGCCAACAGCTTGGTCGCACTGAGCAGTACCACCACCAACAGGACCCACCGCACGAAGGCTGGGCCTCTGGACAGGGTCAACCTGGCGCCCAGCAGACCCCCGAACCAGGAACCCACACCCAACACCAGGGCCGGAATCCAGTCCACCAGTCCCTGGACCATGAACACCGCCATTGCCGGCAAGGTGAACCCGAAGACCAGCAGCACCTTCACGCCATTGGCCCGCGCCAGGTCCAGCCCCTCGATGAGCACGAGCCCCACCAACAACACGACCCCCACCCCAGCCTGGAGAAACCCCCCGTAGAAGCCGAGGCCGAAGAAGACCGCCATCCGGAGGGGGGTCGATCGTGGAGAGATCTCAGTTCCCTCCAACCAGCGCCGGGGTCGAATCCAGATCACCAGCAACATCCCGAGCATGGCGAGCCCGATGGCCCGCTGGAAGACCAGGTCTGGCAGCAGGGTGCTGAACCAGGCGCCCAGCACCGCACCGGTACAGGACGGCACCAACAGGGTCAATCCCCGGGAGAGATCCAGGGCGCCCGCCTGGTGGAAGCGGAGACCTGCTGAAAACGACTGCACCAACACGCCCACTCGGTTGGTACCGTTGGCCATCGAAGCGGGCATGCCGAGCAGGATGAGGGCGGGGAGCGTCAAGAGGGAACCCCCACCGGCAATGGTGTTCACCGTGCCAGCGACAACTCCGACCAGGCCCAGAATGGCGAGTTCGAACCCCTCCATCGCCACGCTCTATCGCGCCGAGACCACCCTCCGGCGGACAGGATGACCGACCTCGTCCGTCTGCAGCACGCCCTGGAGCCGGTGGAAAAGGGCGCACACGGCCTCGCCTGGCACCGGGAACGGCCCTGGCGGTGTGACACCCATCTCTGGGAGGAGAGAAACGTCCCCACCATCGATTTGCACGACCTGGGACGAAAGCTGGCCCTGGACACCGTGGAGGCCGTGGCCCTGATCGGTCCAGACCTGGAGGCCGGCGCCGTCCGGCTGATCGTCGGAAAGGGAACCCACTCGCTGACAGGACCGGTCTTGCCCCGGGTCACTGTCGAACGCCTCCGGGAATTGTGCACGGCCAATGGCTGGTCCTTCCACGCCGACGGCGCCGCTCGGCTGGTCTGGGTATTTGACCCTGATCGCGCCCCGCCAGCAGCCCGGGGGGACCTGCCCTGGTGGATCTGGACCTGGCTCGCAGCGATGTTGTTGCTGGGCCTCTGGGTCTGCGCGGCTAGACTCGGGGCATGACACGACGGATCTCCCTCCTGGTGCTCCTGGCAGCGGCGGCTGGCTATTGGCTGGCCGAGGTCGACCGGGCCTCACCTCTTGCCCTGGACCTGGTGGAGTTGGAGGCCCGGCTTCCCGGACCCGCATGGCTGCTCCTTGGCATTCTGAGCGTCCTGCTCTGGTTGGCGGGAGGCCCCCGCCGGGGCCGAAGCGTCAGGTCCACCAGAGTTCCCGAGGCCGCCCCGTCACCGGCGGTCCCGGAACCGCCCGTGGACCCCGATTGGTACCCCGCCGCGATCACCCGCTCCCGAAACCTGCCCTGGGAGCAGGGCGTGCACGTGGCCTGGGCCCCACTGCCCGAGGTGGACCTGATGCTGGTCCTGCAGAGCGCCACACAAGGTCGTTTCAAACGGTCCGTCCGGGCCTTTGCGGACTTTTTGAGCGAGGTCCCCCGTCCCAGGCGGGTGCGAATCCAACTCCGGCAGTGTGACACCGATGGCCTCGATCCCGTCCACGAGGTCGAAGCCACTTTTCACAGCCACTGGGCTCGAGGCCACGTGAGGGTGCTGCATTCCGGGGACGAGGTGGACGTGTTCTTTCAAAAACCGGAGCCGGGTTGGCCGCAGTAGCGGGTATGGAAGACAGGTGAGTGCTCTCCTGCTGATGTTGGCCTGCACCTCCGGCGGGGTGGAGGACACAGCCCCCGGTTCAACTCCCCCTGGAGGAGACACCGACACGTCGGAACCCGGGACCAGTGCCTGTTCGCCCATCGATGGTCCCGGCGAACAGGAACCCCTGATCCCGGTCCTGGGGGCAGACACCAACCTCCTCATCCTGTCCATCGACACCCTGCGCAAGGATCGAGTGGGCCGGTACACAGACCTGGACACGACACCCTTCCTGGATGGCTGGCTCGCCGATTCCCTGGTCCTGGAAGAGCACCGATCCTGTTCCGACTGGACCGCTCCGTCCATGCTCTGCGCCTTCACGGGCACCACGCCCACCGAGGCCGGGTACGAGCCACACGCGGGTACAGACACCATTCTGGTGGATCTGCCCTCGAACCTCGAGACCCTCACCTCCTGGCTCGTGGAATCCAACCGGGTCCCTGCCGTGGTCACCGCCAACGCCGTCGTGGCCGAGATGCACCCCGCGGATGTGGACCCCCGAGCCGTCACGTTGCTGGACCGGGAACCTGCCAGCACCATCGTGGACACCGGGCTGGTGGTCCTGGAGAGCCTGCAGAGGCTGGGCACCCCCTGGTTTCTGCAACTGCACTTCAATGACCCTCACTCTCCGTACGACCCACCCCCCGAATACCTGGATGGCCTGGACGGCCTGCCGGAGAGCCCGGTGGACCTGACCGACGAGTCCGCCATCGTCGCCCTGGCCTCGGATCCTTCAAGTCTTGGCGAACAGGAACTGGCCCTCGTCGTCCAGCACGCCGAAGTTCGCTACCAGGGCGAGGTCCGCTACCTGGACGACCAGCTCAAACGCCTCTGGGGAGAACTGGAGGGTCTCGGGATTCCCCAGGACACCCTGGTCGTGTTGCTGTCCGACCATGGAGAACAGTTCTTCGAACACGACTCCTTCACCCATGGGATGACCCTGCACCTGGAGGAGGTGGATGCCATCGCCGCCATTCGTGCCCCTGGGCTCGAACCCGGGGTCTGGGAGGGTCCGACCGCCCACCAGGACCTTGCACCGACGATCTTGACGGCCCTGGGACTGGCCAGCCCCGCCGGCGTCACGGCGCCGGTCCTGGGAACCGCGGCAGCGGACCGTTCACGTCATGGCTTTCGCCAGTATCGAGAGGTTCCACCGCTCCATGTCCTGACGCGAGGCACTCATCGACTGTTCTATGACTGGACCGGGGAGCGGTCCTACCACGACCTGGCCGTCGATCCGCTGGAACAGGTCGACTCCTATGACTCCGAGAACACCGAGGTCCTGTGCCTGTGGGAACAGTTGACTCCCTGGATCGAGCGGGCTCAGCAGTTCATGGGAGACTACACGCCGGTAGCACCAAGCCCATGAAGCCACACATGCCCCTTCCCTCCTGGCTCCTCGCCTCGCCTCATGCAGATGTCCTCGAAAGCCTTCGACGTCTTGCCTGGGCAGACGGGGTCCTCAGTCCTTCGGAACGTGTCCAGGTCTCGAAACTGGTGGGACGACTGGGTCTGGCGCCCAACGACGAGGAACTGGCCGCCTGGCTTGGCCATCAGCCCGAGTCCTCCGGGGAGATCCCCGATGTAGAGGGCAGCTTCGAGCGACGATTCCTGCTGAGCGAAGCCATTCGCCTCGCCTATGAGGACGGGGACTATTCCGAAGTTGAACGGGCCCATGTCCTTGGCTGGGCACAGGCCTGGGGCCTGACTCCAGCGGAGGTGAAGGGTCTCGAGGAGGAGGTCCTGGCCGAACGGAATTCCAGGGACCCGTTCCGGGCCTGATTCCCCGGCCTATTCAGGACGGCCCTGGTCGATCCAGGCCAGGACCAGCGCCAGGTCCTCGTCGGAGAGGGCTGGCAGACCAAGCGGCATGCCGGGCTGTTCTGGACGCGCGATCTCTGCGGGACGTTCGCCGTAGTCAACCGTGTCCCGGTGATTCTCTTCCCGCCGATCCAGGAGCACGCGGCGGAGGACCTGGCTCTCCACAGCCTGTACCCCCTCCAGGGTCTGGAGTTCCACCCCGGTCGGTGGGTACCCGAATCCTCCCCCGTTGCCGGGACCTCGTCGACCTTCATTCCGTTCAGGGTTCATGTGGCAGTGGGCACAGATCTTCCCGAAGACCCGCTCCTCCACCTGCGCCCAGGTGACGGGAGAACCGTGAACAGGGAGGACCTCCGTGCGAGCGGGGGCCTCGACCCATCCCGGCTCCGCCAGCCAGAGGTAGTCCCGCAACGCCAGGGCCTCCGACTCCGAGAGTCCAAGAGTTGGCATCGTGGCCGCTGGGCTCATCCCCGAGGGATCTCGAATCCACTCCACCGCACGATCGGGGTCCATTCGCTCACGGGCATGGGCCAGGTCTGGCGCCATGGCGATCCCCGGGTCGGGCCAGCGAGCCCCAAAAGCATGACAGCTGCCACAGGCCCGCTCCCCAAACAGGGCCCGGCCCGCCTCGACCCGTTCCATGGCGGGCTCCGGGTGAGACGGAACGGGCACCTGGGAGGCCTCAAAGGCCGCTGCGATGGCGGCCAGCTCGGGGTCGTCCAGCGCCAGGCGAGGCATGGTCTCCGGCAGTCCGGGCCGCAGGTCGTGGGGATTCCCAAGCCAGGCCTGGACCCAACTGGGTTCCAGCCGGACCATGGCAGCCTCCAGGGAAGGCACCTCCAGGTAGGACGCCACGTTTCGTTCGTACCGTTCCCAGCCGGGAAACAGGGTCAGGGCCTTTTCTCGCGCAGCGGGATTGGCGGCGACCTGCCGGATCCAGACGTGGCAGCCCTGACAGGATTCCTGGCGATCTGGGGCCGCAACCTGGGGCACGTCATGGCACAGGTTGCAGTTCCCCCGAACGAGGGCCTCTTCGGCCGTGACCGCCGCCGGCACCACCGGCACCACCGGCACCACCGGCACTGGGGGAAGCCGAGGACCACAGCCGACGAGGCCGACGAGGAAAAGCCCGGTCAGGACTGTGAGGGGCGGACGAGCGGGTCGGGTACCTTCACCGCCGGGGCTTCGGAGGGGTTCTCCCCAGACGGGGCCTCTGCCTCGAAGGGTGAGAGTCCGCCCGTAAACTCCGAGGTCTGGAGGTGGCGGAGGAGGACCGACTCCTCGCCAGCCAGGTCGATTTCCGCCATGACGTCTCCCAGTTGCAGGGCCTCCATCGGAGGCATGCCACAGGCCCAGGCGGGCAAGGAGGTCGCGAGGAAGACAGCGTGAACGACAAAGAGGATGAATGTGCGCATGGTTGGCTCCTGGTTGCGAATCACGGGACAATGCCCCTACCCGCTGGTTCCGCCCATTTGCCCCTGGCCTGTCAAGGAATGTCACCGGACCCGGAGGACGAGCCTTCCTCGGAGCTTGCATGGCGCTCCGGCGAGACCTCCATCTCCAGTGCCTCGACCAGGAAGGACCACTTGTCTGCCACCTCGTCCAGCCGCATCTCCGTGGACTTGCCAGCGCCGTGACCGGCGCGGGTCTCGATCCGGATCAATGTCGGCTCGGGCCCGGCCTGAGCATGCTGCAAAGCAGCAGCGAATTTGAAGCTGTGTGCCGGAACCACCCGGTCATCGTGGTCCGCGGTGATCACCAGGGTCGCAGGGTAGACCGAACCCTCCCTGGCATTGTGAACCGGAGAATAGGCCAACAAGGCTTCGAACATCTCCGGGCTCTCGTCCACGGTGCCGTAGTCAGAAGCCCAGGCCCACCCGATAGTGAACAGGTGGTACCGCAGCATGTCCAGGACCCCGACCTCTGGTAGCGCAGCCCCAAACAACTCCGGCCTCTGGGTCAGACAGGCCCCCACCAGCAGTCCACCATTGCTTCCCCCTCGAATGGCCAGCTTCTCCGACCGGGTGTAGCCATTGGCGATCAGCCACTCCGCGGACGCAACGAAGTCATCGAACACGTTCTGCTTGTTGGTCTTGGTCCCTGCCAGGTGCCATTCCTCTCCATACTCCCCACCACCTCGCAGATTGGGCATGGCATAGACGCCACCCATCTCCATCCACGCCAGGTTCCCCGCGCTGAACCACGGGGTCAGTGACACATTGAATCCGCCGTAGCCGTAGAGCAACGTGGGGCGGTTGCCGTCCAGCGAGAGGCCCTTCTTGTGGGTGATGAACATCGGTACCGGAGTCCCGTCGGCACTCTCCACGAAGACCTGCCGGGTCTCGTAGTCCGACGGATCAAAATCCACTTCCGGCTGACGCCAGATCTCCGAGGCACCGGACGCCAGGTCGAGCCGGTAGATGGTCGCGGGAGTCGTGAAACTGGTGAAGCCGTAGTAGACGGTCTCGGCATCCGCCTCTCCGTCAAACCCCCAGACGCTCCCGATTCCAGGCAGTTCCAGCTCGCGAACCAGTTCCCCTGAGAGTTCCCAGATGGACACCCTGGAATAGGCGTCGGCAATGGTGGTGAGCACCAGTTGGCCGCCGACGACACCGGCGTCTGCGATGACGTGCTCTCCCTCCGGCACAACCTCTCGCCATGACTCCCGAGCCGGGTCATCCAGGTCCACCGCAATGACCCGGTACCGAGGTGCATCGAGGTTCGTCAGGATGAAGAGGGTGCGATCGATCTTGGCTAGAACGTTGTACCCGGCGTCTCGGTCGTCGAGCAGGGGGACGACCTCGGCATTGGGGACAGTCAGATCCTGGAGATAGAGCCGGTTCCGCTCCTCGGTTCCCTCCCAGATGTGCACCAGGAGAAGCTCCCCGTCATCGGAGACACCACCACCGAAGCCCCACGTGGGCTGGTCGGGCCGCTCGTAGACCAGTCGATCCTGTTCCTGGGGCACTCCCAAGGGGTGGAACCAGAGCTGCTGGTTCAGGTTGACCTGCTCCAGCGGGTTCTCGGGCTCCGGGTATCGGCTGTAGTAGAAGCCACTTCCATCCGAGGCCCAGGCGAGCCCTGAGAACTTCACCCAGGACAACTCCTCCTCCAGGTCCTGGCCTGTCTCGACATCCCGAATGTGGACGGTTCGCCAGTCCGAGCCGCCGTCGGAGAGCGCATAGGCCAGCTTGGTTCCATTCTCGCTGGCAGCCCACCCGCCCAGGGAGACCGTGCCATCCTCCGACAACGTGTTCGGGTCCAGCAACACGCGAGGCTCGCCAGCCGCCTCCTCGGACCAGTAGAGCACCGCGTGGCTCTGCAGGCCATCGTTCCGTGTGTAGAAGGTCCGGCCCCCCTCCGAACGGGGAACGCCCACCTTCTCGTAGTCCCAGAGCTCCTCCAGTCGACCCCGCAAGCCATCGCGGACGGGGATGGTTGCCAGCCATCCCTGAGACAGCTTGTTCTGATCCTGGATCCAGGCCCGGGTCTCCTCGGAATCGGGGTCCTCCAGCCAGCGATAGGGGTCGGCCACCTCCACCCCGTGGAAGTTGTCCACGATCTCTCCCCGCCGGGCCTCGGGATAGGCAAGGGGCGAGGGCTCTGGTGACACAGGACTCGGGCCACGACCGGCGCAACCGGTCCAGAGCATCAGCAACAGCGGACTCATCGCCTCGACCTCGATTCAGGAGTCTGGTGTGTAACCGGCATGTGACGTCCCACTCGCCGGACTCAAGCAGCACCGACACCTTGCGGCCGCCGCGATAGGCGACGACCCAAGGAGAGATGCGTGGGCAAGCTAGAACGGCTGAACCAGACACTGGAGAGAGAGGCCCCTGCGGCCTTTGCCTGCCTGTCCGCCATCGGGCGAGAGGCCTTCATGCCCCAGGGCATTCCGGCCCAGGCCGAGGAAGCCCAGGACTGCGCCTACAAGGCCACGATGGGCCAGGTCACCGATGGACAGAACCAGGCCGTACCCCTGCCCGCCCTGGCTCGGGCCCTGGCCAGCCTGGACATCAACCAGGCCATTCTCTATTCGCCCCAGGGCGGAATGCAGGCCCTGCGAGAGGCCTGGGGGCGTCGCCTGGATTCCCGGGGAAGGGCTGTGCCTCGTTCCCATCCACTGGCCACCAATGGACTGACCCATGGACTCTCCCTGGTTGCCGACCTTTTCTGCGGGCCCGACACCCCGGTCCTCTGCCCCTTCCCGACCTGGGGGAACTACAGGACCATCTTCTCCTTGCGTCGTGGAGCCAACCCACGTTTCTGGCGGTTCTTCTCCGACGCTGACACCCTGAATGTGGAGGGCTTTCAGGCCCAGCTCCAGGAACTCCGAGGCCCCGCCGTCGTCCTGCTGAATTTCCCCGGAAATCCCACAGGACTCTCCCCCACTCTGGCCGAGTGGGAGACCATGAAGCGGGCACTGCTGGATCACCCCGGCCCCCTCGTCGTGCTCTGCGATGATGCCTACAACGGCATGGTCTGGGAGCCTGGCCTGCTGGTCTCCAGTCCCTTCTACGACCTGGCTCAGGACGCCGACCCGGCACGACTGCTGCCCATCAAGGTGGACGGCGCCAGCAAGGAACTGGGGTTCTTTGGGGGTCGGGTGGGATTCCTCACCTTCGGCGTGTCCGGTGAGGCCGGCAAGGCCCTGGAAGACAAGGCCAAGGTGCTCATCCGGGGGACCATTTCCGCCCTGTCCGGACCGAGCCAGGCTGCGGTGATCTCCGCCCTTGGGGACCCCGAGTTGGAAGCCCAGGAGGCTGCATTTCGGGGCCTTCTTCGAGAACGCTATGTGGCCCTTCGCCAGGGCCTGCGCACCCTCGCGGACACCTCGCTGCATCCGCTGCCCTTCAACGCTGGATTCTTCGCTCTCATCAACGTCCAGAACGAAGATGCCGACGCCCTGCGCCGTCGCCTGATCCGAGACCACAGCGTGGGCCTCATCGCCATCCAATCGGTCAATGCCCTTCGCGTCGCCTACGGGGCCATCAGCGTCGAGGACATTCCCGAGCTTGTCTCTCGGATCCGGCACGTCGCCAGTTGAATCCCTGGGGTTCGGTTTTCCTGCGGTAGCCTGGGTTCATGCCAGAGCACCTAGAACACCAGCACCTGGCAAAGATGCCCCTTTTCCCTTTGCCGGGAATGGTCTTCCTTCCGCACACGCTGTTGCCGCTCCACATCTTCGAGCCCCGGTACCGCCAGATGGTGAGCTGGTGCCTGGAGAACGACTGGCCTCTCGCGGTGGCCCTGCTGCCCCATGGGGTGGAAACGATGGGGGACCCGATGCCCCTCCCGATCGCCGGTGCGGGCGACATTGCCCACCACGAGCTTCTTCCAGGGGGACAGTTCCGGGTACTGCTCCGCGGACTGGGGCGAGTCCGGATCGTCGAAGATGTTGGCAAGGTGGGTCTGGTCCGGATGGTTCGGGCCGAAAGTGTCGAGGACACCCCCATCTCCGATCCGAGCCAGGCTGCCGCCCAGATCGGGTCCCTGCGAGCCCTGATTCGGTCCCTGTCCACCGCCCATCCCGAGGCCTCCGAAGCCCTTGATGCCGTCCTGAACGGGACCGATGACCCCGCAGTCATGGTGGACTGTGTCGGGTCGGTCCTCTACCGGGAGCCCCTGGCCCGCCAGTCCTTTCTCGAGGAGCCCAGGGTAGGCGCTCGCCTGGACAGGGTGGTCGACGATCTCGCTGTGCTTCTTGGCAAGGAGCCCATCCCGACCCCTCCCACGGAGTTCAACTAGCCAAGGCCCGACTCTCCGGGTGACGAAGCCGAACCCGGTATCCACCGGCGGTTCCTTGACCAGATCGGATCACGTCCCCAGGTTAAGACTGCAGAGGGCAGTAGCCGGAGGCATTCGTGACGGTCCAACTCGATCCCAGCCTGGATCTCGACGAGGCCATCGAGGCACTTCGCAAGGAACGCAATGCCGTGATCCTGGCGCACTACTACCAGGAACCCGAGATCCAGGACCTGGCAGACCACATCGGCGATTCCCTTCAGCTGGCCCAGGCAGCGCGGGACACCACCGCAGACGTCATTCTTTTCGCCGGTGTTCATTTCATGGCGGAAACCGCCAAGATCCTGAATCCGGATCGGATCGTCGTGATTCCGGACCTCGATGCGGGCTGCAGCCTGGCCGACTCCTGCCCGGCGCCTGTCCTCCAGGCCTGGAAGGAGAAGAACCCGGACCACGCGGTTGTGAGCTACATCAACTGCACGGCTGGAACAAAGGCGCTCTCGGACATCATCTGCACCAGCAGCAATGCTCGAAAGGTCGTGGACTCCCTTCCGCCGGATCAGCCGATTCTCTTCGCGCCGGATCGGAACCTCGGTAACTGGCTGATCCGGGAGACCGGTCGCGAGATGACCCTGTGGCAAGGCACTTGCGTGGTCCACGAGACGTTCTCCGAGCGAAAGCTCATTGCCCTCAAGGTTCAGCACCCCGAGGCCAAGGTCATCGCCCACCCCGAGTGTGAGCCGGAGGTACTCCGCCACGCCGACCATGTGGGCAGCACCAGCTCCCTGTTGCGGTACACCCATGAGACCGATCACCAATCCTTCATCGTGGCGACCGAGGCAGGCATTCTCCACCAGATGGAACTGCGTTCCCCGCAAAAAACCTTTCTCCCCCTGCCCCCCAAGGGAGAGAACTGCGCCTGCAACGAGTGTCCCTACATGCGGCTCAATACGATGGAGAAGATCTACCTGGCCCTGCGAGACCTGGAGCCCCGCATCGAGATGCCGGAGATGCTTCGCCTCGCCGCTTTGAAGCCGTTGGAACGCATGCTCTCCCTAAGTTGAGTGGGCTGACCTCATGAGCGCCAATGCGCCAACCATCGGCCCCTGGATCGGGATTCGGGCCCTGCCCTCCAACCAGGACCGGGATTCATGGCTCGTCAACGGGGAAGAGCACCCCTTTGGCGTTCTTCACATCGCCCGCAGTCCCGAAGCGAGGCAGTTCCTGCTGCGCGAAGCCCGACTCCTGAACCAGGCGGCCCACCCACGACTCCCTCGCGTGTTGGATGTCGCCCCGGATGGCGAATGGGTCGTCCACGACCACGTTGAGGTCACACCACTGTCGGCTTCCATCGGGCGCCTGACCTTGCGGGAGGCTGTCGATATCGCCGCCGTCCTTGCCATGGTCCTGGCACATCTACACGGGTTGGGCCTGGTTCACGCCGACCTGCATCCGGACAATGTGGTCCTGGACAAGCGTGGGGTCCCGCGCCTGGTCGGACTGAGTCGAGCATGGACAGAGGGCGACGGGCCAAGGCCAATTGGGCGGCCTGTGTACACCGCTCCAGAACAGGTGCTC
This sequence comes from uncultured Enterobacterales bacterium, assembly GCA_964567625.1. Taxonomy (GTDB): domain Bacteria; phylum Myxococcota_A; class UBA796; order UBA796; family CAJQPC01; genus CAYFPX01. The sequence goes on along the minus strand of CAZMNK010000069.1, from coordinate 13,400 downwards.
GGAACCCGACCGACTCCAGCCTCGGACGTGTATGGGCTGGGCGTGTTGCTCTACTTGATGGTCACTGGCCTGATGCCCTACCGAACTGCCGACCCGATGGCCCTGACCTACCTGCCCTTGACCAGCCTACCGGAACCCCCTGGAGCGCTGCGCACCAAGCTGCCTGAACTGCTCAATGATCTGATTCTGCGCATGTTGGCCAGGGAGCCTGGGGTTCGTCCAGCCCCCACCGGGGCACTGCCCCCCCGACTCCGCCGTTCTCTTCGCAGCCGTGCCGCCCGACCCGTGGTCGGCATGAAACAGGAGCGGGAGATCCTTCGCCGAATGGTGGCCCTTGCCGCCAATGGCCACCCCGAGGTCGTGGTGCTGCATGGCCCCCTCGGCTGCGGACGGACCACCCTCATCCGAGAGGCCCTGTCCGCTGCCCGCCGGCAGGGCCTGCAGGTGGTGCTGTCCCGGGATGAGTTGCCTGCTCTGGATCTCGGTGGACCCCCGAGCGTGGTCACGCTGGACGGGAACCGCCCGGACCATGTGGCCCTGATCGGCCGAATCCTGGCCGAGGACCTGCCGTGGTTGGTGCTCGTTCGCGCCGACCGCCCTCTTCCCAGCCTGGTGACGCGGGGCTCCCGCCAAGTGATCCCCTCCCGCCTGGACAGGGAGGCCATCACGACCCTGCTTCAACACTACGGCCAACCCACAGACAAGGCGGACGAACTGCTCGAGGCGTCAGGCGGCCTGCCCGGAAAGGTTCGCACCGTCATCCAGACTGCCATTCATCCCCACCGCAGTCTGAACCGACTCCAACGCCAACTGCTGGCCGCCGTCAGCGCAGGCCCCCTCAACTTGCCAGCGCTCGCCCAGCACCTGGGGATCGGTGAGCATGAACTGCTCGACGTCGCAGAGCCGTTGATCGACAAGGGAAGAATCGTGGAACTCGAGGGGGGTAGAGCCCTCGGGCCTCTCGTTCAGTCCTGATCGTCGAGGTAGGCCCCCAGACTCTCGTTGACCTTTTCCAGGTTGGGCGTGATCAACGAGATGATGAAGCGTTCCACCTTGGGCCCCAGTCGTCCCGCCATCAAACGAGGCACGCCGCGGACCTTGTTCAGGTCGATCTGGAGATCTCCCTCCAGCCGAACCTTGCTCGTGTGTGCATCCACCTCGAGGAAGGTGTTGGTGCCCTCACAACTCATGGCCTCCGAAAACGCCCGAATGTCCAGTCGCCACCGGACCAGGTGATCGTCGTCTCGCCAGTCCGCGAAGTCGTCCCAGCACATCATCTCTGGCTTGATGATGGCCTTTGCAAAAGAGGGAACTTCCCGGTCAGCCACCCAGAGGTTGTGCAGCTTCACACCGGCCTGTCCTTCCTCCCGACTCTCCACGCGAATCTCGCGGATGTCGGGGATGTAGGCCGCCACCTCGGACAGGCGATCCCGGTAGGCCTCGTAGACCCGTTGCCTCGGATGGCGAATCAAGGACTCGGAATGGATGCGCATCGACTCTCCAACGCCGAGAGCGTACCGCAGGCGCCCGGTCATGGGATACGGAGGCCCCATGTCCCGCAAGCGCCTTGCCGGCCCCAAACCTGTTGACCGCATCTGGACCCGTGGGATTCCAGCACTGACGGAACCCCTGGCAGAAGCCCTGGCTGTCACGGCCAATGAACCACGATGGACCCATGGTTTTCACACCTACCCGGCGGGTCTGACAGCCGAGGCCACGCGATTGTTGCTGGAGTTCCTTCCGCCTGGTCCCGTCCTGGACCCGTTCTCTGGCGGCGGTACCGTGCTGGTGGAAGCCCAGGGGGCGGGGCGACCTGCCCATGGTGCGGACCTCTCCCCCGTGGCCTGCCTGGTGTCCGGCACCCGGACCTGGCGCCCTCCAGGCGCACTGATCACCACCTTTCGATCCTCCTCCAGGCGAATCACCGCAGCCGCACGGGAAAGGCCAGTGCCCCCCTGCGATGCCATCCGGCTGCAGACCGCAGACTGGTTCGAACCCCACGTCATGGGGGAATTGGAGGCCCTGAGGCGGGGCATCGAAGAGGCCCCAGAGGCTGTTCGGCCAGCCTTGCGTTGCTGCCTGTCCGCCATCCTGGTCAAGGTCTCCTTTCGCGCCAGCGACACCTCCCGCAAGCGGGTTGAGATGCATCGTCCGCCGGGCACCACCGCTGTCCTCTTTCACAAGAAGGCCCGGGAGCTCGGTCGACGGCTGGAAGCCTATGGGGAGGCAGTGCCACCGGAGACCCCCCAGGCCACCATGACCCTGGCTGATGCTCGAGCCTGGGAGCCCCCACAGGCCGCAGCAGCAGTGTTGACCTCACCGCCCTACCCGGGGGTCTACGACTACGTGCCCTTGCAGGCCCTTCGGGTGGCCTGGCTCGACCTGGAGGACGGGCTTGGACGGCGCCAGGAGATCGCCTCCAGACGCTCCTTTCGGGCGGACCGTAAGCGGGCTCTGCAGACCTGGCGCAAGGACAACCGGGACTGGCTTCAGAACCTGGGCCGGGTGATGGAACCTGGCGGAAGAGCGATTCTTGTCATCGGCGATGGACAGGTGGGAAGTCGGCACATCGACAGCCTCGAGGAGACCGCCAGTGCTGCGGAGCAAGCCGGTCTTCAGCCCCTGGCCAGCGCTTCGGGCGAACGCCCGGACCCCGCCCGCCGTTCCCGCCGCTGTGAACACGTCCTTCTCCTGGAGCGTCCATGAACGACGACACCTCCCTCCGCACCCTCAAGAAAGCGGTTCAGGCCTTCAACAGCGCCCGTGACTGGGACCGATACCATTCGCCAAGAAACCTGGCGATGGCCCTCAGTGTCGAGGCCGCCGAGCTGTTGGAGCTCTTTCTCTGGAGTGCAGACGAGGGTCCCCAACCCCCGGTGGAGTCACGCCAGGAGCGGGTGCCAGAAGAGATGGCTGACGTGTTCATCCTGCTCCTGAACCTGGCCAACCGCCTGGAGTTGGACCTGGGGGAAGCAGTGACCGCCAAGCTGGCAACAAATGCCGCCCGCTACCCGGCGGAACAGGTCTCGGGTCGCCTGGAGAAGTACGACGAGTACTGACCCATCGCGCTAGTTCATCGACAAGGGATCCGCCAGCGTGAACGGTGGGATTTGAGCGTCGAACTCCTCGCCTGACTCCTCCACCATCTGGTAGGAGCCGTGCATGGTGCCCATCGAAGTCGTCAACGGACAGCCCGAGGTGTACTGGAAGGTCTCGCCGGGAAGCAGTCTGGGTTGCTGTCCCACCACCCCCGCACCCCGTACATGCTCTTCGTGGCCGGTGGCGTCCGTGACGACCCAGTGCCGAGAAACAAGCTGCACCGGGTGCTCCGACTCGTTGGAGATCCGCACGGTGTAGGAGAAGAACCAAAACCGATTGCCCGGCTCCGACTGTTCCTCGTGGAAGCGTGAAACCACGTGGACACGCACCCCCTGTGTCACCGCCTCGGCCAAGGGACCTCCCACACAACCTCGACGCTAATCGATGCGCCAGAGGAACGGAAATCGGATCGAGAAGGATCAGTCGCAACGGTCGTTGCGGTCTGCGTCCTCGCACCCCCGTCCGACCAGGGGACGGGAGATTCCTCCACTGGGCGTATCCGGCGCACTCAAGAAGAGGTCTGCCGAAAAGCGCCCGATGGCAGGCGCCTCAAAATGGAGCGTCAACACCATCTCCTGACCCGGATCGACTCGGCCAGGCATCTCCGAGGGCAACTCCACATCGAAGTAGTCGGCATAGTACCCATCGACCCAGGCGTCTTCCACGAGCCCATAGACATCCCCCACGTTGGTCACCACGACCTCGGCGGACACCAAGACGCCCTCCGGCGCCCGGTCGAACCGGACCTCTTCCGCGGGATGAACCTCCAGGTGGGCGTCTCCGGACGAGCCCGTGGTCAGGTCATCGAGCCCAGGCGTCCCACAGGACAGAAGCAGAAGAGTCAACATGCGTCCTCCACACCAGTTGGGAAGCAAGCTTCATGCCGGGTTCTCATTCGCGCCCGGGCCCCGAATTCCCCCCGACTTTGGGGTGTAGAGGCCCCAGTCTTGCGGCGACCTCGGTGTCGCACCAAAACCCCTGCTATTCTCCTCGCCCGTGGCGGATCCTCCCTCGATCTATCGCTCCCCCAGGCCCCAAGTGGTGGCCGATTCCCTGGTGGCCCGACACCGGGCCCGGGTGGCCGCCCTGGATGACAGTGGCCTTGTGGAACTGCTCGAGGACACCATCTACCACGAGCACCACCGCTTCGAGGAAACCGCCCCTTCGAACGATGAACGGCACCTGGTGGACCAGGCCACCCGTGCGGTACTGGATGGCCACCGTCACGTGATGGCCGCCTCGGGTGAGGCCTTCGTACGGGCCTATGCCCTGGAGATCTATCGACCCTTCTCCGGCACGGCCTACAAGATCGCCACCCGGTTTCTCCCAGGGGCCCTTACGCGACTGGTCACTGCCGCCGACCCCCCGAGACTCCTGACCGGGGACTTCGACCCTGATCGGCGGCTCAAGGTCCAGGGTGCAGTCGACCTTGTGCGAGCGTTGTCCAAAAAGGGAACCATCCTTCTGGTACCGACCCACCTGTCCAACCTGGACTCGCCGCTCCTGGGTCTTGGACTGCACATGTTGGGGCTTCCACCGTTCACCTATGGTGCCGGCCTGAACCTCTTCAGCAACCCGGTCATGGACTTCTGGTTGAGCCGATTGGGGGCCTACACCGTCGACCGTCGCAAGCAGAATCAACTCTACAAGAACACCCTCAAGGACTACTCCGTGGACGTCCTGCTGCGAGGATGCCACCAGATTTTCTTCCCAGGGGGAACCCGGTCCCGATCCGGCCTGGTGGAGAGAACCCTCAAGAAGGGGCTGCTGGGCACCGGGCTGAGCGCCTGGCAGGAAGGCCTTCGTGGCGGCGCGGCGAATCCGGATGTCTTCATCGTGCCGTGCACCATCTCCACCCACCTGGTCCTCGAGGCGGAGTCCCTGGTGGACGACGCGATGGCTCGGGATGGACGTTCTCGGTTCATCATCGAGGACGACGAGTTCTCCCGCCCCCGGGAGGTGGTCGCCTTCACACGCCAGGTCCTGAACCTGGACGAGTCGGTCTTTCTGACCTTCAGTCAACCCATGGACGTGGTTGGAAACCCCGTCGACGCAGAGGGTCGCAGCCTCGATCCGCAAGGCCGGCCCGTGGACCGACGAGACTACGTGATCGATGGAGGGGAGGTCACGGCGGATCCCCAACGGGATCGCGTCTACACCCAGAGAGTCGCCGATCGAGTGGTCCAGGCCTACCAACGAGACAACGTCATCCTCTGTACCCATGCGGTGGCCTTTGCGACCTGGCAGGTCTTTGCCAGCCGCCACCCCAACCGGGATCCCTACCGGCTGGTGAGGGTCGATCCCCAGCGCCGAATGGTGCCCCGGGCTGAAGTCCTTCGGGAATTGGACCGGATCCTCTCTGAGATTCACCAACTCGCTGAACGGGGCCAGATCCGTCATGCCCTGGAAAGCACACCAAACGCCATCCTCGGCCAGGCCCTCACCTGCTTCGACAGCTTCCACACCCGTCGGGCCCTGACCCCAGTGGACCGTTTCCTCCAGCTGGACCCACGACTCATCTACTACTACCGCAACCGCCTGTCGGGGTACGGCCTGGGAGAGCAGGAATGAAGGTCGGGATCGTCGGACGAGGCCCCTGGGGCCTGGCCCTGGCCAGCCTGGCCCGCGCCGCAGGGGCCGACGTCGCCCTGGGTGGAAGGGACACGGACCTCACCACCATTGCCGCCCACGCCCGCCTGCTGTTCCTGGCCACCCCCTCTCCCGCCCTCCGGGAGGTGTTGGCCAACCTCCGTCCTGGACCCGGCCATCGCGTCATCCTGGCGACCCGGGGACTGGATGGCGGAAAAGATGGTTGGCTCAGCGACGTGGTCCTGGCCGAAAGCGCCACCGTGCGCGTCGGTGCCATGGCGGGCCCCACCCTGCCCGGAGATGTCGAGGCTGGCCTGCCAAGTGCCCTGGTCGTCGCCAGTCCCTTTGACGAGGTCTGCAAGTCCGTTCAACGGGCCCTCCATTCGCCCCTGCTTCGTGTCTACCCCTCCAATGACCTGCACGGCATTCAGCTCGCCGGCGCAATGGTCCCGGTGCTGGCCGCCGCGGTGGGATTGGCTGATGGCGCCGGACTTGGAGCCGCAGCCAGGGGACTGATCGTGGCTCGTGGACTGGCGGAGGCGCGCCGTTTCGCCCGAGCCCTGGGTTCGGACCCGGCCACCCTTCACGGGCTGGCAGGTCTGGGCGACCTGGCAAGCGCCCTCTCTCGCAAGGACCACCCGGACCTGGCCCTGGGAAGGAGCCTGGCCACGGGCCAGGGAAACTCCGATGCAGAGACGTTTCAGACCGCTACGGCAGCGGTACGCCACGCCAGTCGGCTGGGGGTGGAGCTTCCCCTGACCGCCGCAATTCACGGCGTGGCTTCGGGTCAACTCGACGTTCCTTCTGCCATCCACAGCCTCATGAGTCGGGCAGCACCAAAGCAGGAGGACTGACTCGCCGTAGAGCGCCTGACGAATTTCTATCTCTGGCATCTCGGGTTTCGCTGGTACCGTGGATGCAAGACGAGAGGCACCATGCGTCGACCGACAATCCTGGTCGTCGATGACGACCCCCATGTTCGCAGTTGTGTTGTTCGTGCAGCAAACGAACTGGGCCTTCTTCCGGTAGAAGCCGAGGACGGCGCAAAGGCGCTCGCCTTCACCAGGACGGAAATTCCCGACCTGGTCGTGACGGACCTGCGCATGCCTCGACTGGGTGGGGAACGACTCATTCAACTCCTTCGCGCGACGCCCCAGATGGCGGATGTCCCGATTCTGGTCCTGACCGCGGATGACACCCGAACGTCCAAGATTCGCCTCCTGGAGGCTGGCGCCGACGACTTCCTCTCCAAGCCCTGGGACCAGGAGGAGTTGAGAGCCCGGCTCACCGCCCTCTGTCGGAGGTCAAAGGTCGTCTCCAGTCTCGCCACGGTCACAGAGGAGCGGGACAACGCCCGTCTGACGCTCGTGGAGCGCAACCAGGAACTCGAACAGCTCGCCTTTGGCCTGGTCGCCGCCCTGGAGAGAGCGAATACCCTGAACGATGCGGACACCGGCAACCACATCCGTCGGGTCTGCGCCTATGCCAAGCTCCTGGCCGAAGCTTCCGGGTGTGAACCGGAGTTCTCCAACGGCCTCTTTCGCTACGCAGGGCTCCACGACGTGGGCAAGGTCGGGATCAAGGACGCCATCCTCAAGAAGCCGGGCAAGCTGACCCGAGAAGAGTTTGAGGAGATGAAGCAGCACACACTGATCGGTGCGGATCTGCTCCGCTCCGCAGGACTGCCGGTCATGGCCTCCAACATCGCCAAGCACCACCATGAGCGGTGGGACGGAGGCGGGTACCCCCACAACCTGTCAAACGACTGCATTCCCCTGGAAGCCCGGATCGTGGCTGTGGTCGATGTCTATGACGCCCTGATGAGCCGCCGATGCTACAAGCCGGCGTTCTCCTACAAGGAGGCTGTCCAGGAGCTCCAGAACTCCGCTGGATCTCACCTGGACCCCCACCTGGTCGGTCTCTTCCTGGGACTTGAACAACAGATTGTGGAGGTCATGAACAGTCTCTCCGATGAGGAGAGTCGGGCAGAGGCCTGGCATTGATCCGAGCTAGGATCCGCTCGTGAGTCTCCAGCCGGGCCCAGGACTACAAGTCGGACGATGGCGACTTCAACAACGCCTCGGCCAGGGAGGCGTGGGGACTGTCTGGTTGGCCATCGATGAGGACGGTCGCGAAGCGGCACTCAAGCTGCTCACGTCCGTCCAGGAAGAGCCCCTCCGAGCCCTGTCTCGGGTCTGTCACCCCGTGGTGGTCGGGGTGCTTGAAGGCGGGTCGGATCCCGCCCCCTTCCTGGCCATGGAGTGGGTCCAGGGTCGGCTCCTCACCGCCTTCATGGCCTCTGGCAAGGCCCCAGTTCCTATGGTGGTCCAGGTAGGCGCTGTCCTGGCGGACGGACTCGCCGCCGTGCACCACGCCGGTGTCCTGCACGGTGACATCAAACCGAGCAACATCGTCGTCGAGGACCTGGCCACAGCCCGCCTGTGCCTGGTGGACTTCGCCCTCGAAGGAGGCTCGGCGGGGGGATCCCTCCAGTACGCAGCACCAGACCGGCTGGCCGGCGCTTCCATGACGGCGGCCTCGGACGTCTACTCCCTGGGTCTCGTCCTCTACGAGATGCTCCATGGGCAGCCTCCCTGGCCAGATCTCTCGCTCTCCGAGCAACTCACCCGCCGACGCAGGGAAGCCCCGACTGCGACCCTCGGTCCGCCCTGGCTCCAGGAACTCCTCGAACAGATGCTGCAGCGAGAGGCGGGACATCGCCCGACCTCCCAGGAAGTCGCCGAAGCCTTCGAGACCAACGGAGCTCACCTTCCCTACCCCGGTCCTGAACTGGTCCGGCAGCGAGCCCGGACCATTCACATGTCTCGACCTGCCGCAGACGCCGCCCTGGAGGAGTGGATCCGGCAAGGTGGCGTCCTGGCAATGGTCGGCGAGGAGGGCAGTGGACGAAGCCACCAGCTCACCCGGGCAGTGCGAGCCCTTCATACCAGGGGTCTGCCCTGTCTACGGATCCAGGGCCTGGATCGCCCCTGGGGTGCAGTGGCCCGGGCCATACGCAGCCCGGTGCTGGATGCGAGTGTTCGGCGACTCCCGGTGGAACAGGACCTGGAACATCGAGCCCAGGCGATAGCGGCGCTTCTGGAGGAGGCGGCCCCCCCCTACCTGGGGGTGGTTGTCGAGGACTGGGACCGGATGGATGAGGGCAGTCGCAAGACCGTCGAGGCCCTTGCCCAGCGAGAAACCGTGGCCATCCTCGTCAGCATGGAAAAGGCCCCGTCCTGGGCCCAGAACGTGGTGAAGCTGGGCCGTATGGAGGCCTCTCAAATTGGAAAACTGGCCCGGGACCTGTTGGGTGAGGCAGGTGACCTGGAGGCCCTGGTCACGGCACTGGTGGAGGTCAGCGAGGGTCTTCCGAACGTGGCGATGGACCTGATGGTGGCGGCGGTGAGTTCCGGCGCAGTCGTGCGTCGATCCCACCGATGGCAGGTGGATCGAGAAAAGCTCGCGGCGCTGCTGGCTCGGGGAAAGCCGGTCCGAAACCACCTCCCCAAGCTCTCAGACGAGGCGAAGAGGGTGGCCGAACTGTCAGCCTTTCACGGAGATGCCCTCAGCATCAACAAGCTGCGTTCTCTTACCGGCTACGAACCCGGAAACTTGCGGCGGCACCTGGCGGAACTCCGGAGCAAAGGCGTGATCCGGGTGGAATTGGGCCGGGTCCAGATCCGGAGGCCTCGCACGGCACAGCACCTGGTGATGGACTCGGAGGCGGCCCAGGACCGCCACCTTGACCTGGTGCGATTTTTCCTCGACGCCAGCCCAGTCCCCTGGGAGAAATTGGGTCCACACCTTGTGGGAGCCAGGGACCCGGAACTGATCCAGGCTCATGGTGAACGTTGCCTGGTGGCCGCAAGCCTGGAAGAACCACGGGCTGCTGGGCAGTTGGCCGATGAGATCTGGGCCCTGGCACCGATTCCAGAACTCGGCACGGCCTGTGTCAAGGCCCTGGTCCAGGCAGGCCGCCCGGATGATGCCCTGGGGTTGGGGGATCGCCTCATCAACCTGGGAACCGCCACCTCCGGTACCTGTGTGGCCCTGGGCCTCGCAGCCAGCGAGCAGGCAGCAAAGCCCGAGGTCATCGAGCACTACCTGGAAACCGCCCGACAATTGCTCACCGAGAACACCAAGGCTCCCTTGGAGCTTCTCTCCCTGGAGGCACGGGCTTTTCGGGAACGTGGCGAAAATGTGCGAGCGATCCACGTGGCCCGGGCCATCACCGAGCGACCTCCTCCGTCCGATCCCACCCGGCTCGACCTGTGGCTGGTGGGTCACGTCACTCTGGCCCAGTGCCTGGAGACTGAGGAACGGATTCCTGAGGCCATT
>CAZMNK010000069.1:0-3361 GCA_964567625.1 uncultured Enterobacterales bacterium | reverse complement strand
CTGGGACCAGAGGCCGCGCCATCCTCGATGCGGACCAGGGCCGCCTGCTATGGCGCCGAGGACGCGTGAGTGAGGCCGGTGAGGCCCTTCAGCGTGCGGCCCGAAGTCCGAGTGGGCTGCCGATGATGGAGCGTGCGCGGACCCTGAACCGGGCGGCAAGTGCCACCTACCTGAGTGGGGAGCGTTCCGAGGCCCTTGCACTCTGGGAAGAGTGTCTGTTGATGTTCGAACGCCTCAACTCGGTGCTGGAACAGGTCCGGATCCACGTGAGCTTGTGCGACGGCTACCGAGAGGTCTGCCGGTGGGAACGGTCTCGACAGGCGGGGATGATGGCCTTCGAGACCGCCGGCCAACTGGGAGAACAGGTCCTGCGGGCCAAGGCCGCCATCAGCCTTGCCGCCCTGCGCATGTGGCGCAATGAGCCGGACGCCGCAGAGCAATGGATCGAAGTGGCCAACGGAATTGTCGAGGAACACAAACTCGTCCACCTGGAACCCCTCCTCGCACGACACCGGGCGGAACTCGCTGTGCACGCCCAGTCCCCGAATGCCAGTGCCCAGGCCGATCGAGCAGCCCGGATAGCCGAGGAGGCCGAGGAGGCCATCGAACTGGCCCATTCACGGGCCCTCGGGCTCATCGCTCGGGTCCGAGAGGACCTCACGGTGGACCTCGAGGCCGCGATCGACGAGGCAGAAAGTCCTATCCGCGACATGGGGGCAGCGGCCGACCTGGCCGAGATTCGTTTGTGGTTCGCCGAGGCCTGCCTGCAAGCGGGTCGAACAAGAGACGCGCTGGCCCAGGTGGCGCGGGTGGTTGTCTATGCGGACGAGGTGGGCCACAAGGCTCTGCGAGCACGGGCCGACGTCCTGACGGCCAGGGCGGGTGCCGGCATGAACCAGGGGCTGGATGATCGCAGTGATCTCCTGCTTGACCTTGCGGTGGCGGTGACCCGAGAGCGAGACCTCCCCACCCTGCTGGATGCCATCGTCGACGCGGCGTTGAGACTCCTGGATGGCACCCGCTCCTTCGTGGTGCTGGTGGAACAGGGGGAGCCCATGGTGGCGGCAGCTCGCCATGTGAGCGGGGCCGACCCGGGCAGACCCTCCATGACCATCGTCCGTCGTGCCATCGACGGCAGAAAGGAGGTGATCGCGGCCAACCTGGACGAGCGCGGAGACCTCCGGGAGGCTCAGAGCCTCATGAGCCTGGAGCTGGGCTCGGTGATGTGCGTTCCTCTCATCGACGGCGAGACCACCCTGGGAGCCATCGTGGTGGATTCCCCCAACGCCAGCGAACAGGAACTCATGCAGGCCACGCGGATGCTCCGAGCCCTGGCCGCCCATGCGGCCATCGCGGTCAACAATGCCCGCCGCTTGCGAGAGAACCTCGAAAGGGCACGGTGGGCGGCCGAAGTCGCTCACGACATCCGAGGGCCTGTGGGCTCCATGATGACCATCGCCACCGAGATCAAGTCCGAAAACCAGTCCGCTTCCTGGAACCAACAGGCGCTCACCGATATCGTCGGGTTGGGACGCCAGGTTCTCGACCTGGCCGAATCCCTGCTCAACAAGCGCCCCCTGGAACTCCGGGAACTGGACCTGGTGCCCCTCTGTCGGGAGGTGGTTCGGTCCATGACCGGCGCCGCCACCAGGCAGGCGGTCCACATCCGCGTGGAAGGAGAGCCCTCGGCATGGATTCGGGGTGATGGTGCACAGTTGACCCGGGTCTTCGCCAACCTGGTCGACAATGCGCTCAAGTACTCCCCGGCGGGCAGCGAGGTCATGGTGACCCTGTCACACCAGGAGGAACAGGTTCAGGTCGACGTCCGGGACCATGGTGCGGGCATTCCCGATCTTGAACTGGAGCGGATCTTCGAGAGCGGGGTCCAGGCCTCGGGGTCTCTCACCGGCCACGGGTTGGGGTTGTCCATCGCCCGATCCCTGGTCGCTGACCATGGGGGCACCATTGCTGCCCACAACCACCCGGAAGGGGGCACAGTCCTGCGAGTACGATTCGACCTGGCCGTGCCCACGCTGACCGACTCGGGTTGACGCAGGAACTCAGAAGGTCCCCAGCGGGCTTCCCAATCCCGCTTCCAGCGCCACCAGGAGGGCCCAATCACCGGGGCCCTTCCGCACCTCTGCCACCCGAACGCCCACGCCGAAGATCTCGAACCTCCCGTAGACCTGGGGATGCAGGCTGAGCGGCTCGGCGCGGATCTGGAGTTGTCCGTCACTCACAGATCCACTGCGGCCCATGTCCACGGCCAACCCTCCCCCCAGGTCCAGGCTGGTCGAGAACCGTCCACGCCCAAGCCGCAGGCGACCGGCGGCCATGACCTCCGCCCCGGTCCAGCGGGTGGTCCCCTGCTCCGCCGCCATCCAGTTCGCCCCCAGGGCATAGGCCCCGTGAGCCGTGATCACCAGCGTGTCCCGAACGGCCAGGTGACCCCCCAGGCCCAGCGCCGGTGCGGACCCGAAGTCCGTGGGTAGCAATGCCACCACGTGGAGGCCATAGGATCCGCCAACCGGAAAGGGTTTCTTCTCCGACGCCAGAAGGGTTTCCAGTTCGGATGCTGGGACCACGAACCCGATGTTGTCCGCACGAAGCTTGCGAGAGGTGATCCCGACAATCCGCCCCTCGCCATCGACCACAGGCCCGCCGGAATTGCCGGGATTCACCGGCGCATCGGTCTGTATGAGGCGCTCACCAATGGCGGAGATCACCCCCCGGGACACCGACCAACGAAGCACCCCCGCCAACGCTGGAGACTGGTCTGCAGCCATTCCATAGGGGTGACCCAGTGCCCAGACCTCTTCCCCCTGCGCCGGTGGTTCCAGGCGCAGGGCCAGGAAGGGTCGGCCTGCCAGTTCGGGTACCGCCAACAGAGCCAGGTCCTTGCGAGGAGCAGTTCGCAGCACCTGTCCCTTCACCACGATTCCGTCCCGGGTCCCGACCTGGGGTCGACGGCCACTGGCCACACAGTGGTAGGCAGTGGCCACGGTCCCCTGGTCGTCGATGAGCACCCCGGCGCACAGCCCAGGCCCGGTCACGACGGTCACCACGGCATCCAGCCAGGGCCCAACATCCGTGGCATTCCCAGCCCTGGGACCCAGGAGGGAGAGGCCGACCACCAGCCAACGGACTATTCGCATCCAGTCAGCCTATCCCTGTCAGGAGCACCCCACGATGCCTGTTGCCACCCTCTGGCTGCTTGGAGCCCTCACCGCCTGCCTGAACCCCGTTCAGACCCAGGACGACACGGGCCCGCCCACGGACACCGATTCGGACACGGACACGGACACGGACACGGACACGGACACCGACACGGACACCGACACCGACACGGACACCGACACCG
>CAZMNK010000068.1:0-27556 GCA_964567625.1 uncultured Enterobacterales bacterium | reverse complement strand
TCCTCGAGAATCTCGATGTCCTCGGAGTCCTCGGAGTCCTCAGGTCCCTCGAGAATCTCTAAGTCTTCGGAGTCCTCAGGTTCCTCGAGAACCTCCAGGTCCGCAGGATCCTCGAGAACCTGGAGAAGGTTGGACCCCTCCAGCTCATCAACAACCTCGAGTTCTTCACTCTTCCGCCGGCTGACTCTTCGTCGCTTGAGATTACCCAGGGCAATCTTGGCCTGCTCCCTCAACTCTCTTGACCCAATGTGCTTGCGAGAAAGCTTTCGGAGGACTCGCTCGCCTTCTTCGCTGGGGTTTGAACCCAACACACGGATGGCCTCAAACCGGATGCGCCGTGCATGCTCTCCAGACCAGATTGAACTGGTACCCGCGATTCTGCTGAAAAAACGGTTGATGGCGGGGAACCGCCCATGCGCAGCGAGGGTCTGGATGATTATCCACTGTTCGTCCTCGGAACGGCGACCGTAGTAGTTGTCCCTGGCCAGGTCGAGCGTCTCCCGCAGAAAATGTCGGTCCCCGGATTCCTTGATGAAATCAAGCGCTTTCAATCTCACTTCTTCGTCTTGATCCCTGAACAGACGCTCCATGCTTCGTCGCATGGGGTCTTCATAGATCTGACGCATACGGGCGAGTGTGTAGAGTCTCACTGGCACATGAACCGAAGTCGCGCCCTCGATGGCGAGGTAGATCCCCTTCTCCGTCTCCATGTCGAAGAGCGCCTGGACGCTTGCGCGCTGTTGTTCCATGCTCGCAGCGCCTCGAATCCGCCCGGAATGGAAGGCCAGAGGGGCATTGGCCTCGGTGATGACCAGTGCCTCAATCTCATCGCGAACGGTTTCAGTTTCGACATTCTGGAGCAACTCTTCCAGGGTCTCTGCGTCAGTGATCGCAAGCGCCGAGAGTGATTCACGGAATGCACTTGGACCGGACTCGATGAGAGGAATGAGTGCCTCGATTCCCCCGGCGGCGGACAGCATCCGATTGAGCGACCACTCGGACAACTCGGGGTGTTCCTGAACCTTGGTGAAGAGTTCATTGACGCGATCACCAAGCCCCATCCGCGCATAGGAGCCAAGGAGTTGGCGGATGATCTGGTCCGAGTCAGCGGCTTCGAGCGTTCCAAGCTGATCGAGGAAATCATCGATCACCTCCGTCCTTCCCTCGAACAGCCCCGTTTGTAAGGGTTCCGAACCGGTCTCGACACAGTCTGCACACCACCCCATCAGGTCTTCCTTCAAGGCCAGCACGCGAAGATCATCTGGACTCAACTGGACGCGCTGGTCCCTGACCTCAGAATCGGGAGCGAGCATGTTGCGCCAGTGGCCATACTTCGCTGACAAGGCTTGTTGTGTCTCCATTTCGAGATTCAGTCCGCGCATCAAGGTGCGGGCCACCACCACCTGGATGTGGGGCATTTCCCGGCGCCAGATGGAAGTGACGATGTCCTCCCCGCCGGAATCAGGACCTGCCATGATGTGGAGCATCTCTCGGATTTCAGCGCTCTCGATACCCCGCAGGAAGACGATCTGGCGGGCGCCCTGTTCGAACAATTCGAACCAGGAGCGATTGATCTCAGCATCGTCGGATTCATGAGCCACGGAGGTCTGGAGTCCGTGTGGCGTCACGGTCAGGACTGCAGGGCCCTGTTCTGTGGCCAGAGCGGCCTGGCTGGTCAGTTCTCGGACATGGGACTCGTACTGCATGCCCCGAGCTTCGTACAGTCGGTACGATCGAAAGGCCCTCTCCATTCTCTGAACGAGCTTGTCCAGGGACTTCGAGAGAGATGGATGGGAAGGGTCAACCATGGGCAGCGGGTATCGACCTCAGAAGCGTTGAAGCGAAGCTATTCTCGATAATTGGATGGCGGCGTGCAAGGGCCCTGCCAGTTACCCCTGCGGGCCCTGCCCACAAGGCCTTCAGCAGAGCTCCGGCAAGACCAGGGCGGAGCGCCAATCCCGGACGGTGTCAGAGACCCGGCAGGTCGCCTCACTGGTCTGGAGCCAGGAGAGTTCATCCCAGGCGCCATCCTGGAGTGGGAATGGCATGACGGCGCGGATCCGGCTGTCGCGCCATTCCTGCTCCCAGGCCTGTACCGTCCAGTCCGCCAATTTCTCGCGGCCACCGTAGGCCCCCAACCCGGTGGGCCATCCGGTCTCCGTCGTCAGAACCGGCTTGCTCGCCCCGCCCGTGTCCGCGATGATCAGAAGGTCCGCCCATGGACCGCCGGACCAGGCCCTCTGCTTGCTGACCGATCCTGGCCGTCACGCCTGCCAGACGCCCGGCCTGGTGGGTTTCCGCGAGGCGGGCTGGGGGTGGCACCGAGGTGACGGTGGGGTGCACAGGCCACGGGCCATGCCGCGTCAGGACTTGAGTTCACGCCCTGTGGGGTTGACCATGGGGCATCCCGAGGACCCATGGCCCGACTCCGCCTTGCTGCCGTCATCTCTCTGGTGCTCTTCCTGGGTCTGGTGGCCTGGACGCGCGGGACGTTTCAGCCGGTCAACCCTGATTCCCCGTTCGAAGATCTGGGGGACAGTCCCGTTCGGATTTCTGGCCGGATCCTCCTGGCCGAGGGAGTCTCCGAGCCGCAGGTTGTGGACCTGGATCTCTTTGCGCCCGACCCGCTCGTCCCCGGCGGCCGTCGATTGATTGGCAAGCTCAAGGTAACGACAGGCCCGTTCAGCTTCCTGGCCCCCGCGAACTTCGGACCGATGTTGATCGAGGTGATGGCTGACCTCGACAGGGATGGACCCTCCCCAGGCGACCCATTCGGGGTCTTCCTGGGCAATCCACTGGAGGTGAAATCCGAATCCGTGTCCGAAATAGACATCCTCTTGCAGCCCATGTAGTGGAGGGGTTCAGGGGTAGCCAGGGCCAGCAGGATTCCCTTCAATCCGAGGCAGAGGAGGCCTCTCAGGTCCGAAGTTGGCCTCCTGCACCGGGTCTGACTACAGGAGATTCCATGAAGAGATCGACTGGCCTGAGCTCCTTCACCCGCCTCTTCTACAGTCTGGACACCGGCGGCAAGGCGTTTGCCTTGAACGAGAGGGGCCCTTGATCTCCCTGGCGCACCGTACGCTCTTCGTGCACATCCCGAAGTGTGCGGGCCAGTCCGTCGAACAGGCCTTCCTTCATGACATCGATTCCAGCCTCACCTGGACCGCGCATCGCTACCTGCTCGCATGCCTCCCCAAGCCCCCGGGGTGGAGCGATGCCCTGCCTGACCGACTGGCCCACCTGAATGCCCGAGAATATCGCGACGGTGGGCTCCTACCGCCGACGGTCTTCCGTGATTTCTTCAAGTTCGCCATTGTTCGGGATCCACTGGAGCGCATCATCTCCATGTGGCGCTACCTACCGGGCCTGAAATCGGTGAGTTTTGATGCCTTCGCCTGCCAGATTGTCCCCAGCCGGGTTGCGAATGGTCATTTCTTTTTTCGCTCCCAGTACAGTTATCTCTGCGATCCAGAAACCAGAGCCTGCCTGGTGGATGAACTGATCCCCTTCAGCGATCTCGAACCGGGGTTCGAACGCGTGCGTCTGCGCCTCGGCATGACCGCTCGTCTGGGTCATCTCAATCGAAGCGATGCCAGACCGCGCCCAGAGGTCACCGATACCGCACGGAATGCCATCCGCCAGACCTACGACGACGACTACCTCACCTTCACGGAATTCTGATCGTCCCGAAGCGGCTCATCAGGACAAGAGCAGCCGTGGCGAAGGGGCCTTGAGCTTCCTGGCACACAGTCAGCCCAGATCGGTTCCCATTACAACTGGGTCCGTCGATTGTGCCATTGGCTGCCCAGCTTACGACGGTCATCCTTGCTGACCCACATGGGGTGTTCGGCAAGGGCCGCGTACTCCATCTCGATGGGGTTGTGCAGGTCGCCGGACTTCACCCATTCCGCCCAGATCTGGTACTTCAACTCCGCTGCATCGCCTTCCTTCCGCCCCAGTCGTACCAACTGGGATTCGTTCTGTTCGTCGGCGCTCATCTTCCGACCGGTTCCCGGGGCGAACATGCGGCCTCTCGAAGCCTCCAGTTCTTCCAACGAGCGTCGCATCAGCACGATTGCGGTGTCATCACAGCTCAGGCTCGGCATCTGGTCAAATAGCGCCGGACACTGAACCACCACCTGGTCCCGTTGGAGCAGCCCCTCCAACATGTCGGCACGGTAGAAGTCGAACTGTTCTTCGCGTACCGCCTCAAAGCCGGTGTCCCGCGCAATCATCTCCGCCGCGACGGTCGTGCCACTCCGATGGGGTCCTGTCACAATGATTCGCTTGAATCGCTTCAACTCCTGGAAGAGACCCTTCTTCCTCTCCCGGGCCCGTCCCCGACCGGCGATCTGTTCAAGATAGCGGATGGCCAGTGGATGACCTGGCGTATGGACCAGGAGTGCTTCCAGTTCGGCCCTGGCTGCGTCCAAGTTGCGTTCACCCAGGTGGTAGTCCACCAGTTCGAGAAAAGAGGTCGTCACATAGGGATTCGCCTGTCGAGCCAGGTCAAAAGCCTTCGCTGCCAGGCGCCGCTGGTTCCGATGACGAGCGGCTCCGGCCAGGGAAAGGCAGACCGCCAGACGTGGCCCCAACAGGTCCAGGGCCTTGCGCAATAGCGGGACGCGCTGGTCGTCTCGAACCAGCTTCGTGTCAGCCAGGAACCAGAGCGCAATCCCTCGGGCCGACGGAGTAAGCAGATCCAGTCGATTCTTCGCGAGTCCATTTCCGCTCATGACCTGGTCGAAGATCTCTCCCAGGTGGACCAGGTCCGAGTCCGAGACATCGTCCGGGGTGAAGCTGCGGGGAGCAGGAAGATCAGCGGAGAGGATGCGCTGGTACCCCTGCCTGTAGCTCTCCAACATGGAAGCCCCACTGGCGTTTTTGCGCACGAATTCGAAATTTTCTGCCCGGTGTCGCAGGTATTCCTGGGGATCTGTGGCGAACCGATCCGCGATTTCCCGCAATCGTTTCGCCCCGGCTTCCAGCGTCATGTCGGAAGCCAGAAACACCTGTTCTCCGTCGATCAGACGTTGAGAGAAGGCCGGAATGGGCGTGGCCATGGGCAGCGTCCCGAGCGACATGGCCTCGTAGACCGTTCGACCAAACGTCTCAGTGGCACTTCCATGCACCAGGATGTCCGCCTCCTCGATGAAGCGGTCCGGGGTTTCCTGTTCACCGACCCGGTGAACCCGAGGGTCACTCGACTCGCCCCCAACCCCGACAATCCACGCTTCCCAATCCAGTCCATCCAGTGCGCCGGAAGCCAGCACCTCTTCGAGCGTCCAGGCCATTGACTTGTCTTCTCGCCGTACCTCCACCAGCCGAATCGGCCGGCCCTCGACGGCCCAGGGAGTGAAGTCCGGGAGGGAATCGGGTACCGGTACTCCTTCACCGATCTGGCTGGACAGTGCAGGCGTCTCAATCCAGTCGATGGTGTCGACTCCGATGAGAAAGCTGTGGTCCACGAACTGGCAATAGCGAGCCTCGAAGGTGTTGTGGACGGTCTGTACGATACGACCCACGCCGGCGAGCTGGACCGCAAGCGGGAGGACTGGCTCGTTGTTCACCGTGTGAATGTGAACCAGGTCAGCCCCACGAAGGGCTTCCACGATCCCGGTCAGTCTCGGGGATTCCACGTGGGTGTACCGGGCGGCCAGTTGCCGTGCCTGGACCGCTGCCGGACCTTCTGGGCCAGCGACAACCATCTCGGACCCTGGAAATCCTGCCAGGAGCTGGTTTATGTGCTGTTCCGCACCCCCGACCAACATCCGGCTGTAGAGTCGGACGATACGCGGTTCTCCAGACATGGGCACTCCAGGGGACAAATGAAGACCCCTAATCGTCATGTGGCGAGGGACCTGAAGCCGAGTTGGTCTGCAACGGCCGAACGATACGGACCACCGTGCAGTACCAGTTCCTGGCCTGTCTCGAGCCCGGGGCCTGAAGCCTTCCACCGAGCCCTGGCAACCAGTGCACCGAGGATCAGTCGATGGGAGAACAACTCATGTGCCCCTGTCGGCACGAGTGACTCGATGACTCAACCTGGCTGACTCACCACTGGAGCTGTACCTGGGCCAGCAGACCGTGAGAGGACTCCTGTTCGGTGATCCGGTACTCCCCGACATAGGCCAGGGTCACCCTGACGGCATCCGGATCCACGCCCAGACGATCCGGGTAGAGGTTCACGCCCCCCTCGGACCAGATCGTGGTCCGAGGGTCGAAGCTGGCATCCTCCACCACTCGCCCGATCCGGGCCAGGGGCTCCACCCCGAGCGGGGTGGCCCAGCCAGCCTGGCAATAGCCTCCCCATGCCGAGACCGGGCGGCTGCTCAGCGTGTCCTGCTGGTAGCGCCAGAGGCCCTCGGCCGAGAGGTAGACCCCCTGCACCGCCACCCGTGCCGAGACGCTTCCCCTCAGGTCGTAGACATTGACAACGGGGTAGCCCGCCGAGTCGTAGGACGTGTAGGGATGGAAGACGAGACCCGCCCCGAGTCCCATCCGGAGCGGTCCCTGGTTGCGGTCCGACTCGGCAAAGTCAAAGGGCCCGAGCGGCTGCAGGTCCAGCCGGGCGACATAGAGCACGCCCACCTGGTCCGAAGCCCCCGCCGCCAGGCCAGTTCCATTGAACAATCCCACCGAGGCCTTCAGCAACTGGTTGGCGAGTTGGAACTCTGCCAGCCCACCGAGATCCGTGGCCTGGAGGAACACGGCTGTGGCACTGGCCCGGTCCGGAAAGAGAAGGCTCGTGGCGGCACTCTGGGCCTGTGCAGTGAAGGGGATCCGCATCCGACCCACGCGAAGGTCAAGGGCCTCAAAGGGCTGCCAGGCAATGGACGCCTCCTCGAGGATGCTCCCGATGGCGTCCTGGCCGGTGGTCGTGGTCGTGTCGACGGTACCGTCCTGGTCCGCGTCCACAACCGCGACGTCTGTGACCGCCGAAAAGGCATCCGCACCGACGACAAGGTGGACCGTGTACCGCCATTTTGGGATCGGATCGCCCTGGAAGATGAAGCCGGCTCGGCTCTCCTCCATGCCAACCTGGGTCCGGTCCTGTGGTGTGCCCAGGGGGCGGTACACCGCATGAAACTGGGGCGCCAGGTAGCCGTTGAGTTCCAGATCCACGGTTCTCCGAGGCTCGGTGTCCTCGACAGCCGGCTCCGCTGCCCAGACCTGCAGGGATGCCAACAGGAGCAACGCCTTCATGGAGACTTGAACCCCAGCGGAGCAAAGGCCACGGCCGTGTAGCCCTCGACCGAGGTGCGGTAGCCGGGCCCCGCTACCAACCAGCCACTGGTTTCCAGGGCATAGATGTCCAGTGGATGCGGACTGATCAGTGGGAACCGGTGGAGTGCGGAGAGCGCCTCGTCCCACTGCGCATTGCTGGCCGGCACCACGCGCTCATCCAGGACCCGGATTCCGGATTCCAGGGCGTCATAGGCATCCTCGGACGCCCTCCAGACCTGTGGATTACCCTGGCTGCCGTCCTTGCCCAGGGAGACCGTCGCAGGCCGATTTTCTCGTTCGCCGGTCAACCACAGGTCGCCCTCGTAGCGAAGCAGGCCACCTGGCGCCAGGTCATCCACCGAGCTCACGAAGCCGGTGTCGTCATCGAACATCAGCAGGTTGCCGTCGGTGAGCAGACCCACCGAGAGCCCGGCATCAGAGGTCTGGAGGAAGCCCTGCACCATGTAGGCCTGGGGGGGTTCGTCCAGCTGGAGTGGGATGACGTCGTCCAGCGCTCCGTCGCTGCCAACCACCAGCACCTCGTCCACCCGTTGGTCGGCCTGCGTATAGCTGACCGCGATGTACCCCACGCCGGTCTCGGGATCCGCACCGGTTCCCAGCACGATGACGTCCTCGGCCTGGGAGGCGTGAAAGCTCTCCAGCGAGGCGTAGCGCTGCTGATCCAGGTCGATGCTGACCAGGAACGGAGTGGGATCGGTGGTGCCCTGGACCATGGCGGTCAGGGTCACCCTGGATGGCGTGTCCTTTACCCAGGGAACGACGGCGACAAAGGCAAGCTCGGTCCCGGAACTCGGGTCGCTGGCCAGCACCTGGGAGCAGCCCCCGGTTTCACCGTCCACCGCAACCAGGCCATCGCCTGCCCAGTACCACATCCGAGAGGTGGTCCGACCCACGAAACCGTGGATGCCAAAGTCACCCCGATGGGTGGAACAGCCCCCGGACCAGCCCCCGAGCCGATGACCGACATAGACCGTGTTCTCCAGCAGGTCCCGTGATCCATAGAGCACGTAGACGTTGCCATCCCGGTCCGAAGCCGGGGGGATCAGCCTCATGGGGGGCTCGCTGGCGACCTCGCCAAAGTAGCGGAAGGTCCCCCACTCTCCTGGTTCCAGAACCCCCCCGCAACCACAGAGGAACACCAGGGCCGCAGCCAGGTGCGGAAGGCGCAATCAGTTCTCTACGGAGTAGGTCTGCACGTAGAAGGCCGCATCCTCACCATTCCCGTCGGTGTACTCCTGGATGTAGATCACCGGCTTCACCCGGTAGGCATAGGCACCGTACTCATCCTCGGGGGTGTCCGACTGGTCGGGAATGGGCGGCAAGCCGCCGGAGAAGGTGGCTTCAGAACCGACCGAGAGGCTGTAGCCGGAGCCCCAGCCCATGCTGGTACCACCACCGACCTTGACGCCAGCGACGGTGATCGAGGCGCTCAGACCCAACTCGGTCTCCAGCATCGACTCCGTCGTCTCCTCTTCACCGGCCATCAACCACCAGCCGACGATCCCCACGTCAGAGACCTGGTAGGTGTTGGTGTTCGGGAAGAGCAGGTCCTTGCTGTACAGTCGTTGGCCGTCCAGGTTCTCGGCCTGGGTGGGGTAGCTGTCCACCTCGCCGACCGCGTAGGGAATGTCCATGGTCGGCATGCCGCCGACCGCTTCAGCCAGTGCGTTGTACCGGGACGTCGACCACAGGGACACGCCACCGCCAGTCGGAACGGTCATGACGATCTTCTCGCCGTGAGAGCCGCTGTAGTGATTCCCGGAATCCTCGATCTCGTAGACATAGGCATCGAAGCAGCCCCAGGAGAGCACCACGGCTCCGTAGTACTGGGAGTAGAGATCCGGGTTGGCCTCGAACTTGAACCGGTTGCCGACAAACCTCGTCGAGGTGTTGGTCGTTGTCTGGGAGGACCTCCAGCTCACCGTCTCGTTGAAACTGGCGGCGAAGACGTCGTAGAAGCTTGCGCCCACACCGATGTCCAGGTTCAGTCCCAGGGACACCGTGTCACTGTAGGACTCGCTGGAACTCTCGCCATTGCCCCAGTAGACGTAGCTCTGACCGTCGCTGTGGTCCTTGTCATAGGGCGGCAGCAAGAACAGGGCCGTCGGCACGGGGGCCCCCTGACAGGTCACCGGGCCCTCTGTCAGGACAGCTCGGGGAGAGTCGCCATCGTGGTCGGCCATGGCGATGCGGTCGGGGTCAGTACTGAGGCTCAGCGCGATCTCGACCGGTGGCCGATAGCTGCTGCCACTGGCGATCAGCTTCAACACGGTGCCTTCGGTACCCAGGATGAAGACCTCGCTGGCCCCGTCCATGTCGGTGTCCTTGGCTTCCAGGTCGGCCAGTGAGACGTACCCGTCGACCTCGTAGGTCCCCACCCGGGCGACGATGCCCTCGTCTTCTGAGATTGCCGCGCCGTAGGTGAAGAGCTGGTCATCGACCCAGTCCCACCAGCCACCGTCGACCAGGGTCATGATCTCGGCCTGCCTGTCCCCGTTTATGTCGCCGACCGTGATCCGGTGGGGCTCGTCGTCGGCCTCGCCCAGGTAGTCACCCGGTTGACCGGTCAACTCGGCGTCCAGGTTCAATCCATAGATGTAGTGGGAACCGCCGGACTCGAGCAGCAGGACGACCTCTTCGTAGAGGTCGCCATCGATGTCCCCCGCTGAAACGTCGAGCACCGACACGCCATTGTCGAATCCCCAAACCTCGCAGTCCCCGCTGGAGACATGGCAGACAGCGACATCGCCGGACGACGAGGCCGCAACGACCTCCTTGATGCCATCGCCCTCGGTGTCGGCGACGGCCAGGGCCGTCGGCACGAAGTCCAGGTCGGTCCAGTCAACGCCCTGGTCCGAGAACACGCCGAATTTCTTCTGGCCGCTCACGGCGGCCACGTAGGCCTCGGGCCGGGTGCCGTTGACGTCGCCCCCAGCGATGTCCACGATGGTCCTGTTTCCGGTGTTCCAGGAGTACTCGTAGGAGAGCTTGCTGCCATCCGGTGCGTAGGCGTCGATCCAGTAGTTGCCCTGGTAGGTGACGGTGTCGGCGACCGCGATCTCGTTCTCCTGGTACAGCACCAGGACCTCACCCAGCGGGGATTCCGTGGGATCCATTTCTCCGGTGCATCGTTCCACCTGGCAGACACCATCAGCGCAGGTCTCGCCGACCAGGCAATCGCTGGTCTCCTCGCAGGTGATGTCGTCGTCCGCCCATGCCAGGGAGCCCGGCCCCTCCTCGTCATCTGGAAGGTCAGCCTGGTCTGTGTCACTGGGAACCGTCGGCAGACAGCCGACGATCAGCATCAGCGACGGAATGACCCATCGAAGGACGGGAGCCATCATGCCTCCTCACAGAAACCGTTGCGCCGCGTCCGGAAGAGGTCACGGGACAGGGACATTCTACCAAGGTACGCCCGTTTACGCACCGAGCCAGTCGACTATCGCCTCGGCACCTCCCAGGACGTCCGGGCAGGTCGACTGGCAAAACCCCTGTGGGAGGGGCTGACTGAGTGGGGTGTCCTGGCTGGCGGCAAGCGCCCTGCGGCCATCAAAATCCACGTAGGACAGTCGAGCCGTGAGCTCGTGGGGAGGCCTCTGAAAGCTGGATCCCGGGAGCAGAGCCACGCCGGCCTCTTCAAGCAGGCGATCGCACAGGGCAACGCTGTCGGTGATCCCTCTTGCCGCCAGAGCCGCGGCGTGAGGTGAGAAGTCGGGGAACAGGTAGAAGGCACCCAAGGGCTCTGAGACCGCCAACCCGGCCTGGCGGAACCGGGCGACGAGAGGGTCGGCCAGGGCCGCCAGGATCCTGCGGCTATGAGCCAGGTACTGCTCGATGTCCGGACCTCCGCGAAACGCGGCAATCGCTGCGTATTGAACCGGAGCGCACACGGAGGTGAACGTCTCGCTTGCCAGGACGGCGATGGCATCCCTGAGCGGGTAGAGCGCTCGGGGAAAGGCAAAGGTACCCAGCCGCCAACCACCGGCACCGCACCACTTGGAGAGCCCATTGCTCACGATCGTCCCCTCGGGCCAGGCCCGGGCCGCCGAGACATGAGCGCCCTGGTGATGGAGTTCCCCGTAGATCTCGTCGGAGAGCAACAGCACGCCAGACCGGCGTGCTGCTTCACCAAGTGCCTGCAGTTCGGTGAGGGTGTACGCACCGCCGTGTGGATTCGATGGGTGGTTCAGGATCAAGGTTCGGGCCCTGCCCGGCTGTTCCGCGCAATGTCGCTCCAGGAGACCGGGATCGAGCTTCCAGTCATCCTCAAACCGGGTCTCCAGGAGACGAATCTGGCGTCCCGCGAGCCGGGCCTGGGGCCCATAGGAAACCCAGCAGGGTGTCGGCAGGAGGATCTCGGCGTCGTGAGCCAGAGCCAACAGGAACATCAACTCCTTCGAACCGGGCCCGATGAGAACGCCCTCCGGTTCGATCTCGATACCGTCCACCCGCCGATGGTGTTCGGCCACGGCCTCGCGCAATTCCCAGAGCCCCGCCACCGGCAGGTAGTCCTTCTCGCCCGCGTGGCTTCGCAGGGCCTTCACCACAGGGTCTGGAACGGGAAAGGGCGACTGCCCGAAGCCCATCGCAAAGACACGGTGCCCTTCCCTTCTCAGGGTCCTCGTCCGCTCGTTGATCGCCAGGGTGGCCGAGGGCTTCAGTCCATGGAGCCGCGAATCAATCGGCGGCTCCATCTTAGGCATTCTCTTCCGTGCTCTCCACCGCCTCTTCCGGGTTCTCACCAACAGGTTGGGCCCCGCTGTCCAGGCGTCCCTCGAACCCCCGATCGGGGTCGGCGGCGTCTTGCGCGTCGGTCAGGATGCTCAGATCCTCGCCCTCCAGACGAGCCATGAACACCGTCGCTGCGCTGTCTCCGGCAATGTTCGTCGCGGTTCGGAACATGTCCAGCAGGCGATCCACACCGAGGATCAGAGCCAGTCCTTCGGTGGGAACCCCCACGGCGGTGAGCACCATGGCCAGGGTGATCATTCCGGCACCGGGAACCCCCGCTGCTCCGACAGAGGCCAGGGTGGCCGAGACCACGATGGTGGTCTGCTCGGCGATCCCGAGGTCCATCCCGTAGATCTGAGCGATGAAGATCGCGGCCACTCCCTGGTACAGAGCGGTACCGTCCATGTTCACCGTGGCGCCCAGGGGCAGGACGAAGCTGGTGATCTTCTTGCTCACGTTCATGTTGTCTTCACAACACCCCATCGTGACCGGCAGGGTCGCCGAGGAACTGGAGGTCGAGAACCCGACCAGGAGGGCCTCCTTCAGGGCGCTGAGGAAACCTATCAGCGGCAGTTTGGCCCCGAACTTCACGACCGAGCCATAAGTGAAGACCAGGTGGGCAAGAAGCCCCAGGACGACCACGAGGCCGTAGACCGCCAGGGCGATCAGGACGGACAGCCCCGTGCTGCCAACGACCTTGAACAACAGGGCTGCGACCCCGTACGGGGCCAGGATCATCGCGATGTGGACCAGCATCACCATCGCGTCGTTGAGTCGCGCGAACACGTCCACAACCAGCTCGGCACGCTCAGTCTTCATCATGGTGAGCGCCACGCCGAGCATCAGGGCAAAGAAGATCACCTGGAGCATGTCCCCGTTGGCCAGCGCAGCCAGCGGATTGGTGGGAACAATGCCGACCAGTTGTTCCACCAGCGTCGGCGCCTCGGCCGCCCCGGCCACGGTGTCACCGACCGACCCCCCATAGGAGGCCAGCAGCGAGGCCCGGTCCTCCTCCGAGAGCAGCTTTCCGGGCTGGATGATGTTTGCGAGGCCCACACCGATGGTCAGGGCCACGACGGTGGTGCACATGAAGTAGCCGATGGTCCGACCCCCAAGCCGTCCCAACGCCTTGAAGTCCCCGAGAGAGGCCACCCCCACGACCAGCGAAAAGAAGACCAGTGGGACGACAACCATCTTGATCAGGGCCAGGAACAGGAGCCCGATCCACTCCGTGTACTGGACCAGCGTCAGGCCGATGGGGGCAAAGTGGCGCACCTCCGGCTGCCTGTCGACCACCCAGCCCTGGACCTGGGCCCCAGCCTCGGCATTGTCAGCCGCCGTGACGCCCGCCGCCTTCTGGCGAAGCAGGTCACCTGGCGTCAGGGTCCATTCGACCTGGAGCCAGGCTGGTTCGCCCGGTTTTTCCTCCAGGATCCGTGCTCGTTCGATCCCCGTCGCCAGGGCGACCTGGGCGCCTCCACCCGCTGCATCCACAACGACGGCCGCTGGACTGAGGTACACCCCGTCGTCCGGAAGGAATGAAGAGTTCGGCCCCACCAGGAAGCCGAGGACGACTCCGACGAGCATGCCCAGAAGGATCTTTGTATAAAGCTGCATGGTCCACCTTCGCTGAAGGCGACCTTACCGCGGCTGGCTGTCGGCCAGTCCGATGTTCGCGGTCTTGGAGATCCCTTGTTGGATTCTCTCTTCCGGTCGCCCTCTGCCGCTCCTCTCCCGAGTCGGCATCCCTGGTCCTGCGGGCGCTCGGCCTCGGGGCGTTCCAGGATGCCCACCCCGTCAGCGCCGGAAAGAGGCAGGGTCCAGCAGGGCCAGATGCCCCCGGCGCGAGGTTGCGCCCACGTCCAGCCGTGGACCTACCTGGCGCTGATCACCAGCGAGACGTTGTCGGCATAGCCGTCATTCTCACCCGATGCCCGAATCGCCGTGATGGTCAGGGTCGCGTACGCCGCCGAACTGGGCACGTTCCCCGTGGTGGACTGCTCCCAAAGTCCGGTCACGCCCCCACGGTCATCGGCGGTCAGTGGACCCACCGTGGCCGAATACAGGGCGCTCTGGTTGCTGTCGGAAAAGGTCAGCGTGACCTGCGAACGGTCGTCCTGGGTGCTGTAGCCACCGACGAATGCCGAGAAGGTATAGGTCGTGCCCACAGCGATCTCCTTGGCAATGGCCGAGAGATCGATGGTCTGTGTGAGTTCCGTGTCTTCAGTCGTTCCGCCGCCGCAGAAGAAGTTGTTGCCGCGGTCGTCGGGACCCGGGTCCAGGATGGTGGGAAAACCACTGGGGGCCCCGTAGACCATGACCGTGGCGTAGTCCGTGTCGGTCCAACCTGGAACCGCGGCGTCCGGCCTGAAGTCGTCGTAGCCCCGCTCGTACTCGGCGTCGCCGTTGAACACAAGGTTGATGTCCAGCGCAGCCTCGGGAGGCGCCGTGGCCTCGAAGCCGACCGCGCGACCGTCAAGGCGCCAGGCGGGATCCTGTTCGATGCCCAGGTGTTTCAGCGCAGTGGGGACGATGTCCACCGCGTCGGGCGCGGGCCAGATCACGCCAGAGGCGGCATCCTCTCCAGAGATGACCAGCGGAACCAGGCGGTGCTCCGGGATGTTCAGTCCGTGGCCGTACCCGGTTCCGGCATGGTCGGTGGAGATGATGACCAGCCAGTTCTCTTCATCCCGTGACTCCCGGGACTCGATCGCCGCGAGAACGCGTCCGACCTGTTCATCGAGATTCTCCATCTCGGCGATGTAGGTCGAAGCGTTTTCGTCGAAACCATAGTCGTGTCCTGCAACGTCCAGATCCGAGAGCATGAGCGAGACCACGTCCAGGTCTGTCTCGGACAGGTCCTCGACCAGCTGGTCGACCATGAGCTGGTCCCCGTCCTGCCCGTAGTCGACGAATTCGTTGATGTCGGCATCGCTGACCAGGTAGTCGGGGATGGGTGACCAGGTGCAATAGGACGCCGTGACCGCATCGGGGAGAGCCGACTTCACCCGGCTGAAGTAGTGCGGATACTCGTCGAAATTGGGGTCGTCAAAGGAGTTGTCTGGCACCTGGTGCTTGTCCCGGTGAACGCCCGTGAGAAACGAGGTCTGTCCCGAACCACTGATGGTGGTGTCCTCGACCCGAGCCCTGAGGCTGTAGGCAGCCGTCGCCAACAGGGCGTCCAAGGTGGGGGTGCTCGCAGTGGCGATCACCTCGGGCTTCCAGCCGTCGATCATGATCGTGAGCACCTTGGGTGTCTTTTCCACCGAGACCTCGCCGGTGTCGCCTGTGTCGCCGGTGTCGCCTGTGTCGCCGGTGTCGCCAGAATCCGTGACACTGTCCGTGTCGCTCGGGGTCGCGAGTTGTCCGGGAGAACAGGACCAGAACACGCTCGCGAGGACCTTGACTGCCAGAGGATTCATCTGCGGCTCCGATTCGCTGGAGTGCCCACTCTACTGTCCCTCGCCTGGGGACTGGCAGCAACCCGCCTTCCCCGAAGAACAGGATGCTCAGAGACCCTGGGAACGAGGGACTTGTGAACGGACTGGCGCATGGGTGCTTCCTGTTCTCCCGTCCCCCCTACTTCTTGGGCGGGATGGCCTTCTTGCATCGCGCAAAGGCCGCGGTGTCCGTGAAGGCGATGGTCAGATCGGCAAAGGCCTGGGTCTGCTCGAAGTAGACGGCACGGTCGGCGAATGCCTTGGTGGGCTCGAAGAACCAGAGAGCGTCCTTGTTGGCAAAGGCCCTGGTCTTCTCCCTGTAGATGACGCAGTCGGCAAAGGCCTCGGTGTCGGTCACGTAGACCGAGAAGTCCGCGAAAGCCTTGGTGCTCTCCCGGAAGACCGAGAGTGCGTGTACAGGGGTGGCGATGAACAGGCTGCCAGTGGCGAACAGGGCGGCTGTCGCGAAGCGCACAGGAACTCCCTTGTCTGCCGTGCCAGGGTTCAGAAGGTGCCGAGTCGGCATCCACCCAAACGGATGCTGAATAGTAGGGCCTGGCTGATCCCTCGGTCAACAGGCCTCCTGACGAGGACATCAACGCCTCCTCCCTCCCCTGACCAGGGTCTGCCCGGCATGAGGCGCCGGATTTCCCGGTTGCCCACAGGCACCGGACTGAGGGTTGTGGGGTAGGTTCTCCTCATGGCCGGGCTCGACCAACACAGGCTCGTGGGGCAGTGACCCGCCTCGATGGGGCGGCCTGCGCTGCCCTGGTGTTGACTGCCGCGGGGCTGGGCTGGCCCCTGCTCGGCGATGGCCTGCTCACGGTCCTGGACCATCCCGTGCACCTGGCCGAGTTGTACGAACGCACGGAACAGGGCACTCCGAGCTGGAGCGAGTTGGGGTTCTGCGGCATGCCCCTGGGAACCCTGCACTCCCCCCTCTGGTACGGCCTGTTGGCGGGACTGGCGGGACTGGGGCTGCCCGTCGAGGGACTCTACCGGCTTGCTGTGTGGGCCGGCACAGTGGCCACCCCCCTTGCCCTTTACGGAGTCGGACGGGGTCGGGGGTCGCCTGGCGTCGCCTGGGCGGTCGCCACCCTTTACCTGCTGTTGCCGACCCACACCCTTGGCTATGCCTCGGCCCTGGGTGGCATGTGGACCTTTCACCTGGGCACCGGTCTGCTCGTGTTGCTGGCGGCGGTCCTGGCCCGCAGGCCGGGAACACCGGGTCGCTGGCCACTGCTGACGGTTCTGCTGGCCGTGATCGGCCTGACCCACGCCTTTGTGTTGCTGGCCGCCGCTGGACTCTGCCTGGCGGGCCTGGCAGCCCACGTCCTGGCCCGGCGTGTTCCGTGGCGCCTCCTGGTCGCAGAGTTCGGTGCCTGGGGACTCGCGGCTCTCTGCTCGATTGCCTACTGGGGACCCCTGCTCTTCGTCCTGGAACCGGGCACTGCCGGCCACCAGGACCTGGGCCCACTGCCCTTGCTGTTGCGCCTGGTCGCTCCCACAGACCTGGTCGCCCTGCTGGGGGAGTCGCCGCTCCAGGCTGTGCGAACGAATCTCCTGGGGAGTGAGTTCCTGGTCACGGCGGGGTTGTTCACAGCGGGTGCCATCGGACTCTGGCGCCATCGCCAGGGTGTGGCTCCACCGCTGATGCTCCTCGGGTTGGCCCTGGCGATGCTCTCCCTGGCCCTGTTGGCGCTCACCGCGCTCGGACTGTTGCCTCCCCTGCTCGGCCCCGTCTCCTGGCGCTTCGTGTCCTTCGTGCACCTGGGGGTGGCACTGCTGGCCTTGTTCGCTGGACCCTTCTGGCCCGGGCCGAACCGGGGTACTCGCCTTGTGGTGGCGCTGGTCATTCTGAGCATCACCAGCGCCTGGTGGTGGAACCGACCACTCGCCACGCTCCGCCATTCCCAGGAGGCCCGGGACCTGTCCGACCTCCGGGAGACGTGGCGGTGGCTCAAAGACCACAAGAACCCGGCCTGGGGGCGTGTTGCCCTGCAGAACACCTTCACCGCCAATCCCTCCCATGGTCTGGGCACGGGGCACCCGATGGCCCTGACGCGCCATCACACAGGCCTGCGCCAGGTCGGCACCTGGTACGGCATCCAGCCGTTTCCCACCGGTGTCTGGCTGAGCAGTCAATTCGGTCGCCTCTTCGGCAGCGACGAGCACACGCGGACGTCACTGCAAGAGCGGCTGGACTGGTCATTGACCGACGTGTTCGTCAGCAGCCACCCCAATGGCGCAGCCCTCCTCGGTTCCCTCGGTGGCTTCGAGGCCCGCCACCGGAAGGGACGGTTCGTGACCTGGGTTCGCAGCGGTGCTTCCACACCCACGGCCTGGGCTCCGGACAATGCCATCAAGGTGACCGGTGAAACCTGGGCCGTGGGTGCCCTGACTCTCCAGGTCGATGTCCCGTCGGCGGAAAGTTCCCTGGTGGTCGGCGTGGCCCATCACCCCTGGTGGCAGCTGGACGGCCCTTCGTCGGCCAGGTTGAGAGCCCACGAAAACGGCCTGATCCAGGTCGAGGATCTGCCCTCCGGCTCGACGGAACTCGTGCTGCAGTGGGTGCCGTCCCGCGCCTGGGCCCGGGCCGGTTGGATCGGGTGGTTCCTCCTGGTCGGGTTTGCGGTGGGCCCTGGCCGCAAGCGACCACCGCCCCAGGGTTAGCCCAGGCCCCTCGAGGCCGCGATAGGTACAGTCCTCGCCCGGGACCCCCATGATTCTCTCCCTGCTCCTCGCCTGCGCTGACCCTGAACCGCCGGCCCTGGCCGCTTGCCTGGCCGCGCCCGGCCTGTCCGTCGACGCGGCCGGTCTCGCTCTGCTCGAACCCCTGTTGGTGCGAGACGAGGTGGAGGTACTGAGAACCGCCCAGCCCACTGCAGGCCATGCCCTGCTGGGCGACGCCGGCCTGGCCCGCATCCGCGCCGAGACCCGGTGCACCGTGGAATCGGTGGAGTCCGCCGGCGCCGGCCGGTGGGCCGTGAAGCTCACACGCCAGGCACCGTCGGTGTCAGCCACTGGCGACATCGGCGCCCTGGAGACCGCAGACCTGGGGTGGCAAGTCGTCAAGGGCGACGGCCTGCGGGTCGAGACAGGCCTCAAGAAGGCGGCAGCCATGCGAAGCAGCGCGGCGAAGGCCGTGGAGGAGGATGACCTGATGCGTGCGGCCTCCTCTCTGAGGGCCCTCTCCCGGAGCTACCCGGACCCGGCCCTCGCCGTCGACGTGGCCCTGGCGGAGGCAGCCCTCGAAAAGGCCGACTACCGGGCCAACCTGCGCCACGTCTTTGAGGGCACCGAAGGCAGCGACCTGGTCGCCACCTTTACCAATGCCGGCCCCCTGCCCCTGGCCGACATGGTCGCCGTCGCTGTCTTTGAGAACACCGAGGTGGTCGCTCCTCTGGGGGCCATCGCCGCCGGAGAGACCGTCGAGTACCGGTTGCCCATCCCGGACGGCGAGCAAGGCGGCGTGAAGCTGCGCACCCGTTCCTTTGAGCTCGGAACGCCCTGATCCCTGCCTCGAGAAGGGCCCACTGGTGCCGTTCAACCCACCAGGCCTCCTCATTGTGTGGCTCTAGGGAAGAAGCATCTTCGCGGGGTCCGTGTTCCTGGAGAGCGGCCGGGCGCTAGAACTGAGAACGATGGACTTTCCAAAGGTGTGTGGAAGGTGAAGCCAGCTGTCCGAGCCCGAGCCGGTCCTGAACCGCTGACCCCCCTCGAGGTTGTCGAAGAGCAGCATGCGGTCCCGCATGCGTGGGGGAGTGTCGCCCCGGAGGAGGGTCCAGGTCAGCGCATCGGCAGCATCCACGACTCGAACTTCACCGAGCTGGGCCAGGTGTAGCTTCGCCACCCGGTCCCCACGCGAGGTTCCCTCCATCAGGTGAAGCGTCCCCTTGTAGAGCAGGCCTGGCTGTACATGGTTCATGCTCATCACCAGGACCGGACGCGGACCACTGACCGACTGAGTCGTCTCATGCTGTAGCCAGGCCAGGGCGATGGTCATCGTGGTGGACTGGCACTGCAAGCGGTCGGCGAGCAGGACCTCGGTGAAGGAATAGGCGTTGGAGACATAGACCAGGTCAGGGTCCGAGACCATCTGGGCCTTCAACTCTGCCAGCAACTCAATGGGCTGGGGGTTGAGGGCCTGGAGGACACTGTTGCTCGAGTCAAGGGTGCTTCGCCTGAGGAACTCGTCCATCAAGAGCCGGGCATCTCCGCCCCCGTGAGCCTCCTCCTGCTCGATGAAGGTCTCCAGCAACAGCGCCGGGTTGACCTTGCCGTGCCTGGCTTGCTTGAGCAGCTGCCGCTTCAGGGGAATGTCCCTGTCTCCGAAAGACCTGGAGTTGGACCCTGCAGCCTGGACCTGCCTCTCCCCTCGCTCACTCACGGCCATCCCCTGGACCAGGGCCACGGAGGATTCATCAGTGGGTTCGGCCTGGGCCTGGGACAACCAGCCCATGAACACGATCATCCCGATGAAGGCACTGATGCTCACGCCCCTCCACAGGCCATCGTCCGGGGCGAAGAGCGGGGGTCGGAACTCGCGTGAGGGCATGAGGACTCCAGGGCTACCGGTATTGGGACCCTGGTGGGGCGCTCGCAGTTCCCGGAAAGTCCAACGAGTGCGCAGACCGTTCCTGGCGCCCTTCAGTCCATCATGGAGACTCGTCACCTCGAATGAACCGGGCGTAGAGGTGCGCGCTCTCCTTGGGGACGAGGAGACCTTCCTGGTGGGCGTACAGGCCGTACTGAACATCCCAACCCAGCGCCCATTCGTAGTTGTCCACCAGGGACCACGCGAAGTAGCCCCGCACATCCGAGCCATTCCTTCGGGCGGCCTCTACCTGGTACAGGTGTGCCCGAAGATAGGCCTGCCGCAGTCGATCGTTCTCGGTGCCGATCCCGTTCTCCATGATGATGATGGGCTTGCCGTACCGGGCCTCCAGGTCCTCGATGGCGAGCCGGATCCCACGGGGCCAGGTCTCCTCCACAGCGGCGAACGGAGACGCTTTGCGACGGTAGTAGTAGTTGAAGCCCACGTAGTCCGCCTGGTGGTGAACCCCGTCCAGGTGAGCGTGGTTGTACTGGTCGCCGATGCGAGTGAACACGCCGAGCGCGTCCCAGGCCTGGGCTTCAAAGGCGACCTGGTTCTGGATGGTGAGAATCCTGGCGTCTGGATCACGACTGCGCAGGATGGCGGCGGCTTCGTTGAACCGTTCGATGGCGGCATCGGTCTGCGCGGCGACCAGGCCGAGATCACCGGACACCCCCGGGGGCCAGATGCCCAGAAAGTACCCCGCCATCGCCTGGGCTTTGGGTTCGTTCTGCGGCGCCCACAGGGAGACATGAGGCCCAAGCGCATCGGCCACCGCGCCCACATAGGCCCCCCAGCGGTCGCCGGTGAGCGGATGCAACCACCCATTGGCGTCCGGACGGTCGAGATCGGTCGCCCAGTCGGGAAAGGTGAAGTGCCACAGACAGACGACTGGCTCGATGCCTGCCTCTCGGAGTGACCGGGCGTACGACGCGTACTGGGCCAGCGCATCGCGGTCGATGAGACCCGGTTCCGGCTCGACTCGAGCCCACTCGATACCGAAGCGGTAGTGGCTGACGCCGAGTTCGACCAGGGCTTCCTGGTCCCGGGCCATCTGGGTCCAACTCCCCACGCCGTCCCCCCGTGCATCTCGGAGATGACCCCGCTCGTAGAACAGGTCCCAATCCGTGGCGAAGACCCCCTCTCCCGGGTCCTCCACCTGGTACGGTGAGGTGGCCACTCCCCACCAGAACGGAGCCTCCGGCCCCAGGGATGCGGTCACGGGATTGTCCGCCATCGAGGGGTGACACCCGGGACCGCTGAGAAGAAGAGGGATTGCCCAGCAGGCCCTCACGCCGAGACCCCTCTACGCCAGAGAGGGAGGGCCCACACCAGCACTGCTCCCATCCCCACAGCCACAACCACGATGGCGGTCGGCCCCAGGGCAATGCGCACCCCCTCCAACAACGGAAACCACAAGACCCCCGCGACAAAGAGCCCGAGGAGAGCGCCTGCCGGGGTTTCCGACGAGGGCCATCGAAGGCCGAGGAGCCTGCCGGCGGTCGCGAACACAGGCGGGAGCACCAGCAGATGGGCGACCCCCGGCCAGAACAGGGCCACGGGCAAGGCAGCCATGGTCATGAACACGCAAGCGGCGAGGTGAAGCCCCAGCGGAGAGACTCCCCGTGTGAGCCAGGCGATCACCACCGACCAGCACAGGACACTGAGGACCACAACGAGGGCCATGGGCCACTGGTGAAGGGCAAGGGGCAAGGACGCCAGCCCCCAACCCAGCAGGAGACTGCCAGCCAGGGCGAGAAGCACGACCAGGGTGCCTGCTCCCAGATCCCTTGGGCGCAATTGCTGGCTCCTCCCCTTCCTGAGGCACCCGACCGCCGTGACCCCGAACCACAGCAGGCAGAACCAGAAGGTCCATGGTCGTGGCCAGTGCACCACCTGGACACCCATGACGTCGAACCAGGCGGCGTGACCTCTCGGGGGATTGGCCAGGTCGGCATCCACCAGGCCACGAAGCATGGCGAGCGCGTTTTCTCCCTGGGACTGCACCGAGCGTGGCTCCAGCCGATCCACGGTGTCCAAGGCGGTGTGGTAGGCCTCTGGGCGCTCGATGAAGGCGAAGTCGACCCCCGGGATTCCAGCCCGCTCCCAGATGGAGAGGTCGGTGTCGTGGGGCATGGTCTCAAAGACGACCTGGTGCACAGACGAAGTGAAGGGATGTGGGGCGTTCCGGGCATAGAGGTCGATCAGCCAGGCGTCCTCACCCGCGGTGCGAAACAGCGTGGAGACCCCCGACTGGCCCCGAGCCTCCAGGTTGATGGCGGCGCCCACCCGGGCTGCCGTCGGGTGGCCTTCGATGAACGCGGTGGCGCCCAGGAGTCCGTGCTCTTCGCCATCGGTGAACAGGAGCGTGACCGTGTTTCGATGCGCCCGATCCCGCAGGTACCGGGCAAGCTCGACCAGGATGGCGACACCCTGCCCATCGTCTCCAGCACCGGGGCTGGACTCCACGCTGTCCGTGTGGGCGCTGACCAGGACCGTCTCGGCCATCTCTCCGGGGAAATGGACCATGACATTCTGCACCTCGGCACAAGGGCCATAATGAGTGCAAGCCTCTGCTTTCTGGACTTCCGATTCGAGCCCGAGCTCTCCCAGGATCTCCAACAGTCGTCCGATCACCTCGGCCTGGGCGGCACTCCCCCGGGGATGGGGCTCATCGTCGGGTAGCAGCCGCTTCAGGGTGACCATCGCTCGCGCACCCGAGAAACCATCGGCTGAGAGGTCTGCGAGGGCAGGCAGTCGGTAGCGCCAGGCGGTCAACCCGGCGACGAGGATCAGGACCCCCACCGCGGCCCAGGTCCACAGCCCCCGCCTGTGCGCTCCGGTCATGGCCTACAGGACGTCGGCCAGGAATAGCGCGACTCGGTTGAAGAAGTCGTCCGCGCATTCTTCCCAGTAGTGGCCGCACCCGGCGATCTCGACTTCCTCGACATCTGTTCCCTTGAAGTGGCCAGGGATGGCCTGACTTTCGGCGATGAAGGGGTCGCTCTCTCCATAGTACACGGCCGTCGGAGCCCTGAACGTCCGGATGGCCTGGGTGTAGTCCCAGCCGAACATATTGGAGTCACTCGTTCCGAAGAAGGTTTCCAGATCACAGGTCGTGGACACGAGGGAGGAGGTCATGGGGAAGCTGGGATCGTGCAGGTAGACGGGCCAGATGGTCTGGAAATAGGGCGCACAGTCATTGCTGTTTTCGATCTCGTTGTAGCCCTCTTCAAAGGTCCCATCGGCCTCGAATCCGGCGATCCGCGCTTCGAACTCGGTCGAATCCAGGTCCCAGGCCGTCACCGGTGTGCTCGCATACAACTGGAGAGAGGCCACTTGATCTGGGTGAGCGGCCGCGTAGGCTATCGCGAACACGCCCCCGAATGAGTGGCCCAGCAGGTGGAGTTGTTCGACGCCGAGGTCTTTTCTCAGGGCCTCCAGGTCAGCCACGTAGGTGTCGATGCTGTAGTTGGCGTTCGGGGGATGTGCCGTCTGTCCGGTGCCCCGTTGATCGTAGGTCACGACCTTGAGATCGGTGGTCGCCAGGACGTCGACGCTCTCACAATAATCGTGCGATTGACCCGGGCCTCCGTTGACCACCACGAGTACGTTGTCACCGTCGCCTACACTGCGCGCATAGTGGTCCAGACCGGCGTTCTCAAAGGTCCACTCGGTCGCACCGCCCGACCAGGGGTCACCCGGAAGGATGTCCGCGTAGTCACCGACGTTCGTGTTCGTGTTCGTGTTCGTGTTCGTGTCTGTGTGGGTGTCCGTGTCTCCGTCTGTGTCCCCTCCTGTGTCCGTGTTCGTGTCGGGGTCGCCTTCATCGAGAGGATGGGCTGTATCGGTCTCGTCGCAGCCGGTCATCGCGCTGAACAGACCTATCAAGCAGGGCATTGCGAGCCATCGCATGAGCACTCCTGGGTTGAGGTTGCACGGTGGCATTGCACGTCGTGTGCCAGGAGGCGGGAGACACGCCAGACGCGTGAGAGACAGCGATCAGCGCAACCGGTGCAGCCTCGATCGCGCCAGGTGGAACGTTCCACTGTCGTCTATGGAACAGTCCTCGTCACAGGGGCCTGGCGCGACGGAAGAGGGCTCGAGGGGAGAGACCTGCCTGTCTTATTCAGTGCTTCCCAGCTCTCGCTCGCAGTCCAGGATCTCGAAGGTGTCACAGGCCGCCGCTTCGATGCAGGTGAGGTAGCTCTCCATGTCCGCCCCCTCGCTCTCCTCGTAGAGACAGCCCTGCTGACAGGAATCGAGGGTGGGATAGGCCTCGTACAGGCAGACGTTGTAGAGCTCCTCGCAGATGTCATCACAGGTGGTACTGCTTTCGCTCTCTGTCTCACAGGAGGTGAGAAGGACCAGGGCCAGAACTGCTGAAGTCATGTTTCGAAGTCTAATTCAGGACGCCGGTTCCCAGCACACCCATCCGGGCCACTCCCTCGAGAGCGCTCCCATCCAGGGGCAAGGTGGCGGTGTCGAGTTGGTACCGGAAGAGGTAGATGCCCAGCAAGCTGTTGCTGGGAAAAGAGGAAAGGTAGGCCGAGGGGATGGTCATGGCACCGTTGTCCGGCCCCCGACAGAGGACCTGTCCCAGGTAGGCGGTTCCACCGGCGTTGTAGACATCCAGGAGGATCATGAAGGTCCCGTCTCCGCCGGAGGGGGACCAGGTGAAGCTGGCGTTGTTTCGCTGGATGGTCGCGCTGAAGGCACTCTGGACCGTGGAGTAGAGCATTGCCTCGGGCTGGATGTTGGTCCAGCCCTGGGGCGTGAGGACGGCGTCCTGGACAGAGAATCCACCGTCCGGCGCGGTCAGATCGAAGTAGGCGGTCCGGATGAAGTCCGACTCGTCCAGACCGTCCACCGTGTAGCTGGGCCCGGAGTCGCCGGTGGTGCGGCGAAGCCCAAAGGACCGGCTGCCCGAGGAAAGGTAGACGAATTCCCCCACGTCATTGAAGGAACTGGAGGCGGGTTCCGAGACAGGATTCTGCAGGCAGGTCCCGCTGGCGGGGAACCAACTGGTCCAGCTGTCCGAGACCGGGTCATGGAAGGCCGCAGTGGCGCTGACAGTCAGGTCAGCGGTGAGGCCAAAGCAGTCAGGACAGGCGATCTGCAGGAGCGAAAAC
This sequence comes from uncultured Enterobacterales bacterium, assembly GCA_964567625.1. Classification (GTDB taxonomy): domain Bacteria; phylum Myxococcota_A; class UBA796; order UBA796; family CAJQPC01; genus CAYFPX01. The sequence goes on along the minus strand of CAZMNK010000068.1, from coordinate 2,408 downwards.
TCCACCAGGCCTCCGGTCAGCCCTGTGGGGGGTGCTCCCGTGTCCTCGGTGGTGTCTTCGGTTTCGGTCTCCGGCGGAGGCCCGCTGTCACTGTAGGTGAACCCCCCGTTGAGACTGGCCTCCCCCAGTTCACTGGTCACCGTCACGTCCACACTGGCCTCGAAGCCCAGGTAGGGGGTGGCGATGAGCAACTCCTCACTGGAGACCCGCGTCACATCGAGCGAGGCACTGCCCAGGTAGAGAGCCACCTCTCCGTCAAAACCCCAGCCCAGGACGGAGACAAGGGTCCCCCCCTCGGTGGGGCCCCAGTTGGGATCCAGGCTGTCAATGCCCACGATGGCGCCAGCCGACGAGTCGTCGACCCCGTCGTCCAGGTCCTCCAGCCCGACGTCCGTCAAGCTGCTACAGGCGCTGCCTCCGAACAAGACGGCGATGGTCACCACTGTTCTCAACCGCTGTCGCCCCCCTCTTCCGCGCGATGGGGATCAAGGAGGAAATAGCCCACAGCCAGGCCGCTATCGTACTCGTCGGTGACCCAGAGGTGAATCCGACTGCCCACGGTCTGGGCGGCCACCATCTTGACCTCCCCAACGCTGGTCTGGTGGAGCGGGATGATGTCGGGATCCTTCTCCCAGGCACCCCCGTCGACCGAGGTGGCCATTCCCAGGAATTGACCTTCGGTATGGACGTAGCCTCCGGTGGAGGTCGTCCAGCCACCAAATCCCACGTAGAAGAGGTAGCGAACCCCCTCCAGCTCGGCGATGGCCATGCTGATGAAACCCTGGTCGTCCCAGGCCCCATCGTCGCCGGCGGCCAGGATTCGGGTGTCGGAGGGGTTCCAGTCCGACAGGCCCCCGGCGGCGAGGGAGAAGACCTCGCACTTGCTCTTGTCCAGGTCCCGGGCGTCGAGGGCCCTGAAAGCCCCGGCCACGTAGGCAGAGAAGCCTGCGATCTCTCCCAGGGTCAGGGTCAAGGGCCAGCACCACTGCTTTACAGCACCGTAGGGCTGGGCCAGGTTCATCACCGGGTTTGCGGGGTGCTTGACCCAGCTTCGTCCATCCAGGGAGGTGACCACCCCGAGGCCCAGGTTGCCCTGGGTGACGTTCAAGCCCTGGTAGAGACCCACGTAGCTGGCGCTCTCGGGGTCCCAGACAACCCGCAGTGCGTCCATGCTGGAGTAGTCCCAGGCACTGTTGTCACTCTCGGTCAGGCCGGGATTGGTCCCGGCCGGCTCCCAGTCCGTGCCCTGGGTGCTGACGGCATAGCCCAGCCCATAGTCCTGACCTGGTCCCTCTCCCGCCTTGCCCACGTACCAGAGCTGGTAGAAGGGGTGTCCCATCACGAGCGTGGCCAGGAAGGCAAGGCTGTCGATCTCCTGGGCCCAGACTTCCCCGGTGCTCTCTGCACTGAAGACCGGGTTGCAGTCATAGGCGTAGAAGTCGGTGTCCTCCACCTGCACGAAGGGGCACTCGGTCACCACTCCCGGGTCTACATCCACCGGTGTGGGGACAATGTTGTAGTCCTGGACACAGGCGGTGCCGAACAACACCAGGGAGCCCAGCAGACTCGTTTGCTTCCATGGGAACAGAGCGGCCTCCGCCTCGGTCCGCACCAGTGTAGCGGTGAGGGGGGACGGGCGCCACGGGATTGCCAGGCCGTGGATGCCGTGGTGACCATGCCCGGCAATACACGGCCTCAGCCGAGATGGAACGTTCCTGACCGGATCTCCGATACCATGGAGCCTCCACCCGGACCCGGCCGAATGGACCTGACTCTGGACAGCCTTACCGAGCGATTGGCCTCGGAGTCGCCAGCCCTGGAAGAACTCACCGGCGGGCTGGGACCGGCTGTACGAGCGCTCTTCCGAGTCCACCAGGACCTGCTGAAGGAAGACCCACGCTGCCTGCCGGACCTGCTGCGCCCCTACTGCCTTCTGGCGGAGGTACCGGAGGAAGAGATTGCTGCGCTCTTCGGGGACCGCCTGCCAGGCCTTCGTCTCCGGCACCCGGTGGCCCTGTTGGGCATGGAGCAACAGCGCTTCGAACAGGGATCCCCCGTCACCGCCATCGCCTGCAACCAGGTGGGGTCGAAGATGGCCACAGGGGGACGCAACGGCACCCTCCTGATCTGGGACCTCCGTACCGGAAAGCTCCTGACGCGCCTGGACGGGCACGGCAACAGCATCACCGACTGCTTCTTTCCCCCCGAGGAGAACCTGCTGGTCTCCACCTCTCTGGACGGGACGATCCGCATCTGGGACCTGGCGGTGGACGAGGTCACGGTCCTGGAAGGCCACGACGGCGGTGTCACCTGCTGCAGTCTGAGCGCCAACGGTCAGACCCTGGTGAGCGGCTCCGACGACAAGGCCAAGGACGAAATCAGGGAGATGGACCTGCACGTCGGCGGGG